>JBDHXH010000020.1:0-42160 GCA_039810605.1 Ignavibacteria bacterium | reverse complement strand
AAATCTTTCGAATTTATTTCAATCAAATGAAAATAATTTACTTTGAACAAGGAATAAATTTCTTTGCTGCTTTAATGAGTCCAAGATTACCTTCGTTGATTAGATCGTTGAGAGATAGTCCCTGATTCTGATACTGCTTTGCTACGCTGACAACAAATCTAAGGTTGGCTTTCACAAGCAGGTCAAGAGCCTTTTTATCTCCTTTCTTAATTTTCTTCGCGCAGTCAATCTCTTCGCTGACAGAAAGAGGAGTCGTCTTGCTAATCTCTTTCAGGTAAATATCCGTTGACTGATTCTCACGGCTCGTATATTGTTTTCCAAGTTTCATATTTTAGGATTATGCTTTTTTAAATTGCTGATCCGGGCAAATCGGAGGTTATAATAATTTCTTTGTTGATTAAATTCACGTTAAAAATTTTTGAGATGGATTCGTATTTCTTTGTATCTGATGTGACCACCGGCAACTTTGTTTCTGCTGCTATTGCTATAACTAAAGCATCCCTATAAGTGTTTCCTGTTCCCTTATCCTCAATTGCCTTCATTACGTTTCCAATTGCTTCGGAATATCTGAAGGGAATTCCGAGTATTCCAATGCCTTCAAACATATCCTTTGCTGCTTTAATCTCATCTTTGTTCCCGCATTGGGAGAAAATCTCGGAACAATTGACTACCGAAGTAAAAATCTCTTTGTATAATTTTCTGCAATGTGAAAGGAATGTGACCTCCTTCAATTTCAACATCTCATGAAAAACATCTGTATCTAAGAATATTTCAGATTCGCATTTCAGCATTCATTCAGTAAGAGCGAAAAGCCCGACAAAATTTTATCGGGCTCATTCAAAATTTTTCGTATTATCAACTAAGATACTCTGATTGGAAACTTGCTGAAAAACAAATTACTCCACATTGCCAAGAAAATCAATCTTATCATCCTTGTGCAGCGTAACAATTGCTTTCTTCCTGTCGGCTCTGTATCCTTCGAATCTCCCTTTCCTCGTCATGTGAGTTTTTTTCTTTCCCTTTGAAACGAGCGTCCTGACTTTCAAAACCCTTACCTTAAATTTCTTCTCAACTGCATTTGCAATCTCAATCTTATTTGAATCCTTGCCAACTTCAAAAGTATACTGATTCAGTGACTCCTGATGAATCGTATTCTTTTCGGTAATTAGAGGTTTTACTAATACTATTTTCATTGTACGTTTCTGATTAATTCATCATGCTCTTGCAGAGGCTATCAACGGCAGACTTCTGCATGAGTATCATTTTATTATTTAATAGGTCATACGTTGCCGCTTTATCAGAAATCTGTACATTAAGCTTATCAATATTTCTTCCTGACTTATACACGTTGTCATTCTTTTCCGGAAGTAACAAAAGTATTCTCTTACCGTCAATTTTCAACGACTTAAGAATATTAAAAAGATCCTTTGTCTTTGGAGCGTCAAACGTAAAGTCTTCGATTATCATTATTTCGTTTTCCTTTGCCTTCAGACTCAATGCGCTCTTTCGCGCAACAAGGGCAGCCTTTTTTGGAAGCTTCAGTTTATAGGTGTGAGGTTTGGGTCCAAAAATATTTCCTCCGCCAACCATCACCGGAGAACGGCTTGTTCCCTGTCTCGCACGACCCGTTCCCTTTTGTCTGAACGGTTTCTTGCCGCCGCCTCTTACTTCATTTCTTTCTTTCGTCTTATGAGTACCTTGTCTTTGATTAGACAAATACATTCTCACAGCCTGATAAATCAAATGATTGTTAGGCTCGATTTCAAAAATCTCCTTGGGAAGGTTTACGCTATTCCCTGAATCCGATCCGTCTAACTTGAATACCTTGAGTTCCATTAGATTAGTTTTTATAAATTTCGACTATTCCCGAATTGGCACCGGGAACAGGACCTTTGACTAAAATCAAATTTGAGTCATCAAAGACTCTGACAACTTTTACATTCCTGACAGTAACATTATCATTACCCATTCTTCCTGCCATTCTCTGTCCCTTAAAAACTCTTGAAGGATAAGAACTTCCTCCGATTGATCCGGGTGCTCTTTCTCTGTCACTTTGTCCGTGAGTTCTTACACCACCGGCAAAGCCGTGTCTCTTCACAACTCCCTGGAATCCTTTTCCTTTGGAAACTCCGCTTACTTTCACGACATCACCTTCTTTGAATATACCGACTTTTATCTCATCGCCTTCCTTAAGTTCGTCTGACGGATAGTCTCTGACTTCTTTGAGATGTCTAAGGACAGGTGTCTTCAGTTTTTTAAATTTTCCCGACGCAGGCTTTGTTGAATTCTTTTCTTTCATTTCCTGAAAACCAAGTTGAATCGCTTCATATCCATCCTTTTCCTTTTTCTTAATCTGTGTTACAATGCACGGACCCGCTTCGATAACGGTGCAGGGCACGGCATTGCCGTCGCTTTCAAACACAGTCGTCATACCGATTTTTTTACCGATTATTCCTATCATCTTTTTTGGTAACTAATAACAGTTTTAAAAATTATACTTTGATTTCGATGTCAACACCACCGGGAGGATCCAGTTTCGTAAGAGCATCGATTGTTTTATTCGAAGAGTTCAGAATATCTATCAGTCTTTTGTGAGCGCGTGTTTCAAATTGCTCTCTCGATTTTTTATCAACATGCGGTGATCTCAAGACTGTGTAAATATTCTTCTTTGTAGGAAGCGGAATAGGTCCGCTCACAATCGCCCCTGTGGACTTGATTGTCTTTATAATCCTTTCGGTCCATTTATCAAGCAGTGAATGGTCATAAGATTTCAGCTTGATCCTGATCTTCTGTGATGCCAAGTTAAATAAGATTTATTATGAGTTTCAAAAAAAAAATTATTCGACAATCTTCGTTACAACACCGGCGCCAACTGTTCTGCCGCCTTCTCTGATTGCAAACTTCAATCCCTCTTCCATCGCAATCGGGGTGATAAGTTCAATATTCAACTTTTCGACATTATCGCCGGGCATAACCATCTGAATGCTTTCCGGAAGATGAACAACTCCGGTAACGTCAGTAGTCCTGAAATAAAACTGCGGACGATAATTTGTGCTGAACGGTGTATGTCTTCCGCCTTCTTCCTTCGAGAGAATGTAAACCTGTGCTTCGAACTTCTTATGAGGAGTAATCGAACCTGTTTTAGCAAGCACCATTCCTCTTTCAATCTCATTCTTATCCACACCTCTTAACAGCAATCCGCAATTGAATCCCGCAACAGCTTCATCAAGTTCCTTGTTAAACATTTCAGCGCCTGTTACTACTGTCTTCTTCTTCGCTCCAAGTCCGATGAGTTCAACTTCCTCTCCAACTTTTACTTTTCCTCTTTCGATTCTTCCGGTTGCAACTGTTCCTCTTCCTGTAATTGAGAACACGTCTTCAACAGGCATAAGGAATGTCTTATCAACATCTCTTTGCGGAAGTGGAACATAGCTGTCAACGGCAGCCATAAGATCATATATGCATTTCAATCTTTCATCATCAGCACTTGCATTCGGATCTATTCCGGCTTCCATTGCCTTAAGTGCGCTTCCTCTTATAATCGGAATATCATTTCCCGGATAGTCATATCCATTAAGAATGTCTCTTAATTCTGATTCCACGACTTCAAGCAGAAGCTCTGCGTCTTCAGGAGTCTTTTCTTGTGCATAAATCATATCAACCTTATTAAGAAAAACAACAATTGCAGGAACACCTACCTGTCTTGCAAGAAGTATATGTTCTTTTGTTTGTGGCATTGCTCCGTCGGTCGCAGCAACAACGAGTATTGCTCCGTCCATCTGGGCAGCACCGGTAATCATATTTTTAATATAGTCTGCGTGTCCGGGACAGTCAACGTGAGCATAATGTCTGTTTTCTGTTTCGTACTCGACGTGCGCAGTTGCAATCGTAATTCCTCTTGCTCTTTCTTCCGGCGCCTTGTCAATTGAATCAAATGCTCTGACTTTTGCCTGGCCCTTCTTTCCCAAAGCCATTGTTATTGCTGCAGTCAATGTAGTCTTTCCATGATCAACGTGACCGATCGTTCCAATATTAACGTGCGGTTTGCTTACATTATATTTCTCTTTAGCCATTTTTAATTAATTTTAAATTATAAATTATAAATGATAAATGATTAATTATCAAACTTTGAAATGTAGTGGGTCAGGGAGGAATTGAACCTCCCACCTCGTGCTTATAAGGCACGCGCTCTAACCATCTGAGCTACTGACCCAGTCTTGGAAAACTTCCTCAAAAGTCAAAGACTCTTCAAAGAAATGAGAAAATTTTTATAGAGCGTTTGTAGTGTCTAATCTACGAGTTATATCCCGGCTTAGCGGAACTGACCCTCAACGTAAAAGAACAATATATTACGGTGTAACTTTTTCTTTCCCTTTTACCTTCTCAATTATCTGATCCGATACACTCTTCGGAGCTTCATCATAATGAGAAAACTGCATTGAATAAATTGCCCGTCCCTGCGTCATTGACCTCATCGTTGTCGCATATCCGAACATTTCCGAAAGCGGCACAAGCGCTTTGATGACCTGCGCATCACTGCGCTGCGACATCCCCTCTATCCTTCCGCGCCTTGAACTTAAATCGCCCATCACATCACCCATGTACTCCTCCGGCGTAACAACTTCAACTTCCATTATCGGCTCGAGTAATACCGGATTTGCTTTCTTTGCACCTTCCTTGAACGCAATGGAACCGGCAATCTTAAATGCCATCTCGGATGAATCAACATCGTGATATGAACCGTCAAACAATCTAACCTTTATATCTTCTACAGGATATCCAGCAAGTACGCCGTTTTTCATTGCCTCTTCAATTCCTTCCGAAACCGGGTTAATGTATTCTTTCGGAATTACACCACCGACGATTCCGTTTTCAAAAATAAATCCCTTGCCTTTTTCATTCGGCTCCAATTCAATCCAGACGTGACCAAACTGTCCGCGTCCTCCGGACTGACGAACAAACTTACCTTCCTGTGTTACCTTTTTCCTTATGGTCTCTTTATATGCAACCTGCGGATTACCGACGTTTGCATCAACTTTAAATTCTCTCTTCAACCTGTCAACAATAATATCCAAATGAAGCTCACCCATTCCTGCAATCAGAGTTTGTCCGGTTTCTTCATCAGTCTTCACCCTGAATGTCGGATCTTCGTCAGATAGTTTTGCAAGCGATTCTCCGAGTTTATCCTGATCGGCTTTTGTCTTCGGTTCAATTGCAATCTGGATAACAGGTTCCGGGAATGTAATCTTCTCAAGAACAATCGGGTCACCTTCGTCACAGAGTGTGTCCCCTGTTCTTGTAAATTTCAAACCGACCGCTGCAGCAATATCACCGCAATAAACTTCTTTAATGTCTTCTCTGCTGTTTGCATGCATCTGAAGAAGCCTGCTGAATCTTTCCTTCTTTCCAGCAACGGAATTGTAAACATAACTTCCCGCATTTGCTTTTCCCGAATACACTCTGAAAAATGTCAGCTTTCCTACGAATGGATCTGTCATTATCTTAAAAGCAAGAGCCGTAAACTTTTCATCATCACTCATTTCTCTTTTAATGTGGTCATCTGTATGCACGTGATGTCCTTCAATCTCCCCGATATCAAGCGGAGAAGGCAGCAAATCAACAACTCTGTCAAGAAGATTCTGAACACCCTTGTTCTTAAATGACGAACCGCAAAGTACAGGAATTATTTTTACTTCAATTGTAGCTTTTCTTAGCACTGATACAATTTCTTTCTCGCTAATCTCTTTTCCTTCAAGGAACTTTTCGAGCAGAGTATCATCTACGTCAGCAACTGCCTCGAGAAGTTTTTGTCTGTATTCCTTTGCCTGCTCTGCAAGTGATGCAGGGATATCCACGTCTTCAAATGTTGCGCCAAGTGTCTCTTCGTTAAACATTCTTGCTCTCATCGTAATCAGATCAATGATACCATTAAACATATCTCCCTGTCCTATTGGCAAATGAATAGGTACTGCATTAGCTTTCAATCTGTCCTTCATCATCTCGACTGCATGGAAAAAATCAGCACCGACCCTGTCCATTTTATTCACAAACGCAATTCTCGGCACCTTGTATTTATCGGCTTGTCTCCAAACCGTTTCAGACTGCGGTTCTACACCGCCGACCGAACAAAAAAGCGCAACGGCGCCGTCCAGTACTCTTAGTGATCTTTCTACTTCAGCAGTAAAATCAACGTGGCCCGGTGTATCAATGATGTTAATTCTGTGATCATTCCATGAGCATGTAGTTGCAGCCGAAGTAATAGTTATGCCTCTTTCTTTTTCCTGCTCCATCCAGTCCATCGTCGCAGCGCCTTCATGCACTTCTCCGATTCTGTGGAGCCTTCCCGTATAATATAGTATCCGCTCTGTAGTAGTAGTCTTGCCCGCATCAATATGCGCCATTATACCGATATTTCTTGTCTTATCTAATGAAACTTGTCTTGGCATTATATTATTTGATCCTGAATTTATTTAGTTAAAATTACCACTTAAAGTGCGCAAAAGCCTTATTGGCTTCGGCCATTTTGTGAACATCCTCTTTCTTCTTAACGGAACTTCCTTCTCCTACGGAAGCCGCCATTAGTTCATTTGCGAGCTTCATTGACATTGATTTTTCGTTCCTTGCCCTTGCATAAGTCAATATCCACTTGATGGCAAGCGCTATTCTTCTGTCAGGTCTGACTTCAGTTGGCACCTGGTAATTTGCACCTCCGACTCTTCTTGACCTTACTTCGATTGAGGGCTGAACATTATTTATTGCTTTTCTGAAGACATCCACCGGCTCACTCTTTGTCTTTTCACCGATAACTTTAAAAGCATCATACAAAATTCTTTGAGATACCTGCTTCTTACCTTCCTGCATTATGCTGTTGATAAATCTTCCGATAAGAATGTCATTATATCTCGGATCCGGTCTTCGAATTCTTTTTTCTGCTCGCTTTCTTCTCATTGAATATTTTTCTGGTGTTTAAATACTTTTAAAAATTTAGCCTGTTGCTGCCTTGCTTTTCTTAGCTCCATATTTCGAACGCGCTTTCTTTCTGTTTGCAACACCGGCTGTATCAAGCGCTCCTCTTATTATATGATATCGTACACCCGGCAAATCCTTGACTCTTCCGCCTCTTATAAGAACAATTGAGTGTTCCTGTAAATTGTGACCTTCGCCGGGAATGTATGCAGTCACCTCGATTCCGTTTGTTAACCTGACCCGTGCTACTTTCCTTAGTGCGGAATTAGGTTTCTTGGGAGTTGATGTATATACTCTTGTACAAACCCCTCTCTTCTGCGGACATGAATCCATCGCGGGAGCCTTGCTCTTAGTAATTATTCTCTTGCGACCTTTTCTTACTAATTGGTTGATTGTTGGCAATACGGTATAATTCTGCTTATTTTGGAAACATATAAAATACTAATTTTTAATTTTTTAGTCAATTGTATTAGCTATAAGCTCAATGAATTTTATCACTGCTCTCCAAAACGATCTCCGAATGTCAGATCAAAATTTTAGGTCCGCTTTTCTTTTGAAAGATCACAGGTGGGTTTGCTTTCAAAAAAATATTTTAGCTCCGATTTTGATATACTTTCTAAAGTTATTACTCAATTTCAAAATTAGTTTGGACAGCATTGGAATTTTATGAATTAACCGCAGGGTATATTGAATTAACTATTTCAATTGCATCTGAATCTTCGCATTAAGATTTTTGTGTTAAAAGAATTTATTTGGCAAAAGATCTTCAAATAGTTCAGGTCGGCAGAAGGAAACTCGAACTTTCCAATCTCAAAAAGATTTTGTATCCTGATGACGATATTTCCAAAGCGCAGGTAATAGAATATTATCTCAAGATTGCGCCGACAATTTTAAATCACATTAAAGGCAGACCGCTTTCGCTCGTGAGGTATCCTGACGGAATTTACGGAGAAAAGTTTTTTCAGAAAAATCGTCCTTCCTGGGCTCCGGACTGGCTTGAATATGTCGCTCTCGGACAAGGAAAAGAAAAAAAAGATTATATCCTCGCAACCGAAGATGCGGCACTGGTCTGGCTTGCAAATCTTGCGTGTCTTGAACTTCATCAGATGCATTCAAGGAAACCGCATTATGATAAACCGGACTATATGGTTTTTGATCTCGATCCCCCTGAAGGCTACAATTTTTCTGATGTTGTAGAAATTGCACTTAACCTGAAATCATATCTTGAAAATTTTGGATATCATGTGTTTGCAAAAACAACCGGCGGCAAGGGAATTCATGTCGTTACGCCCATTGAACAAAAATATGATTTCCACAAAGTCTTTGAGACAGCGCAGGCAATTGCGCAGCCTTATGTCGAAGAGCATTCGAATTTGACTTTGCACATAAAAAAAGATGCACGTAAAGGAAGAGTGCTTGTTGACATTTACAGAATAAGGCAAGGTCAGTCCATAATCTCTCCATACAGTCTGCGTGGAAATAAAGGTGCGCCCGTCTCGATGCCGCTGCCATGGGAAGAAATTAAAACTCTCAAAGATCCTCACCAATACAATCTTAATAATGTTCCAGCAATCGTTAATTCCAATGGAGATGCATGGGAAGGAATATCTGCTTATGCATCAGAGTTGCATCCCGAACGCAAATCAAAAATTTCTACAAAAAAAAATCTTGGACCCTCTAAAAAATATAAGACTCCCGAACAACTCGAGATGTATTCTTCAAAAAGAGATTTCGATAAAACTCCGGAGCCTTCGGGTAATGTTCCGGACGCAATCGGAAATCAATTTGTTGTTCATCGTCATCACGCATCACGACTGCATTATGACCTACGTTTAGAACAGAATGGAGTTCTGAAATCGTGGGCAGTACCGAGAGGATTACCTCCTGCACCAGGTGTCAAGCGTCTCGCAGTTCAAACCGAAGACCATCCTATGGAGTATCTGAAATTTGAGGGAACGATTCCAAAAGGTCAATATGGTGGAGGCGATATGTGGGTATATGCTTCCGGCAAATATGAGATTACAAAAGAAAAAAAAGACGGATTTTATTTCCGTCTCCATAGCCCTTCGGTAAGCGGCGAATACAGAATTTATAAAATCAAGAACAAAGACTGGCTGCTTGAACGCGTTGACAGACCGCAGTTTGACTGGCTTCACGAACAAATCGAGCCGATGCTTGCGCAATCGAGAAAGGATGTTCCAGACTCTGATGATTATGAGTATGAAGTTAAGTGGGACGGGATAAGAGTAATCGTAACGTTGGACGAAGAAAAGATCAGCCTGCACAGCAGGAACAATATTGATCTCACTTTAAAATTTCCGGAATTGCTGAATGCCGAAAAATCTTTTCGCGGAAGTTGCGGTGTATTTGACGGAGAGATCGTTTGCCTCGATGATTCCGGGAAGCCTGATTTCAAGGAAGTCATTCACAGGATGCAATGTTCAGCCGAAGGACAGATTCAGCGGGCAATGAAAAAAAGTCCGGTATATTGCTATCTGTTTGACATGCTTTATTTAGACGGAAGAGCAATTACAAGTGAGCCGCTGCATCGCCGCAGAGAATGGCTCAAGGATGCGGTAAAAAAAGATTCTTCATACAGGTTTAGTGAGACTGTTGTAGACGGCGAAGGATTATTTGCGGCGGCAAAGGAAGTTGGACTCGAAGGCATCATGGCAAAGGAGAAGAACAGTAAATATTATCCCGGAAAAAGAAGCGACAGTTGGTATAAGATTAAGGTAAGGAATACTGCCGATAGTTACATTATTGGTTATACAAAAGGCAAAGGAAACCGCGGAGCTTTATTTGGCGCACTGCATCTCGCTGATATTGAAGACGGAAAAATTGAATACAGGGGAAAAGTGGGAACAGGATTCACCTCTGCTGATATGAAAGAAATTTTCAAAGTAATTTCAAAATTGAAGGTGATTAAGAAACCAATAAGAGAAAAAATACTCGATGAAAAAGATACTGTTTGGATAGAGCCTGAACTGATTTGTGAAATTGAATTTGCATCAATGACAAAAGATAAAGCATATCGAGAACCTGTGTTTCTTAGAATCAAGTACTAAACCGATTCACGATTGCCGATTCCCGATTCACGATTGCCGATTCACGATTGCCGATTCACGATTCACGATTCACGTTTCCCGATTCACGATTCCCGATTCCCGTTTCTAATTCACAATAAATTACATATTTTCTACCTAACAAATTTACGGGGGGTAATTTTGCGTTCAATCTGGAAAGGTCATATCAGATTCTCACTGGTCACCATACCAATCTGTATCTATAACGCCATTGAGACATCGGAAACTATAAGTTTCAAACAGCTTCATAAGGAAGACAACGGATTAATTGGTTATGATAAGCGCTGCAAGAAATGCAGTAAGCTTGTCAAGAATGAAGACATCGTCAAAGGTTATCAGTATGAACCGGATCAGTTTGCCATCATCGAGCCGGAAGATCTTGCCAAACTGAAACTTAAGAGCACCAAAGTAATTGAGATCGAAGGATTCGTTGATGCACCGGAGGTTCATCCGACTTTATATGATACTCCTTATTTTGCCGGACCCGATGGCGACGTTGCTGCAAAAACTTTTGCTCTACTGTGTGCAACGCTTAAAGACAGCGGCAAACTTGGTATTGGTAAAGTTGTCATTCGTGACAGAGAAAGCGTTGTTCTCCTCGCTCCTCAAGAAAACGGACTGCTACTTTATAAGCTCCGTTATCCGAATGAAATCAGGAAAATGTCCGAAGTCCCTAAACTCGACGGAATGACAGCGGACAAGGAGCAACTGAAGCTGGCAAAGACTCTTGTTGATTCTATGTCGAAAAAGTTTTCTGACATTAAACTAAAGGACACTTACAAAGATGCAGTCAAGGAATTGATTAAATCGAAAATAGAAGGTAAAGAAATAGTTACTATGGAAGAAGAAGAAAAACCTGTTGTTGATATTATGACTGCTCTCAAGCAAAGTATTGAAAATGCAAGCAAGTCTAAGAAGCCGATGAAGAAAGCGACAGGTGTTAAGACAGAAGCAGTCGAAGTTAAAGGTGCCAAAAAGAAGAAGAAAGCAGTTTAGATTAGGAACCGGTCCAAATTTAGGATGCAATTAATTGCACAATACATAATTAGAACGTGGCAAATATATTTGAATTAAATATTTCCAAGAAGCAATCAGCTCTCAAGCGTGTAAGCAAGAAGCCGAAGATTGTACTAAGACAGAGAGAGCAGCTGGATTTGTTCGAAGAAAGTCAGCATGCATCGAACATCATCATTATGCCCTCAACTCTTACACCATTTGAGGAGGCACTCATTCTTGATGAGAAAGGTGATGCAAAAGCAAAGAAGGCATATATAAAAGCAATTGATGCAAGTGACTGTGAAGCAGACGCATACTGCAATCTCGGTATTATCGAATATGAAAACGGCAACACCGTCAAAGCAATTGATTCATTCACTAAGTCTCTAAGAAGCGAGCCCAGGCATTTCGAATCACATTTTAATCTGGCCAATCTTTATTCCGAACTCGGTAATCTTCCTCTGTCAAAAATTCATTATGAATTTGCATGCGAACTTGATCCTGATTCTCCCGACATCAGATTTAATCTCGGTATTTTGTATGCCAATACACGGGACTTTGATTCTGCAATGAAAATACTTTCTGAATACAGAAAAATGGTATCGCCTGAAGATGGCGCTGTTGCAGAAAATCTGATTGAGAGTATCAGAAAGTTCCTGGCGGGTTAGTCTTTTTTACATTCCGAAATATTCAACAATAAGTCCAATCCACTGCATGGTGCAGATCCGCAAAATTGGAAGTGATGACAACAAATTCATTTCGGGAATCATCAAAGATATTTTAACCTAATTCAGAGCCGATCCGGCAATGGGCGTGGCAAGTGATTGAGGGAAAAAGTTCATAATTTCAGAACGGCATTTATGGCATCTTCAAAAGGCATGTTTCTTCCGTCGGCAATAAGGGATTCTAATTCCTCTATACTGTTTTGTCCTATAAGTTCTTTCTTGACGGCCTCCTCCTGAACCATTAGTTTCTCGTCAAAGTATATTCCACAGAGCCGAAATTTTTCTTTCACTGATCCGATTAATGAACAGGCAAGCGATGCATCATTTTCCGCTGCAACAATTTGCGCCGCCCCAATCAGACATTGAGCCGAACATCTGAAGTCATACGTATCTTTCTGTTCACTCAAACATTCTTTGAATACTCTCTTTGCTTCCGAATATTTTTTTTCAATTAAACACAGAAGTCCCATTCCAACCTGGGCTGAAAGAAGTCCCTCACGGAAATTAATATTTCTGCTAAGTTTGATAGTCTCTTCATACAATTCTCTCGCGACACTAAAATTCTGCAATGCTGTTTCGACTGTGGCTAAATTAGACAATGAAACTGTAATTCCGCTTTTGTTGCCCAGTTCTTTGTCCATTTCCAGTCCAAGCCTGAAATACCTGACCGCTGTATCGAAATCACCGTTGTGTTCATAAATCTGTGCAATATTATTGTACGCGATTGCCTGATATTCTTTATCATTTTCTTCCTCGGCAATTTTCATTGTCTCTTCAAAACATTTTTTCGCATTTTCAAAATCTCCTTCAGCAAGCACAACCAGTCCCAGAGCATTGAGAGACGAGCACAAACCGATACTATCATTCATCTCACGCTTCAGCTCGATACATTCTTCCAGACATTCTTTTGCTTTTTTTAGATCTCCACAATCAAAATGAATGAGCCCCAAAGTTACAAGCGCAAGAGATACACCCTTCTTATCATTTTCTTTCCTGAATTCTTCCATACTTTCATTTATAAACTTCATGGCTTGCACATTGTCTCCCTGCTGTGTTGCAAGCGTACCTGCAATTCTTTTTGCATTTGCCATAATTGATAATTCAACATCATCTGCTCCTTCCATAAGTTTTGAGAGCCACATTCTTCCCTCTGTTATTAGTCCTCTTATTGCCCAAAATTTAGCAAGTGAAACTGACATTCTGTTCCCTTCAGCTTTATGGTTGCTTACAATTGACCATTGAAGAGCGGATTGAATGTTTTGATAGTCTCTTTCAATCTTGTCCATCGTTTTACCTGATCCAGCACCATGCATTTCAGGAACACATTCTTCACAGAACTTCAGATAATAATTAAGATGGCACATGCGAATTTTACTTTCTTCACCAGACTCTGAAAGTTTCTCGATTCCGTATTGCTTAATGGATTCGAGCATTGTGTATTCATCGGCATCGTCCCGATATGAAATAATTGATTTCTCGTTCAGGCTATGAACGATTTCAAAAATTTCCGCTCTTTCAATAATCTCATCATAACAAATTCCCTCTGCATCTTCCAGATTCCATGAACCGTTGAAAACAGACAATCTCTGCCAGAGAATTTTCTCCTTCTCATTAAGCAAATCATAGCTCCAGTCAATTAAAGCGCGAAGAGTTTTCTGCCTCGGAAGTGAAGACCTCTTTCCGTCAACCAGAAGCCGAAATCTATCATCAAGCTTCTCGCATATTTTTTCAGGTGACAAAATTTTTGTTCTCACTGCAGCAAGTTCAATTGCAAGAGGAATGCCGTCGAGCCTGTAACAGATTTCAGCAATTGCAGAAACGTTTTCATCACTTACAATAAACGCACTGTTCACGGCACAAGCTCTTACAATGAAGAGCCTGACTGCTTCATACCGGATGATTTCTTCGAGCGAATTCGATTTCTTTGGATCAGGATGTTCAAGCGAAGGAACTCTGTAAATTGTTTCACCATCAATTCTCAATGGCTCGCGGCTTGTTACAAGGAGTTTCAGTCCGGGACAAGTCCGCAGAAGTTTTTCCGAAAGTCTTGCGCATTCATTAATTAGATGTTCACAATTATCGAGTACTATGACAATGTTTTTTTTCCTTAAATAATTAAGAAGAATTTCCTCAATCAGTTTGCCGGGCTCATCTTTAAGATTGAAAATATTTGCTATCTCCTGTGCCAAAAACAGATCCTGATGAACCTGCGATAACTCTGCAAGCCATACGCCGTCATCGTATTCGTCTGACACATCAGATGCAAGTTTTATTGCTAACCTTGTCTTGCCTGTTCCTCCCGAGCCGGAAAGTGTTACAAATCTTGATGCGGAAAACATTTTTCTAATCTCACGCAACTCCTTCTTTCTGCCGACAAAATTTGTTATCTCCGATGGAAGATTGTTCTGTCGCTTATCAATACTCTTTATGGGAGGGAAATCATCCGGCAAATCATCACATACCATCTGATAGATGTCAACAGGATGAAGAAGATCTTTAAGTTTTCTTGAACCAAAGCTGCGAAAAGTAATTGGACCGGAATGTCTGTCAATGAGAGATTGATATACATTTCCAGAAACAAGGATCTGTCCGCCATGAGCTGCAGACATTACTCGCTCGGCAATGCTAAGGGACAATCCCGAATATTCACCATTCTGAAATTCTACACTTCCAGTATGAAGACCTATTCTCACTTTGACCTGCGGAGAGTCATTTGATTCGGCAATCAATCTTCTTTGAATATTTTCTGCAGCACTCACTGCATCATTAACATCAGCAAATGCGGCGCAGAATGCGTCACCTACTTTTCTGAAAGTTTTTCCGTTGTTGGTCTCGATTGATTCGGCAAGTATCCTGTCATGAAATTCAAGAAGGGCGTTATATGAATCTTTCAGCTCCTGTGCGAGACGCGTGCTTCCTTCGATATCGGTGAAAAGGAATGTGACCGGATCGTTCATTGTAGTTTGCAGCAATTATTTTTCATCGCGAAACATTGAAATAAATTGATTGAAATTCTTTCTATTCTAATTTTTCATTTCGACAAAATACATATCAACCAGTCCTTTATTCTTCGCTTCGATGCATCCCCTGTGAATGCATTTGAATTTATCTTTGACAAGTTTGAAAGTGCTCTCCGAAATATTAATCTTTCCCACTTCACTGTTCTGTTCCATCCTTGCTGCCATATTAACTGCATCGCCCCAGATGTCGTAGGTAAAT
This sequence comes from Ignavibacteria bacterium, assembly GCA_039810605.1. Classification (GTDB taxonomy): domain Bacteria; phylum Bacteroidota; class Ignavibacteria; order Tepidaquicellales; family Tepidaquicellaceae; genus JAGPCH01. The sequence continues at coordinate 27,168 of JBDHXH010000020.1, read as the reverse complement.
TTTTTCAATCCTACAACACCCGTTACTACCGGACCTGTATGAATGCCAATCCTAAATTCAAAAGGCGGCAGATCCTGAATCTTCTTTGTCATTGCGAAACCTCTTATGAAGTCCATCATATCCATCGCGGCATTGACCGTCTTCACCGCATTATCTTCAACCGGCTTTGGCAATCCGCAAGCACAAACATAGGCATCACCAACTGTCTTAATTTTTTCGAGCCCATGTTTTTCAACGATGTAATCAAAAGCCCTGAAGCATTCATCAAGCTGTGTTACAAGTTCACTCGCTGAAAGCCTTTCTGCAATTGTTGAGAATCCTCTTATATCGGCAAACAATATGCTGACTTCATCATGCTTGCGAGCATAGGACTTTCCGAATTCCTTTAACTCGGCTGCTATTTCTTCCGGAAGAATGTTCAGCAGAAGCGAATCGGAACGTTTTTTTTCTTCTTTCAACAATTCGAGATCTTTTTTTGCTTGAGAGAGATCTTTGAATCGCGAATAAGCAAGAGAAAATACGGAAGTTGCTCTTTGAAGAAGATCCCAGCTCTCTTCGGAAATTTCTGCAGAAGTCGTTACACCGATTGCACCATGAGAATATTTATATAGATGAAACATCCTATCGGGAATTTCTTTCCCGAAAAAATCTCTGAAGACGGATGAAATCTTATATACATATTCAATCCATTCTTTCCTGTCTGCTCCCTTCAGGCAAATTGAAATTCTCTCTTCTTCAATTCCCGAATCGAAAAACTTTTTCAGAACCCTGCCGAAAGCTGTGACATTAAGTTCAAGTATTAAATAATCGGCAATCAATTCCCTTTCGGTATTTTTTTCATCTTTAACTGCAAACCAACATTCTGCCTTATCGGAATTCATGTCCCACACAAAGACCGTGCTTGTTTCGAGCTCTTCTACTCGAAGTATTCCCATTTCATTTCTCAAGACTTTAATGACTTCAACAAGTTCTTCAGGTTCTTGCATTGCAAGCGAGCGCGCCCGAACTCTTTCCAGCGCCGTTTCAATGTTTGCTCTGCGCGTCTGCGCCTCTGCAAGCGATACGTCCGAGTATCTTTGATAAGCAAGATTGAATACATTTCTGAATCTGTGAATTATCTTCTTTTGGTCTTCGGAAATTTCCGCAAACGAAGAAATGCTCAATGCGCCAAGACCAATTGAATAAGAATAATAATATACGGTTGATGCCTTATTCAGTTTTCTATCGGGCAGGTAGCCGATGCTCTCTCTGTATTTCCTCCATTCTTTAATTTCATTTTCTCCAATAATAATTTCTGCAAAGGCATCACCGGCTTTACGCATCTCATCCGCCCACGACTTTACCTTGAGATGCTCTTTGTAAAAAATTTCTATTATGCCGCTCACTCCATAATCAGAGTAGTAATAACTCGTTACAGATTCTTTCGGATCATTGTTGATAATGATTTCAGTATTTCTCAATTCGTTGAAGCCGAGTGATTTTAGTTCCCCAAATATTTTTTCACCAATGAAGGAAAGCTGATCAGATTTTTGAATGCTCATTGCGGCCGCCCTTACTCTTTCAAGCGATGCTTCTATATTTGCTTCTCTTGCTTGAGCTTCTGCTCTCTTGAGATCAAGAAATCTTCTGTAAACAAGTCCAAAGACTCCCGCAAAGCGAAGCATCAGACTTATTTCTTCCTCTGAAAGTTTATGCCTGCTTACAACGTTCAAAGATCCTTCCTCAAAGAAAAATATGTTGAAGTATTCTTTGTCATTGAATGCTTTCTTTTCCGGGTAGGTAAGAGTTGTCTTCATTGAAAGATAATATTTCTTTACATTGGCGCCTTTCAATTCATAGATGAAAAACTTTTCCTTATTCTTCCACGCGTCAAAACATTTTCTGAAAAATTCATTTGTATCCCGGGGAACAATTCCGAGTATCTTGCTGCGAGCAGTCATGTCATTATGCGACCTTGACCATACTTCGATAGTTTCACCTTCGTTGTGAAACAGTCCGACACCGGTCCTTATTGATTCAATTCCCAGCGATAGAAGCTGGTTAAAGAAAACATCTGATGCATCTACCAATTCTTCGCTGCTATGCATTGACATCGAGCGTGCGCGAATCCTTTCCAGCGATAATTCAATTTGTGTTTCTCTTGCATGAGCTTGTGCTGTCTTTATGTCAACATATCTTCTGTAAGCAAGATCAAAAACGTTTCTGAAACGCTTCAACACTTTGAGATGTTCTTCGGGAAGCGACTTGAACGTGGAGAGTCCAATTGAACCGCTGCCTATTGAATAAAAATAATAATAAAGACTGTCTATCTTTTCCAGTTTTGGATCCGGCATTTCTCCAAGCTTAAGTCTCATTTTCTTCCATCCCTCAATTTCTTTTTTGCCAATCTTAAATTCTACGAATGCATCAGGAGACTTTGCGGCATTTGTGAGAAAAGCCTTTACTATCGGATTCAGATCATACGAGACTTCCGTTATGCTTGCCCCTGCATAATCAGCATAGTCATAATTCGTAAATGTTCTCTTCGCGTTGTTGAAAATATTTATTTGTGTATTGCGGACGTCAGGAAATGAAAGTCTTATGAGCTCATCGAACAGTATTTCACAGATCCCGGTTAGGGCTTCAGGTTTTGACATACTCATGGCGCGTGATCGAACCCGTTCGAGAGACGTTTCAATTTCGAGTTCGGCATTTCTCTTTTCAAGTTCTTCCGTCCTTGCATTTACAATCTTCTCAAGTTCATCATTCTTCCTCTTCAGTTCTTCATAGTGAAACGGATCTTCCACAGACATATTTTTATCAACCTTCGCGACATGGAAATGTATCACTTTCCACTTTTCGCCTTTATATTCGAGCACCGTTGTAATTCTTGTATCAAGAAAATGTACTTCTCCATTGCTCTTCATTTCAATTTCATACTCACCAACAATAACAGCGCTGTCTCCCCCTTCTGTGATTTTTCTAAATACCGGTGTGTCTCTTACTTTGAGTGTTATTCCTTCGGAGAACTTCCTTTCCTTGTCAAGTTGCTTTCTAAAATCAGAAAGCGAAAACATTTTTTCATCAACTGCAGTACCATAGGCCATCAAACCTTCTGAAATAAACTTGTCGGAAGACTTGTAAACAAGGTTGTGAATTGAATTCAAAAATTGCTTATATGTTGAGTCAAGTAATTTTTCTTTCTTTATACTCATTTGCTTATGCAATGATCAATCTTCTACGCTGGAGATTATTATTGCAAAGTATTAATCCGAATGAGAAATATAAATAACATTCTTAATAAATTTCCAATCAGTTCTATGCAGAGACTTGGGAATCTGATGCGACATTAATATTCCAATTTCGATTTCAGAATGAATATCACCATTTTGGTCAGAGCCTGCAGAAAGTCATGCTGTGCGAGTTGCTTTCGAAATAATCCGGGGGTGGAGAATATTTTTAGTCAGTGAACTTCAATTTACTCTTCAACACTCCTTCCTGAAAAAGAAGCAATGCCTATGAGAAGCTTGTTACATTAACACAGGAAATTATTGTGCGGTATTCGGCTGTGCGCTGATTTTATTCATCCAATCTTTTACTTCATTGCAAATTATCTCAACAACATCGCTGTCTTTCAACTTAAATTCTTTTGAAACATGGAATGAATGATCTCCGCCTTCAATTATGAAAAGCTCTGCCTTCTTTCCGATTTTTTTTAAGACAGGTTTCAACAAGTTCAGCGAAGCTAACGCATCTCTTGTTCCCTGAAGAAACAGCATCGGAACATTAACCTTATACAAATGCTCCGCTCTTTCATTTGAGGGTCTTCCCGGGGCATGTAGCGGAAATCCGAAGAACACTATTCCCTTTGCATCGGGAATTGCGCTTTCCGATGCTGCCGTGGATGTCATTCTTCCTCCAAAAGATTTTCCTCCCGCAAACAAATTCAGATCCGGATTGAGCTTTGATGCTTTATGCACCGCTGCCCTTATTGTTGTAATACAAACAGGTTTTGAATCGGGTACCTTCTTTCCCTTTTCCATGTAGGGGAAATTAAATCTTAAGGTTGCAATTTTTTTTTCTGCAAGCGACAATGAGACTCCCTCCATGAATCTGTTTTTCATTCCTGCGCCTGCACCGTGTGCGAACACGAGTATTTGTTCTGATCCGGAACGCGAATAATACAATCCGCTCACATTGCCGATTGCATCAGATACTTTAATACTTATGGATTTCTTGCTTAACATTTCATTAAAATTTTTATTTTCTGAAGTTTGAGTTTTTACGGCATGAGGTAATCCTGCGCACCAATGAGCTTCCAACTGTTTCCGAATTTCATCCACGTATCGGTAAATCTAAATTTCCTGTCAAATGGACCGTTTGAATTCCTTCCAATCAGATTCAACCATCCCGTTACAATTGCCGTTGTTCCGTAAAGATGAACCTCCATTGATTCGTTGAAAGCATTTTCAATTGTATCTGAACCGGTAACTGCCTGCACAATGTCATCACGGCTGTAAATCTTCTCATTCTCGGTGTAAACAAATCCTTCGGCGAGATGCTCTTCAGCAAAGTGCCGGTTTCGTTCGATCAAAGCCTTTGCCCAGTCATTTTCAAGAGTGATAATATCGGAAGAATCATTTTGAATTCCGGAAACAAAGTTCTCGCACGCAGTAAGGTTTTTCCGATTAACAATATGCACAGGGAAAAGATAAGTACAATTAATGTATTATGTGATTTCATTTCGTTCATGTTTAAGTTATGTGCAACAAATTCAATTTAGAGAATTTAAGAATCAGAATAGTCTCATTTTCTGATTCTCAAAATCTGCATTCACATATCATAACCGAATCAAGAATTAAATCAAAAAATTTTCAATTCCGTTTAAACAGGAGTTGAGCCGTAACAAATTGACTCATTTTCAATTTCCATCGTAAGCCTTCTTAAGAGCAGCAATGTCAAGTTTCTTCATTTGAAGAAGGGCTTTCATTGCTCTGCCGGATTTTTCTTTATCACCGTCTGAAAGAAGTTTGCCGACAATTTCCGGAACGATTTGCCATGACAATCCAAATTTATCCTTAAGCCAACCACACATACTTTCCTTTCCCCCGTTCTCCGTCAACTTGTTCCAATAATAATCAACTTCTTCCTGATCTTTACAATTTACAACAAGCGAAATTGATTCATTAAATTTAAATATCGGTCCACCGTTAAGCGCCATAAACTCTCTACCGTCAAGTTCAAACGAAATTGTCAATACCGAACCAGCCGGTCTGCCGGCGGCTTTCGCTGATGCTTCGTCATATCTTGAGGCTGAAACAATCTTTGAATTCCTGAAAACCGATGTGTAAAAATTTGCAGCTTCTTCCGCCTCGTTGTCAAACCAGAGGCATGTTGAAATTTTTAGCATGATGGTAGTATATGGTTTTAATTTATGAATTATTGATATACCGATTACACGTCTTCAGATGAATTTTGTTTCCAAACTATTTTACAACGACACGAGTGCTGCAAAAATAATTGCGCGAAGTGCAACATGCAATGAATCATACCAAATGCGCATACAAGATTACGGTGTAAAGGACTGACTTATTGGACACTACGAAGACAAACGACCAACGGGTCAAAACCGTTTGAAACGGTTTTGACCGATGGCAATGAACAATGCCCGGAAGCGCATACGAAACTACAGTTAACAGATCCGAATCTATTGGGCATTACTTTGACGGACAACCGGCAGTTCAAAACCGTTTCAAACGGTTTTGAACCGATCCCAATGCAATGGGTCTAACTATTTCATCATAGTTTTAAATTTCTCAATTATATAATTTGATTTCAATTTATGTTTATCACGTTTGAAGGAATTGATCTAAGCGGAAAGTCAACACAGGTTAAACTTCTCAATAATTATCTTCTGGGAAAACGAAGGAAAGTCATCACTGTCAGAGAACCGGGAAGCACAATGATTTCCGAAAAAATCAGAGACATTCTTCTTGACAAGGAGCATTTAAAGATGGAGTATATGACTGAATTTCTTTTGTTTTCGTCTTCAAGATACCAGTTGACAAAGGAGATTATACTTCCGCATTTAAGAAAGAAAACTAACGTAATCAGCGACAGGTATTTCGATTCTTCAACTGCGTATCAGGGCTACGGAGGGAATCTTGATCTGAAGGTCGTCAATTCAATAAACAGAATTGCAACTGAAAATACCCTGCCGGATATTACTTTCTTAATCAACATAAGCATCGAAGAATGTCTTCGCAGGAAAAAGCACATGAACAAAAGCGAGGACAGAATTGAAAGAAAAGAAATTTCTTATTATAAAAGAGTAATAGACGGTTACTTGAAAATTGCCAACAACAATAAAAGAAGATTTGTTGTTATTGACGGCAGTGAGAATTTACAAAATATTCACAACAAGATAATCGGGATCGTGGAATCCATCTGATGCTTTCAACGGATTTCAGAAATTTAAAATTGAAATAAAAATTATTTGTATATGAAAACAAAGAGATCAAGGGTTATTAAGTTAATTCCGGCTCTATTGCTTATCGGATTATCGTTCTTCACCGGTGCTAATCTTGGCGGCGGCGATGACCTTTATGAAGAGATAAACAGAAACATGGATTTATTCGGTCAGGTTTACAAAGAGATTGCATTAAATTATGTTGATGAAATTGATGCGGATAAATTCATGACTGCAGGAATTGAGGGAATGCTTTCCACACTCGACCCATACACAAACTATATTGACGAGAGCAGCCGTGATCAGATTGATCTGATTACGTCAGGGAAATACGGCGGAATAGGAATCACCATAGGTGTAAGAGATTCCATGATTATCATCACTGAAATAATGAACGGTTACGAAGCTCAAAAAAAGGGACTTCGGATTGGAGATAAAATTATTCAGATAGACGGTGAAGATATCAAGGCAGACAGAATAGATAATATGCGCCGACATGTTCGTGGACCGGTTGGAACAAGTGTGCACCTGAAAGTTGACCGCGAAGGTGAGTTAATTGATTTTGATCTTACAAGACAGGAGATAATTCTTAAGAATGTTTCATACTTCGGATATCTTGAACCGAAAGATAAAGGTATATGCTACATTAAGCTCGATAGATTTACAAATATTTCAGAAAGTGAGTTTGAAAATGCCGTCAAGACTCTGAAAACTACAGGTGAGATGAAAGGTCTGATAATTGATTTGAGAAATAACGGAGGCGGTTTGCTTGAAGCTGCAATCGGAATCCTCAATAAACTCGTTCCAAAGAATAGCCTGCTTCTCATTACCAAAGGAAGAAGAAGCGATTCCGAAAGAAAATATTTTTCGAAGGAAGATCCTATGGTGCCGGCTGATGTGCCGCTTGCGGTATTGATAAATGAAAGAACAGCATCTGCTTCTGAAATTGTAGCAGGCGCAATTCAGGATCTGGATAGAGGAGTCATAGTTGGAACAAAATCATTCGGCAAAGGACTTGTCCAGCAGATCAAGGATCTCGACCAAAAGACGCAATTGAAAATTACAGGATCGAGATATTACACCCCATCCGGAAGGTGGATACAGGAAAGAAATTATTTCAAGGAAAATAAGTTCGGTGTCTTCGTTGACAAGGACAAATATGACCGGACAGATTTCAAAACACTGGGAGGAAGAACCGTAAAGGCTTACGGCGGCATTACTCCCGATGTTGAAATTAAGACGGAACCCGAAAGTGAAATAAATTCAGCGTTGCTTTCAAAGGATATGTATTTCAAATTCGCGAATTTTTATCTTCAGGATCATCCTGAAGTTAAAGCTGCAGTTCCAAGCGATGAAATGTTTAGTCAGTTCAAGTCCTTTCTTGCTCAAAATAATTTTTCGTATGAATCACGAATTGACAAAAAGCTGAATGAGATTAAAGCGCTCGTTGCTGACAAGTCCTATAAAAGTGATGTTGATAACATGCTCAATAAAATTGAATCGGAAGCTGATGCAAGTGAGCAAAAGGAAATAGATATGGCAAAAATGGAAATTCTTCAGAGCATAACGGGAGAAATCAATAAGAGAGTAATTACAGAATCAGAGCAGTACGAAGCAACATTCCCGTATGATGCGCAACTTCAGGAAGCGGTTAAGGTTCTGGAAAATAAGCAGGAGTATAACAGACTTCTCGGAAAATTTTAAAACTGTTCAGCCAAACATTTTAAGGGACAATTTGTTGCAGTGATTTGTCTGCATTATGAAACAGACTATTGAGATTCCTGATTCTTAATTTTTAATTTTTCTTAATTCCCATTTGAAAGTAGGAATATTAGGCGGCGGTCAGCTTGCGCGAATGATAATCGAATCGGGATCAAAATTCGGATTTGAGTTTATGATTTTATCAAAAGAGTACAACTCTCCCGCAGGTCTGCTTACTCCGAATGAATTTGTTGGCGATTGGAATTATGAAGAAAGCCTGCGAAAATTTTCAGATGCTTGCGATATATTAACTCTCGAGAATGAGTTCATTGATTACAAACAGATTGCTGTCGTTGAACACACGGGGAAGAAAGTTTTTCCTTCTTCGGAAGTTGTCCGGCTCGTCCAGGACAAACTGCTCCAGAAAGAAACTTTGAAGAAAATTGAAGTTCCTGTTGCCAACTTCTGCAGCGTGAAAAATCAGGACGAAATTATTGGATTCGCAAAAACTAACGGCTATCCTGTAGTGCTGAAAACAAGAACGATGGGCTATGACGGAAAGGGAAATTACACGATTGAAAGTGAGAGTGACATTGAGAATGCCCTGCAAAAGTTAACCGGCAGGGGTCAATTAATGTGTGAACAATTCATACATTTTGAGAAAGAGATTGCGACACAGCTTGTAAGAAATGTTGAGGGTGAAGTACATGTGTATGAAGTTGTGGAGACTTTACAGAAAGATCATGTGTGTAATCTTGTGCTTGCGGAAAGAAACAGGTTTAAGAGCATTTCAGGCAGAGTCAGGGACATTGCGGAAAAGATATCCGGTGAAATAAATTATGTCGGCACAATGGGAATTGAAATGTTTTTGTCTGATGATGAAATACTTGTAAATGAACTCGCACCGCGCGTTCATAATTCAGGTCATTATACAATTGAAGGATGTTATACATCACAATTTGAAAATCATCTGCGTGCTGTTACAAACCTGCCGCTTGGAAATGTAAGCATGCGTGAGAATGATGCCGTTATGATAAATATCCTTGGTGAAAGAGAAGGTCCGGCTGAATTGACGGGTATTGGAGATGTACTCGCTTCGGATAAAACATTCCTGCACATTTACGGAAAAAAGGAAACACGTATGGGAAGAAAGATGGGTCATATCACGATGCTTGGGAACAATATAAGCGAGCTCGTAAAATCAGCGCATACGGCACGGAGCCAAATTGACATCTGATAAACTCAAGTACTATATTTTTGACATTAATAATAATTCATATTTAACAATTTGGAATTAATCGAAGTTTACGTTACATACGATCCAATGGAAGCAAACCTCATAAAAGCGAAACTCTCGGATGAAGAAATTCCATTCAGCGTAACCGGCGATTTTAATATCGCTGTAACTATGGAAACCTTTAACACAGAACTGGGCAGGCTCGCTTTAAAAAAACCAATTAGATTTTTTGTACCTGAAAGCATGTTGGAACTGGCAAAGACAGCCATCAATACTGACAGGTCATCGTTTTTAAGTGATGATCTGGAATATTGATTGTGAAAAGCTCAAATAAGAATTCTATGTCGGACATGCTTATTAAAAACTTGATACGGAAAATTATTTTTTGTATATGATTTATGAAGAAACATTTGATCTTCTTCACTTTTGTTGTTGTCATAATTACTACAGCCGGCTTTTATTCCCGACATTTAATATTTTCAATGAAAAATGAAAATAAAACTTTGCCTGTATCTGACAAAATCAAATCGCATATAACAGGAATTGATTCTAAAAAAGATTCAAGCGTCAAACAATTAAATTACAAGGCACTGCATTACGACGCGATAGTCGTGGACACACACAACGATTTCATATTTAAGGTTTATGACAAAGGCGCGGTGTTTGGTAATGACAATTCTTTCACGCAGTCTGACTTGCCAAAATTCAAGGCCGGCGGACTTGATGTACAGGTATTCTCTATCTGGATACCAATGAGCAAAGTAAAGCACTCATTTGATTATGTTACTTCCAGAATTGAAGAACTTAGAACGATTGAAGGAATCAATTTTGATGATTTTGAATTCGCTAAATCTTATGATGACATTATCAGAATCACAAATGAGAAAAAAATTTGCGGACTGATGGGAATAGAGGGAGGAACTGCAATAGGCAAAGACCTTAACAACATAAACACATTCTTCGAATTTGGAGTCAGATACATTGGTTTGACATGGAACAACTCGAATGCAATTGGTACTTCCGCACGTGATGCTGTCGAAAGAGGGCTTGCAGGCGGATTAACCGAATTCGGAATCGAAGTTGTAAAAAAAATGAATGAAGTCGGAATGCTCATTGATGTTTCTCATCTTAGCGAAGCTGCTTTCTGGGATGTAATTAAGAATTCAAGTCAGCCGGTAATTGCTTCCCATTCCGATTGCTACGCATTGAATCCTCATTACAGAAATCTGAAAGATGAGCAGATAAAAGCAATTGCAGATGGAGGAGGATATATAGGAGTAAATTTTTATGACAAGTTCCTTAGTGAGAATCCTTCAGATGCAACGCTTGAAACAGTTATTAACCACATTGACCACATCAGGAGCTTAGCCGGAGTTGACTGCATAGGAATTGGATCTGACTTTGATGGAGGAATCACTCCCCCTTCAGAATTGCACGATGCTACCTTTTATCCGGAGATAACAAGAAGACTCGTAGAGAAGGGTTATACCGAAGATGAAATCAAGAAAATTCTTGGACTGAATTTCTTGAGAGTGTTTAAGAAAGTTTGTGGTTAAGTTCAGATTGAATACGATGAGTGTTTTTAATTTTTTTAAATGTATTAAATTTTTTTGAAATTCCTTACAATCTCAATTCTAATCCCCCGTTGAATGAAAGCTAAAATAATTTCTTTTTCAACATTATTGGTATTTATGGTTTGCAATATTGCGTTCTCCCAAATTGAAAATGTTCCGCTTTCAAATCCGGTTTATGATTTTCTCAAAGAAATGCGCGTAAAGGGAATCATCAGTAATTATCATGACGATGATCCGAATCTATCAAGGTTTGAAGTTGCAGATATGCTTAAAGTTATGAAATCAAAAAACGGAGAATTGAGCACCACAGAAAAGAAGTTGTTGAAAAAGTATGAGATAGAATTCGTTCCCGAAATGATAAACAAAAATACAACGATGTCGCTTTTTGGAGGCAATATGAAAACATCAAATGGCTTTAAAGATTTTTTTTCAGATAAAGAAAAATATTTGTTCTCATATCAGAAAAACAATAACAATGTTTTTATCAACGGGCTTGGACATTTGTATTATGTGAACGAATTGAAACCAAATAAGAAATCAAACTCAAAACTGTTTGATGTCGGTTTCAGAATCCGCGGAAGTTTGTTTAATCATTTGGGATATTATTTCGAAGTGGCAAAGGGAGGAGCAGTAGGAGACACTGCTCTGATGGAGGCTGCCTTCCCTCCGATTAAATCCAGTTTTAAATATGTTGAAAATATAGAGAACATAAGGAACTATGACTTTGCAACGGGATATATGAAGTTTTACGTTGAACCCTCCGATGGATTGGATTTGTTCGTTCAACTTGGAAGAGAAAAATTAAAATATGGTTATTCATATAGCGACAGACTTGCACTTTCCGGCAATGCACCAAATATGGATTTTTTGAAATTCAATTTGAATTACGGCATCGTCCATTTTTCTTCGATTTTTGCTTCTACTGTCGGTGAGTATCATAAAATTCCCGCAGACAATTATTCAAAATATTTCATTGCAAACAGGCTCATGCTGTCATTTGAAAAATTGTTCGACATAGGAATTGCCGAGTCAATAATCTCTTCACGTGCTTTTGACATCGCCTATCTGAATCCTGTTATCTTTTATAAATTTGTAGAGATGTCCCTTCAGGACAGGGATAATGGAACAATCTCATTCGATATACAGACACACTTTGCAAAAAATCTTGAACTTCAGGGAACATTCTTTCTCGATGAAAACATCCTCGGAAATTTAACTGACATGTCAAAAGCTTCCAATAAGTCGGCTTACCAACTTGGCGGATTCTGGTATGAGCCTGCAGGAATCAAGAATCTTTCCCTGATACTTGAATACACCAAGATCCGTCCTTATGTCTATTCACACTATAATCCGAAAAACACATATACAGCTTTCGGAGAAATTATGGGAAATCCTATCGGACCAAATGCAGACATGATCTTTTCGAAAGCATCTTTTAACCTGAATCAAAGAGTACGCCTTAATCTTCAGTACCGCCATATCAGAAGAGGTGAAAATATTTATGACGCTAACGGGATGCTGGAAAAGAATGTCGGAGGAGATGTTTACATTACACACAGAACGGGTATTGACCCGGACGAAGCATATTTTCTTGACGGTATTAGAATCAACACCGATGAAGTTACATTCAACATATCATACGAACCAATCCGCAACTATATATTCGATTTGAATTATGTGTATAACATGGATAACAATCTGACTAACGGAACAAAGAATGATTTCAGTTATGCATTTGCAAGATTCAGCCTCGGATACTGATCAAGCTTCGATCATCAAAAATGTATTCCACGTAATTTCAACGGATGAAGACAATATTTTTTTGAGTCCTCTTCATAGATCATTTCATCATATTTAAAATATCTTCCCTTAGTACCGCTCGTTGAGTTTCACTCGAATTATCATTCACAGGAATTTTTTTAAATAAAAAAATACCTGCATAACATTTTCATCTCATGTGCGTAGAAACCTTTAACATCCAATTACAGTCACATTAGATACATGCTACAAGCATATTATCAAACAATAAAAAATAAAGGAGCGGGAAATGAGAAACAGATTTAAGAAGTTGTCATTTTTATTTTCTTTAATTATCACAATTTCGCTTGCTTCAGGCAGCATGGCGAAGAATTTTCCTCCGTTGTCAATTCCCGGTTTCCAGGGAATCTGGGATTTTACATTTTATGATGCATCCGGAAAAATGCAGGGAAAGAAGACTCTTCAAATTTCCGAAGATGGTTCTGTTTCCGGCAAAGTCATAATGAACATTGACAATACAATCTACAATACCGAAGTATCGGCGGTTATAACAAAAAGAGGAAAAGTAAATGACGGATCCCTTACGGATACCGACAGACTTGAAATGGTTGGATCACTAACCGGTTCTTTCAGTGAATCCGAAGGCGGAAAAGGAGCATGGAAAAATTATTACGGAAAAAGTGGAACATGGGAAGCCAAGCGTTCCGATAAGGAAAATCGTTAAAGAATTTTTGCGACATCGCGACAGCCTGCAAATATAAATATTTTTCCCGGGGTAGGTCTTCCCGGGAAAAATATTTAAAGGAGAATATCATCCAAAAACCGTTTTGCATTATTTCCCCTTTCCATAAACTTCCATGTTGACCTTGAATGAATTCATATCGGCATAAGCCTTTGCTGAAGTAATGGCTTTGTTAAAATTCCTGATTTCTTTCAAATTGAATATTAACGTTGCGGTCTGCAACGGTCTGCACTCAAATACTTTTCTTATTTATATTAACAAGGCTGTTTAATATTTTGTCTTCAATAAATGATTCAAGGATTCAATAGTTTGAGCTCGGGATAACATGTCCGATTGATAATTATGAGTTATTCAGGACTGAACTCCAAATTTGGGTTTAACTTAAACACAACCGGGGAAATGATCCCAAACGGATTAGTAACATTTCTTTTTACGGATATAGAGGGTAGTACAAAACTTGCACAGGAGTTTCCTGAAATGCTAGACCAATGTCTTCGCAGACACCATGAAATTGTTAAAGAGACAGTCGAGACTAATTCCGGATTCGTTTTTAAGACAGCGGGCGATTCATTCTGTTGCGCATTTGGCAACGCTTATGACGCTATAAGAGCAGCCATTGAAACACAGAACAAAATCTTGAATGAGCATTGGAATGGTGCATCAATTAAACTAAGAATGGGAATTCATTCCGGGAATGCTCGCTGGGATGGAGAAAACTATGCAGCATTCATTACACTTGCACAAACATCAAGGATAATGTCAGCTGCTCACGGAGAACAAATTCTTATATCAAATGACACATTCAAACTTGCGGAAAGTTTTGCGGACAATAAGATTTCATTCAGGGATCTCGGCGAGATTAAATTGAAGGACCTGATTCTTCCCGTTCGCCTATACCAAATAGAAAATGATTTCCTCCGGAAAGAATTCCCTGCACTAAACAAATTTGAAGTCCATGTTGACAACCTCCCTGATTTATTGTCAAATTTTATCGGAAGAGAAAAAGAAATTAGTGACATTTTAGAAATCATTTCAGGAACGCGACTGCTCACCTTAGCAGGGTTCGGAGGTACCGGGAAAACAAGACTCGCTCTTGAAGTTGCAAAAAAACTTTCCGATAAATTTACAAACGGAATCTGGCTGATTGAATTTGCCGGACTCTCTGATCCCGGTTTTGTGATTCAACACACGGCAAAAGGCATGAAGCTGGTGATTGACAACAGCAAGGATCCGATTGAATCCATTACTGATTATTTGCGGGAAAAGGAACTTCTGCTTCTTCTCGATAACTGTGAACACCTTCTTGAAGCTTGTTCAAAATTATCTGCTCATCTCCTCCGACATTGTCCGCAGTTAAAAATAATCGCGACGAGTCGTGAAGCTCTAAAGATGGAAGGTGAGACTGTCTATAGTGTCCCCACTCTCGGACTACCGGATAAAACGGCAAACGTAACTCCCGAATCATTATCGCAATTTGAAGCAGTTAAACTCTTCGTTGACAGAGCCCGTTCATTTAATAATAATTTCAGCATCACGAACGAGAATGTTAGAGCATTACTGGAGTTGTGCTGTTGTCTTGACGGAATTCCACTTGCGATCGAACTTGCTGCCGCAAGAACAAAAGTTTTGACAGTCGAAAGCATCCTGTCTAAAGTTAACGACAGATTTAGTCTTTTGTCAAATAAGACACGAAATACGCTTCCCCGTCAGCAAACACTTCGCGCACTCATTGACTGGAGTTATAATTTACTTTCGGAAAAAGAGAAAGCGCTGTTTCAAAGACTTTCTGTATTTGCAGGCGGCTGGTCCCTTGAAGCTGCAGAGAATATTTGTTCGGACAATGTCATTGAAGAATTTGAGGTTCTGGATTTGCTCGGAAATCTGATTGACAAATCGCTTATTATAATGAATGAAGACAACGGAAATGTGCGGTACAACATGCTCGAAACAATCAGGCAATACGCAACTGAAAAATTATCAGACAAATCTGAAACTTTAGATAAGCATTCGAATTTCTTTCTTCAGCTCGCAAAGCAATGGGAGAACATCCTGGTTGAAAAAAGTCAGCGAGCAGCGTTGGACAGCCTTGAGAGAGACCATGACAATTTCAGAGAAGCAATCAACTGGTGTCTCGATAACAATCCGGTAAGGGCACTGGAAATTTGTGCAGAGTTTTACAAGTATTGGGAATTGAAAGCATATTATCAGGAAGGTTTTGCAACTTGCAGGAAAGTGCTTGATAAAGACCCTGGTTCAAATAATGGTATAAGTGCAGAAGTATTGTTGAATGCCGCTTACTGTGGTGTGATGTCAGGCGAACACGAAGATTCGGAAAAATTCCTGGAAAAGTCATTGAAATTATTTCTACTTGCGAATGACAGATCGGGTGAAGCAAGTGTATATAACGTACTGGGACTTAAAAATTATTTTAACGGCAAAATTGAGGATGCAAAAATTTTTTTTGAAAAGGGACTTTCAATTAATCTGGAAATTCAATGTACTCCGGCCATACCTGTAACTTTGATTAATCTTGGAACAGTATTTCAATCAAAGGGTGATTACGATACTGCAATTGATCATTACAAGAAAGCCCTGGAATATTTCAAAAGAGAAAACAACAAGAACGTTCACGCCATTGCACGGACGTGTGCAAATATAGGAAGTGTCGAATATTATAAGACTAATTACCAGAAGGCAATAGAGATGTATGAGGAAGCTATGTCAATTTTCGAAACACTCGGAGACCACGACGCCGAAGTCGTAACATTGCTCAATCTCGGCAATGCTTATTTCAACCTCACACAGTTTGACAAGGCTGAAGTTTATTATCACAATTGCTTATCGCTGGCAAAGGATTTTGGTTACAGGTCATTGATGACACATGCCTCAATCCGCATAGGAGACATTGCAATAGTCAAGAATGAAACGGAGCAGGCGCGAACTATTTATACTGATTGCATCAAAATCTGTGATCAAGCTGATGAAGTTCATAAACTTGCAAATTGCTTCAAAGGACTGGGATTTGTTTTTTCGAAAATGGATGATGAAGAAAGTGCAGTCCTAATGTTTGCTGTATCAAGTTCACTATTTGATAAACTTGGATTCAAACTTCAAAAAAGCAAATCAGAAAATATGCAGGAGCAGATTAAGATTTTAAGATCAAGACTTTCTGAAGATAGATTCAATGAAATCTGGGAAGAGGGGTATTCTATGGAACTCAAGACAGCAATCCAATTTGCCTTATCCGGAGATTCAAAAATGAATGTAGGTACATGAGACAACACAATAGACACAAGAAACAGCAAGGAGTATCGATCATATAACATTGAGTTTGCAATGGATAAAAATTAATTTCGTGATACATTTCGTTTTAAATTTCAAAATAGAAATATTCTGATGAATGGCAATTGGATTAATTCTGAAAGATCATTTGTATGGCATCACGAATATTTCAGGGCATTCCCCCTGCACTAATGGAAATTGAATTTTTAATTATTGATTGAAGTATGACTGCAATTGAAATAATTGATCTTAGAAAAAGTTTTGGGGACAAACAAATTCTCAAAGGTGTAAATCTCAAAATTGAAAAGGGAATTACGCTTGTCATTATCGGAAGAAGCGGTTGTGGAAAGTCAGTCCTTTTGAAGCATATCATTGGTTTGCTTAAACCGGATTCAGGAGAGATTCTCATAGAAGACAAAAACATTACCGGCATGAATGAGAAGCAAATATTTGAGGTTAGAAAAAAATTCGGCTTTCTCTTTCAAGGAGCTGCTTTGTTTGATTCGATGAATGTGGAAGAAAATATCGGACTGGCTCTCAAAGAAAACACCACAATGCCTAAGCGTGAGATCGCGGAAGTAGTGGCTGAGAAGCTTGAACTGGTCGGACTTCCTAACATACAAAACATGAAGCCTTCGGACTTGTCAGGAGGTATGAAAAAAAGAGTTTCACTCGCGAGATCGCTTGCAACCAATCCTGAATATATTCTATATGATGAACCAACGACAGGTCTCGATCCGGAAATGAGTGATCAGATAGATGATCTTATAAAGGAACTTGCGAATAAACTTAGCGTCACTTCAATAGTTGTTACTCATGACATTTTCAGCGTGTATGATGTTGCCGATGAAGTTGCAATGATGCACGAAGGCAAGATATATTTTCACGGCACTCCAAATGAACTGATTAATACTAATGACAGACTTATTCGCGACTTTCTCAACAGGACAAACAAGAAGATATGAAATAGATTCACCTTTCCGCGCATTCATAAATTTTCCTCCTCCTTATTAACTCTTATCCACTGTTGGAGTGCTTCAAGAATATTTTGGTCAACAGTGTACTTTAGAACATGTGTGATTTGAAACGCTGACTCGGATATAATAAACATTCTTTGTAATCTATTTAAATATCCAAATCTCTTTTACTTTTATGTTGGCTGTATCATCAGGTAATCCCATGTAGGGATTTTTTTTATCCCTTGAAGAGGAGAGCCAATTACCTGTCATCTCTGATGATTTGTCCGGACTTTGCATAAGGTAGATAGTCCTGTCAGACAAACCATATTGCTTGAGAAATTCTTTTATCCCCAATGTAATTTCATTGAACAGAAATCTTTGTTCGGAAATGAAGGTTGTTGATTCAACTTTTTTCTTGATGCCATCAAAATTATTCAGAAACAGAACCCACCGGTCATCCTTGTTCAGTACTTCAATATTTTTGGTTTTAGATTTCATGTCATCGAGTAGTTTCAAAGTATTGCTCACGGCTCCGTAGGAATCGTTATAGACCAGAGCATCTTTTATGGCGAGATATTGTTTGAAAAGTTCATTGAAGACCAATCTGGTATTTTTGTCTGCAAGATTTTTATTGTCAAAAGAAATTGTAATTTCTCCGTTAGATCTTTTGAATGAACTAACAAAAGTCGTATCGCGGATTATCGTGCTGTCTGAAGGAGCGGAGTGAAGATTTGCCACAGTTACAATAAGCAGCAGTATGCAAAAATTGAGAATATTCATGCATTCAATATAAATCATAAATTGTAAATTATAAATTGTAAATTAATAATTTAAGGTCATGAAAGGTATTAATGTATAAACATGACAGGATCAATAGCCTGTGCGGCACCCGATTTATACCAATTTAGTTGGATAAATATAATGTTCTATCAATATTAATTTTTTTAAATTAATTTTACGATAAACCGGCTACACCATTTAATCACATTCATATTTTACAAATCAATCAAAAGCAAACATGTACGGAGGCGGTTATATTTTTGAAGAGTCAAATAACGGCAATAGCGAAGCCGAGGATCAGAAGAAGTTAGAACATTTCGAAAAAAAGATTGCTGCAGGGGAGAAGATTGAACCTACAGACTGGATGCCTGCGGAATATAGAAAGCAACTGATAAGAATGATTGAGCAACATGCTCATTCTGAAATTATCGGAGCATTACCAGAAGGGACATGGATCACACGCGCACCGGGGTTTAGGAGAAAACTTGCATTGATGGCAAAGGTTCAGGATGAAGTTGGTCACGCACAGTTGCTATACAGTGCGGCGGAGACATTGGGTAAATCCCGGGAAGACATGATAAATGATCTTATTACCGGCAAGTCAAAATATTCAAATGTCTTTAATTATCCTGCGGTTACATGGGCGGACACTGCGATAATAGCCTGGTTAATTGACGCGGGGGCAATCATAAATCAGGTTGCAAATTCCAAGGGTTCGTACGGACCATACTGCAGAGCACTTGAAAGAATATGTCTCGAAGAATCTTTTCATCTTAAATACGGACATGACAATGTAGTATTTCTTGCGACAGGAACTCCGAAGCAAAGACAAATGGTGCAGGAAGCATTGAACAGATGGTGGCCACCGATTATGCATTTCTTCGGACCTTCAGATAAGATTTCCGTGCATACCGAAACGTTGATGAGATGGAAAGTCAAGATGGCATCGAATGATGATATGAGACAGAAGTTTCTAGATATGTATGTCCCTAAAATATGGGAGCTTGGACTCACAATTCCGGATCCGAAGCTAAAGAAAGATGAGGCGAGCGGCAAATGGGAATACACAGAACCGGACTGGGATGAATTCAAGAGAGTAATAAACGGCGATGGACCTTGCAACAAGGAACGGCTTGCCGTCAGAAGGCGTGCTGAACAGAAAGGTGAATGGGTTCGACGCGCGCTTGCAAGAGCCGACGAGCATTATACTGTTCCGCTTTCATAAATACAAAACGAATCTGCGATGGGTATAAAATCAATTGACCCGAGAGTTACTCGGGAAAATATCCCCGATCTTCCCGACAGTAATCCAATCCGGAATCTCCAGCATTGGCAGACTTACGAAGTATTTCACCAGACGAAAAAAGGCGACCGGCATATTCATGTCGGATCTATTCATGCTCCAAATTCAGAGATGGCATTGATTCTGGCAAAGGAGCAGTTTGCAAGGAGGTATAAATGCGTCAGCATCTGGGTTGTAAAGACTGCCGACGTTGTTTCAACGTCTTATGACGATGAAGATATGTTTGATACAAACGCGGATAAGATTTATAGAGAAGCAAGCGGATATAAAGTTATGGACAGGATTAATAAATTCAAAACGGAGAGAAAGAACTCGTGAAGGGATTAAACGGCAATGGTTCGAAAGGTAGTAAAGAACTGCTTTACAAAATGGCAGATGATGTTCTCATACTTGGACATCGCAATTCGGAATGGACGGGACTCGGACCAATTCTCGAAGAAGACATTGCGTTTTCATCCATGGCGCAGGACAAACTTGGTCACGCACAGGCGCTTTATGAGCTCCTGAATCAGATGGGTGAAGCAGACAAGGACAGTCTTGCGTTTGGAAGAGAAGTGGAGAATTTTAAGTGTTGTCATCTCGTAGAGTATCCGATCGGAGAATATGAATTCAGTTTGATGAGGCATTTTCTTTTTGATGTCAGCGAAGCGATTCGTTTTGATCTGCTTGCAGGATCGTCATTTGAACCTCTTGCTAATCTTGCGAAAAAGTTCAGAGGGGAATTGAAGTATCACACAATGCACGCCGATACCTGGATTGTTCAACTCGGAAATTCTTCTTCAGATGCGAAGAGCCGTTTGCAAAAAGCACTGGAATTATGCTTTCCTCTTGCACTTGGGATATTTGAAAAATCAGAGTTTGAAAATGAAATTATTGAGGAAATAATTTTTCCCGGAGAAGAATTCCTGCGGGACAAATGGTATGGAACCGTCGGACAAATTCTCTCCAATACTGATTTAATTTTGCCTGACATGAATGGAGTCATCCCTGTTTATGGAGGAAGAAAAGGAAATCATACAGAATATCTGAAGCCTCTACTTGATGAGATGTCGGAAGTTTATAGCATTGATCCGGAAGCGGAATGGTGAATCGGGAGTCGGCAATCGGCAATCGTGAATCGGCAATCGGCAATCGTGAGTCGGCAATCGGCAATCGTGAGTCGGCAATCGTGAATGAATTAATCTTTAAATTCAGGTTTATATGATCAATGAAAATGAAATTTGGAAAGCACTTGAAGATGTAAGAGATCCGGAGATTCCGAAACTTTCGGTTGTTGATATGGGAATAATTACAGCTGTCAGGGTTTCGGATGATAACACCGTTAATGTAAAGATGACGCCTACATTTGCCGGATGTCCTGCCGTGAACGTAATGAAAAAAGATATCACCGATAGGATCATGAAGATGAATGTGAAAAACGTTGAAGTGGAAGTGAGTTATGATGTTCAGTGGAATTCAAATATGATAAGCGATAAGGGAAGAAAGATGCTTAAAGAATCCAACTTTGCACTGCCATCGCATCATGATGGATTTGTTTCCGTTGAAATGTTAATCAATGTAGAGTGTCCTTTTTGCGGAAGCAAAGATACAACGCTGCGCACTCCATTTGGTCCCACACAATGCAGAGCAATACACTACTGCAATAATTGCCTGCAGGCGTTTGAACAGTTCAAGCCGGTTTGATTTATCGGCAATCGTGAATCGGCAATCGTGAATCGGCAATCGGCAATCGTGAATCGGCAATCGGCAATCGTGAATCGGCAATCGGCAATCGTGAATAGACTTTCCGTTAGTAAACATGCGCGTGGGTATTTGCTTTTGATTGTATCTCTTTCTCTTTTTCCCTTAGTTGTACATTTTTTAGTCAATGCTTTCACTGCTTATGGAATATTCAGAGATGAATTTTATTACATTTCCTGTTCGGAGCATCCTGCTTCGGGATATGTTGACCAGCCTCCTTTATCAATAATAATTTTATTTGTAAGCAGATTGTTGTTTGGAGATTCTCTGTTTGCTTTGAGAATTCTTCCTTCAATAGCGTCTGCACTGACTGTACTGTTTACCTGTCTGATTGTAATGCGGATCGGAGGGGGGAAAAGTGCAATTGTTATTGCTTCGGTATCTGTGATATTTGCTCCGATTTATCTTGGAATGTTTGCTATATATTCAATGAATGCATTTGACATTCTCCTGTGCACTATTGCAGCATATATCATTACGCTGATAATCATCGAAGATAAGATGAAGTTATGGATATTACTCGGTGTGATTCTGGGATTGGGGTTGCTCAACAAGGTTGGATTCTTGTGGATAAGTTTTGGTTTCTTTGTTGGGCTCATCATGACGGATAAAAGAAATGTGTTTCTTACTTCAAAGCCTTACGTAACTGCTTTGACAGCATTGTTGATATTTCTTCCTTACATAATCTGGAATTTCCTGAATGATTTTGCACACATTGAGTTCATAAGAAATGCCACGTCTGAAAAATATTCTACGCTGACGAGGTTGGATTTTATTAAAGGTCAGTTGCTGAATTTGAACCCGCTCTCCGTGATAGTATGGATAAGCGGGCTCTATTATTTTTTGATTGACAGCAGCGGAAAGAAATTCAGGATTCTTGGTTATATCTTTTTGATTTCATTCACAGTGCTATTGATTAACGGACATTCCAAAGCAGAATATCTGGCATCAGCATATCCGGCTTTATTTGCAGGCGGCGGAGTCATGATTGAGAAATTATCAAAGAAAAAGTTCAGAGCAGCAGGCGTAGTGTTGACTGTCATTATAGCCGCATCGGGAATATTGCTCTCGCCATTGGCAATACAAATTCTGCCTGTCAGAACTTTCATTGAGTATTCACGCAAACTTGGGCTTGCTCCTTCGACATCGGAAAACAATGAACTTGCAGAGTTGCCGCAACATTATGCCGACATGTTTGGCTGGGAAGAATTTGCAAAGGAAGTTTCTGATGTCTATTTGAAAATTCCGGAAGGCGAAAGAAGCCGGGTTCTTTTTTTCGGAAGAAATTACGGTGAAGCCGGTGCAGTTAATTATTATTCAAAAAGATATCCCCTGCCCGATGCAATTTCAGGTCACAACAATTACTGGCTGTGGAAATACAAACAAGTTGAAGACCCCATAATTATCATTGCAGGAGGCGATTCCTCCGAACACAGTGAAACGTTTAAGACAGTTGAACAGAAAGGATTTCATTCAGTAAAGTATGCTATGCCGTATGAAAACAATCTTCCTATTTATGTCCTTAGGAATCTGAAGCAACCGATGAATCAGATATGGGAGAGAACAAAGAACTATGAATGAACAATGGCAAGAATTGAGATCAATCTTGTTTGTGTTTGAGCATGTAAATAGCGCAGAGACCAAATAGAGGATTAATCTCACAGATGTGAGAACATCAACCAATGTCAGATCAGGGTTTCATTGCCTCAACGAAATTGCTCGAATTGTTAAATGCAATTGTCAAATCAGTCAGATCAACAAAGTCGTCGCCTGTGCAATCTGTTACGATGTATCCGCCCGCAAATATATTTGCGTCGTTGAAGATTGATACTATATCAGGCAGCTCAACGAAGTCATTCTGGTCAACGTCTCCTCCATAGATTGCATAGCGAGGTAATGTATCAACTTCAATTTGATTTGAGCCGTAAGCCGAATCAGGATCAATTGTAAAGTCGTAATTAATTGTTCCGCTTAGAAAATCAAATGCAACGGGGTTAGCACTCCATGTTTCAATCGAATTTCTGTGTTCAACTTCCAGATAATAAGTCGAGATGTAATTTGCTCCCAGACAGTTTGAATGAAAAATAAAATTATCATCCGGAGTCTCGTCATATATTCCGACATCAATATAAGGAGAGAGGCTTTCACGCAAATGAATCCTTACAGTATCAAAGACACATGAATCAACTGACCTGTAAAATCCTTCCATGAACACACGAATTCCGACGCTCGGTATTTTTATCGGCGCATAGTTCATCTGAATTCCCCATGCCATCAGCCTTCCCGTTCCAACTCCGGTAAGATCATTTATAATCAGTCTCCAGACACCAAGTGTGTTGTCCCCGCTGAATATTGAGTTCAGTCCGTTCTTTGGCTTTACTCTTGGAGAATAAGAAACAAATCTTGAATTTGAAGTGACAGAGCTATCTGCCTGGTCGTCAAAGATTGTTACAACATTGTCACAGCTATCCGTCAGGATTTGGTTTTCATAAAGATTTACTGTTTGTCCATTAGGAGCCTGAAGATATAATTCCAATTCTTCTTCTGCGGTATGATTCAATGCAACGAATACATTGATATCGGTTATTGTCGTATCAAGATTTATCTCAAGAGAATCAATGATGGTTCCTGATACTCCTGTCGCGGGAATTCTCTTATTCGAAGTTCTTAGATTGCTTCCATCTGAAAAGTAAATTGAATCAGCTCTGTCCAGCGGTGATACGGGAGTGTTATCAATTGCGGCAGGATGACTAAAGGAAGCGTTTGAGTTGAAATTCAGAACAGGTCCTGTTTCGACATTGTCATAAGCATATCCGTCAAGGTTGTAAACAACATTTGAAAGAGCCTGATTAGGTTCGTTGGACTTCTCTATTGATTGGTATAAAAATCTTTTCAATTCATTTTCCGTCTTTGGATAGTTTGAGATTCTGACTTCATCAATGAATCCGTCAAAGAATGAACCCGACACTCCGCCGCCTCCAATCAGCAAATTTTCCGCCCCATTTCCAATCATACCCAGAGGGGAATTTCCTTCACTGACTTTTCTTGCATTGAGATAAAACATATATCTGCCGTCGGAAGAATTATAAGTGAATGCAACGTGCATCCAGACATTTGCCGGAATGACAGCGACTGATGTCAGATTTACTCCGTTGATTACTGCCGATAACATGCCTGCATTTAATCTGATGCTGTAGTTGATTCCTGCTCCTGCCGGCTGTCCTTTATGTATAATTACTCTGCCGGAAGATATGCTTCTTGCGTAGATCCAGGCTTCGAGTGTAATAGCATTTGTGGGACTGATTGCTGCATTATCAGTTCCCGAAAGGTAGTCATTGATCCCGTCAAACTCTGCGGATTCATTCGGAGAGATTGTATTACTTGGTCTGTTAGAAAGATCAACCGCTGATGCTCCGATATTTTTACCGTCATTGCCGTTGCCAGACCAGTCCGTAAGAACGAAGTCTGTTCCTGACGATTCGTTATCCTGAAATGTAATTGATAACACAAGGTTTGAATAGACACCAGTCGAAGCACCGAGTGTTGTTCTTGAAAATCTCGAGACGTTTGTTCCTGTCAGAGGCTTGCTCCAGATTCTGACTTCATCCAGAAGTCCATCAAACGGACTATTTACATTCCCTTTGCCAATGCGCACTGAATCTGAATTTGCAACAGGTGAGGAATTTGAAACGACAACGGTTGAATCAAGCATGCCGTTAACATATACTGAATACTGATTCGATGAAGAATTATAAACGCCCGAAATATGAGTCCATACATTATTTGAAATGACAATGTTACCAACAAGTCTGGTTGTTGCATTTGTCCTGATGGCTACTCTTCCGCTTGAAAGATAGAGTGTATAGCCATTTGAAAAAGTTCCGTTTCGCTTCTCAAGTATAATCTGATTGGCAGGCGACATTGCATTAACGGGACAAACCCATGCTTCAATTGTAAAACTTCCAGTGATATTTAAAGATGAAGAATGGGGAACAGTCACATAACTCGAAGAGCTTCCGGAAAAACTGCATGCCTGGTTCCAGAACATAAATGCGAAAGAACATTTGTTATTCACTGCAATCATTATTATCAGACTAAAAATTAGTATAAGCTTCTTCATGGCGGATTTATTTTAAACTTAATTAATAAATGATTAATTCAAGTTCCGGATATTCATGCCGCTCTTCGTAACCTCTGTCTTGTCAAACTTAGAAAACAATGCGTGAAAAAAAAAGAACTTTATATTATTTGAGTAAATCTCTTTTCGCAAATTGATTTTTGAAAAGAGATTTACTTTAGAAATTAAGAGGGCAGAAACATACTGCCCTCTTTGACTTTGAAATCATTTTATGAGCATCATCTTCTTTACATCTGTGAAGTTTCCGGCAGTCAGTTTGTAATAATATATTCCGGTAGATAAATTTGCTCCGTTGAATTCTACTTCATATCTCCCTTCAGATCTCTGACCGTCGAATAAGGTCATGACTTCTTTTCCGTTTGTGTCAAAAACTTTTATAGTTACGTTTCCTGCAAAGGGAATTGAATACTGAATCTTTGTCGTCGGGTTGAAAGGATTGGGATAATTCTGATTCAATGCATAGCTTAGCTCGTCAATGCTTCCGTTGTCAAGTTCAGGAGTTCCTTCGGGTGAATGAGCTGTTGACAAACAGAAAGTTGATGTTACGACATTCGGAGTTACAATTGTAGGGTTCATCGGACAATCCTTTACTATCTCGCGCTTCAGCAGCAATGTTTCAATCTTATGAGGGTTAGTGTAAACCTGAAGCTGAACTGAATCCTGGCAATTCATTCCCGTGATTAGTCCGTTGGCGTCCGGTCTCCAAAGGAATGGATCATAAAGATTTGCCGCACGATTTGTTTCTCCTGTGATCGCATAACCGGTTGTAGCACTTTGAGTTGAATTGACCAAGTCATAGGCAAATTCTGCTCCCGGGTTTCCTGCGTCCCAGATCTTTGTCCACAATGATACTCCACCTCCGGTTGGAATCTTCATCAGCAAAGCATTTGGCGTTGCACCGCCGGAACCCTGTCTTGAGCCTGCTACAACAAAGTTAGCTCCATCTTGCACTATTGACTGTCCCGTTTCGGCAGCACTGGTTGTTCCGTATGTATTTGACCAGATAACGTTTCCAGCGACATCAACCCTAATGACTATAATATCTTTTTGCTGACCATAAGCGGTGGTTGTTCCAACTACAGTGAATCCTCCATCTGACATAGCAATGATCTTTGACGGCTCTGCTGATGGATAAACATTTCCGGTAATATTAATTCTGTAAACTCTGTTCCAGAGTACAGAGCCCGAATTGTTAAGCTTTACAATCATTATGTCTGTTCCGTTACTTCCTCCGAAACGATTTGTTCTTACTGCAACTCCGTAACCTTGTACTCCGAATTTCTGATAACATAAAGACACGCCCACTTCCTGTGATTTACTTAGAACGTTTGCGTTTATATATGAGTCGTATCTGTATCCCCAGTTCATTACGCCTGTTGATGCATATTGTGTTACGAGCAATTTCGGAATTCTCTTTCCCCAATAAGGACGTTCGTTCATTCCGGTAAAAGCCCATCTCCTGCTTGAATCGAGAATGACCTGGAAGTACTGACTATTTACTGTATC
>JBDHXH010000019.1:0-42576 GCA_039810605.1 Ignavibacteria bacterium | reverse complement strand
GAAAAATCTTGCGTCTGTAAAATTAACCAAACAGCGTTTGAAAATCAATTCGACTTTTTAGGGAGAAGATAAAAAAATATCACATCCGTCCAAAATGAAGTTTAGAAATTTATCAAAAATATTTTGAGGGGCTGTCCAAAAAGTCTCGCCGAATCGGATTTTCAAAATTGTCATTGTGTTTTTTGAGGATTTCTACAGGCTAATAGCCTGTGCTACGATTAAATCCTTGCTTTTGGGACAGCCCCTGGGTGATTTTCTAAGATAGGTTTTGCATAAAGTCCCGAAGAATGAAAGTAAAGTTCGGAAGATTCAATTTGTTTTAAAGTCCCATCTCCCGCTGGTGAAAAATTGCCGGAAATCCATGCGCAATGGCGGCAAGAATTGCAACACGTACTGCGCTTCTTATTTTTTCGACCGCTTCGTTACTGGCAATTCTTGCTTATCGCCATTGCTTTGAATTTCTTATCGGCAATTTTTCACAGGCGGGTTTGTTTTCAAAAAAATATTTTAGCTTCAGATTTTGATATACTTTCCAAGTTATTACTCGATTTCAAAATTAGTTTGGATAGCATTGGATGTAGTTCAATCTGTTCAGCACTAAATTCATCTGACAATAATTTCAAAACATTTATATTTGTAAAACTCACTTTATGAAAAATAGAATATTAAGTTTGATCCTGATTGCATTAGCCGCATCAATTCAATTCCGCTGCTCCGGTGTCAGCGATACGATTAAGAATGCGGAACGGCTGAAATTCAAGCTTGGTTCAGTAGATAAATTCAGTCTCGGAGGCGTAAAGCTCAACAACATAAATTCAATCAGCGACCTCAATCTCATTGATGCGGGTAAGATCCTTGCAGCTTTTACGGCAGGCAATCTCAACGCATCTTTCGATGTCAATCTGATTGCAAAAAATCCTGACACACCGGGAGGATCGAAAGAATCCTCATCACTGATAAAGGCACTTGACTGGAGGCTGTTGATAGATGATAAAGATGTTATTGACGGATCAATTGATAAGCCCATTACCATTCCGGGAGTCGGACAGCAGGTAACAATTCCGATCCCCGTTAAAGTTGATTTTGCGGAACTCTTCGGAAACGGAGGTTATGAGAATCTTGTAAACCTCGCGCTTGCAATCGGCGGAAAATCCGGTAACAGCTCTAGACTTAAACTGAAGATCCAGCCGACGATTGATACGTTTCTCGGAGGAATTTCATACCCGGGTGAGATTACGGTTGTTGATAAAGAATTCAGATAGATTTTGATCATCCAATTGAGAACTTACAAATCCATAGGCTGATAGTCTGTGCTGCTATTCAGAGTTTTCTTCTTTAATTAAACCTTCCTTTACACTTTTCTGTCACACGAATAAATTTTTATTGCATGGATTTGGTTTCAAAACAAAGAAAAGTTCAACACTTGTTTTACCGGTCAGGCTTTGGCGGGACTATTTCAGAAATAAATAATTCAAAAGACAAATCACTATATGAAATTGCTGATAAGATTTTTGCTGAATCGAAAAGTTACTCACCGCTTGGATTGGATACTCCTCTCGAAATATTTTCAAAGAAAAAGAATGATGGAACAACAGATGATTTTTCCAAAAGAGACAGGCAACTGTTGATGCAGAAGTCGCGAGAGAATATCCGCGATTTGAATATAAAATGGATTGAACGAATGTCAGGAGGAGCTGAACAACTCCGTGAAAAGATGACTCTTTTCTGGCATGGACATTTTGCCTGCCGAACTCCGATCGCGCTCTTTTGTCAAAATCAAAACAATACTATCCGAAAAAATGCGCTTGGAAAATTTGGCGATCTTCTCATGGCAGTTTCCAAAGACCCCGCTATGCTTCAGTATCTTAACAATCAGCAGAATAAGAAGTCGAGTCCTAACGAGAACTTCGCAAGAGAAGTGATGGAGCTTTTTACACTAGGCAGAGACAATTATACGGAATTCGATATTAAGGAGGCTGCGCGGGCATTTACAGGCTGGAGCTTTAACAGGGAAGGTGAATTTCAGTTCAGAGAAAGAATTCATGACAATGGCGTAAAACATTTCTTTGCCAAATCAGGAAACCTTTCAGGTGAAGACATAATCAACATGCTTATCGAAGACAGAAGAACTTCCAAACATGTAACAGGAAAAATATATAAATATTTTGTTAACGATAATCCGGATGCAGAAATTGTTCAGGACCTGGCAGATGATTTTTATGAATCTGAATACGACATCGGAAAGTTGATGAAGAAAATTTTTACATCTGATTGGTTTTACGACAGAAAAAATATCGGAGCGAAAATTAAGTCACCGGTTGAACTTGTGGCAGGAATGTCGAGAAGTTTCAATATATCATTCCGGAATCCGAAACCGCTGCTCGCAATTCAGAAGTCGCTCGGACAGGTTTTATTCAATCCTCCTAATGTGAGCGGCTGGGCAGGGGGGAAAAGCTGGATAGATACCTCGTCACTGGTATACAGACTTAAGCTGCCCGAAATAATTTTTAAATCCTCGAGTCTTGATTTTGACTACAAAGAAGATCTTCCCGAAATGGGAGAAGATTATTCTGAACTTTCCAAGAAGGAAAGAAGACAGTATAAGCAATTGAAAACAAAAACCGATTTAAAAGAATATGTTGGTTACTTTTCAAAATTCGGCGAGAACAAGATGATGGATGAATTATCGGGTTATCTGCTGCAGGTTCCTGCTGATGAGACAACAAATCGGATTGTCAAATCTTATTCAGATGATTCGAGCAAAGAGAATTTAATTGAGAGCCTGACACTCCGGATAATTTCTCTGCCTGAATACCAGCTTTGCTGAATAGTTAAAATCAGGATAGGGTCTCGCACATTTACAAAGTTTAGTATATTACTGATTAACATGAAATCTCTTTCAAGAAGAAATTTTCTTAGATATTCGGCGCTTGCTTCGACAAGTCTGTTGCTGCCCAATTTTCTAAAGAATTTACAGGGAGCAGAGTTAAGAAAAATTCCCCGTGGAGCAAAGAAGCTAATCGTTATACAGCTTTCCGGAGGGAATGATGGACTTAACACAGTCATCCCATATCGCAACGATATATATTTCAAATCGCGTCCCCAAATTGCAGTTGATGAAAATACAATTTTGAAACTAAACGATGAACTCGCTTTTAATCCTGTCATGTCAGGAATGAAGGAAATTTTTGACAAAGGAAACCTATGCGTCATAAACAGTGTCGGCTACCCAAATCCCGACAGGTCGCATTTTCGTTCGATGGATATCTGGCAGACAGGAAGCGGGTCAGATCAATATCTTAATACGGGATGGATCGGACGCTATCTGGATTCTGAATGTGAGAGTTGCAAAAAGACATACAGCGCAATTGAAGTTGACTCAACTCTGACGCTGGCAATGAAAGGAAATCACCGCAGCGGAATAGCAGTAGAAGATCCTCAAAAGTTTTATATGAATTCATCTGAAAATTATCTTCGTGATATTTCAGGAAGAAAAACAGAGGATGATGATTCGAATGTAAGCTATCTTTATAAGACTCTTGTTGAAACAACATCATCGGCAGATTATGTTTATGAGAATTCGAAAATATACAAATCCAAACAGGATTATCCCGATACTGGATTCGGAAAAAATCTAAAGACCGTTGCAGAGATGATTATTTCTGATATAGGAACATCCGTTTATTATGTTTCAATGAGCGGGTTTGATACTCATGTCAATCAGACAAGCAGGCAGGAACGGCTCTTGAAGGAATTGTCCGACGGGCTTCGTGCCATCACTGATGATTTGAAAATCAATGACAGGCTGAATGAAACTTTGGTGATGACATTTTCGGAATTCGGAAGAAGAGTAAGTCAGAATGCAAGCGGCGGGACAGATCACGGAACAGCTAACAACATATTTCTGATTGGGGGAAATCTTGTGACGCCGGGATTTTACAATTCTGCTCCTGACCTCGCCAATCTCGACAACGGCGATCTGAAATATGAAATTGACTTCAGAAGAATTTATGCGACAATACTGAACAAATGGCTCGACGCAGATGATGCATCAATAATGGGAGATAAGTTTGAGCAAATTGGTTTGTAAAATCTCCAGAAATTTGAAACGTGAAAATTCACGACTGACGATTCACGACTGACGATTCACGACTGACGATTCACGATTCACGATTCACGACTCACGATTCACGACTCACGACTCACGACTGACGATTCACGACTGACGATTCACGACTGACGATTCACGACTCACGATTGAACATTGAACATTGAACATTTACATCGTATATTTGTATCAACAATGTTCTTACAATTTCTGACTTATGGAGAAAGGCGGAGGGATTAGGCCCTGTGAAGCCTTGGCAACCGTCCACCGGGGATGACCGGATGGAAAGGTGCTAATTCCTATCCCGGGTGTTTGCGGGAAGAGATGAGTCGGGATGATTAAACAATTTTGAGTGTCAATAAAAATTTTAATCTCTTCCGGCTTGCGCAGGAAGAGATTTTTTTTTTGAACTGCTTTAGATCGCTTTTCTGCAAAGTGAAGTGAAGTTTGATGAACATTGCAAACTTTATAATATACTAACCAACATGGCAAACGATATATACAAGATTCTGAAGGAGCGAATTCTCATTCTTGACGGCGCGATGGGGACAATGATTCAGCGTTACAAACTCGAGGAGAATGATTTTCGCGGAAAGAGATTTATAGATCATTCGAGTCCGTTGAAAGGCAACAATGATCTGCTTTCGATTACAAAGCCGGAAATCATAAAAGAGATTCACGCAAAATATCTTGAAGCCGGAGCAGACATTATCGAGACGAACACATTCACATCTACAAGCATTGCGCAGGCAGACTATAAGCTTGAGGATATTGTTTACGAAATGAATTTCGAATCTGCGAAGATTGCAAGAGAAGTTGCAGATAAGTTTATGGAAAGCGAACCCGGCAAACCGAGGTTTGTTGCGGGTTCGATTGGTCCGACTAACAGAAGTGCGTCGCTTTCACCCGATGTTAATGATCCCGGATTCAGAAATGTAACTTTTGACGAACTCGTTGATTCATATCATCAACAGGCGAAAGGGCTGCTCGACGGAGGAGTTGATATTCTGCTTGTTGAAACTATATTCGATACACTCAATGCAAAGGCAGCTTTGTTTGCAATTCAAAAATTATTTTTTGAAACCGGAAAGAAATTACCCGTGATGGTTTCGGGAACGATTACCGATGCCAGCGGCAGAACTTTGTCGGGGCAAACTGATGAAGCATTTCTATATTCGGTTTCAAATCCCGAACTATTAAGCATAGGTTTTAACTGTGCACTCGGAGCTAAGCAGCTGCGTCCGCACATCTCAAGTCTTGCGGAAAAGTCTCCGCTTCTCATAAGCGCACATCCGAACGCGGGGCTTCCGAATGAGTTCGGAGAATATGATGAAACTCCTGAATCTACCGCCATTCAGATTGAAGAATTTCTGAAGGATGGTCTGCTCAATATTGTTGGGGGCTGCTGTGGAACAACACCGGAACATATTAAGGCAATTGCTGACGTTGCAAAAAAATATAAGCCTCGTGTTGCGCCTGATTCCGAATCATTGCCGCGCTTCAGCGGACTTGAACCACTTGTGATTTTCAAGGGAAGCAACTTTGTGAATGTCGGCGAAAGAACAAATGTTACTGGCTCTGCCAAATTCAAAAAACTTATCAAGGACAGCAAGTACGAAGAGGCGCTTTCAATTGCACGTCATCAGGTAGAAGGCGGCGCGCAGATGATTGACGTAAATATGGATGAGGGAATGCTCGATTCGGAATCCGCGATGAAAACTTTTTTAAATCTCATTGCGTCAGAACCCGATATTGCGAAACTTCCGATAATGATTGATTCTTCCAAATGGTCAGTGATTGAAGAGGGATTAAAGTGTGTTCAAGGCAAAGCAGTCGTCAATTCCATTTCGCTGAAGGAAGGAGAAGAGATATTCAAAGAGCATGCGAGAAAAATTAAGATGTACGGCGCCGCAGCCATTGTCATGGCTTTTGATGAACAAGGACAGGCGGACAATTTTGAAAGGAAGATTGCGATTTGTCAGAGAGCATATAATATTCTTACTAAAGAAGTTGGTTTGGAACCGCAGGATATAATCTTCGATCCGAATATACTAACGGTTGCAACCGGAATAGATGAGCATAATAACTATGCGGTTGATTACATCAATGCTGTGAAGTGGATAAAGGAAAATCTTCCGGGCGCTTTGGTCAGCGGAGGTGTGAGTAACATTTCATTTTCATTCAGAGGCAATGATAAAGTCCGCGAAGCAATGCATTCTGCATTTCTCTATCATGCGATAAAAGCGGGAATGGATATGGGAATTGTCAATCCGGGATTGATAGAAGTGTATGAAGAAATTGACAAGGAACTTCTGGAAAAAGTTGAGGATGTTTTGCTTAACAGAAGGTCCGACGCCGCAGAGAGATTGGTCGAATTTGCCAACACCGTGAAAAATGAAAGCAAAGAGGAATCCGAAGATGAGGAGTGGCGAAAGCAGGATGTCCGCAAGAGGTTGACACATGCGCTTGTAAAGGGAATTACAGATTACATTGAAGAAGATACAGAAGAGGCGCGCAAATTATTCAGCAAGCCGATTGAAGTAATCGAAGGTCCGCTAATGGACGGCATGAACGTTGTGGGAGATTTGTTCGGGGCGGGAAAAATGTTTTTGCCACAGGTAGTAAAAAGTGCTCGCGTGATGAAGAAAGCCGTCGCATATCTTCTTCCATTCATAGAGGCAGAAAAGGAGGAAGGTGCAAGAGCCAAAGGTAAAATTCTGATGGCAACCGTTAAGGGAGATGTTCATGACATCGGAAAAAATATAGTCGGCGTCGTACTTGGCTGCAATAATTATGAAGTCATTGATCTTGGAGTAATGGTTCCATGTGAAAAAATTCTCGAGACGGCAAGAAAGGAAAATGTTGACGTCATCGGATTAAGCGGATTGATTACGCCGTCGCTGGATGAGATGGTTCATGTGGCGAAAGAAATGAACAGAGAAGGTTTTACAATACCGCTGTTGATAGGAGGAGCTACGACTTCCAAAATTCATACTGCGGTTAAAGTTGAAGAGAATTACAAGAGCGGTCCCACTATTCACGTACTTGATGCATCGAAGTCCGTTCCTGTAGTCGGAAATCTGCTTGGGCGCGAGAAAGAGAAATTTGTATCGGGAGTCAAGGAAGAATATGAAAGACTTCGCGAGCATCATTACAAGTCAAGAGAAGAAAAAGCTTACATAACTTATGATGATGCAAAGAAGAACAAGTTAAAGATAGAATGGAAGCAAGAAGATATTGCAAAACCATTGTTCACGGGAATTAAAGTCTTTAAAGATTTCTCACTTGAGGAAATTTCAAGGTACATAGACTGGACGCCGTTTTTCAGAACATGGGAGCTCACGGGAAAATATCCTGATATTTTAAAAGATAAAATTGTAGGCGAGCAAGCGACAAGCCTTTTCAAGGATGCGAAAGAACTTTTGCAAAAGATGATCAGTGAGAAATGGATTACCGCTGATGCAGTAATCGGAATCTGGAATGCAAATTCACAAGGTGACGATATCGAAGTCTATCTCAACGGAACGAACGCTAAGGCATCGGCGGTTTTCAGGACGCTTCGCCAGCAGGGAAAGAAGAGCGGCAGTATTCCGAATATTTCGCTGTCTGATTTTGTTGCACCAAAAGATTCGGGAATGAAAGATTACATTGGAGGTTTTGCCGTAACAGCAGGTATTGGCATAGAAAAATGGATTAAGAAATTTGAAGACGAGCATGATGATTATAACAAGATCATGCTGCAAGCACTTGCTGACAGACTTGCAGAGGCATTTGCGGAACTGATGCATGAAAAGGTCAGAAAAGAATTCTGGGGTTATGCCGAAAGTGAATCTTTTGCAAATGAAGAATTAATAAAGGAGAAATACAGAGGAATACGTCCTGCTCCGGGATATCCCGCAAGTCCTGACCATACCGAGAAGATTACCTTATTCAAGATTCTCGATGTGGAAAAAAATACTGGAATAAAATTGACAGAAAGTCTTGCCATGTATCCGGCTTCATCGGTAAGCGGATTGTATTTTGCACATCCGTTATCGAAATATTTCGGACTTGGGAAAATTGCGAAAGATCAGGCAGAAGATTATGCAAAGAGAAAAGGAATGAAGATTGAGGAAGTGGAAAGATGGCTGGGAAGCAACCTGAATTATAAATGAGAGTTATTCAAAAGGGGCAAAAATGTTTTTCCGCAGAACTTTCAAAAAATTATCTAATAATTTATTGTCGTCATTAAAAATATCTCTCTGCCTTATCTTGTTCAGTATTGGATTTGTATCAGGTGCTGTTTGTCGGAATTCAGACACTTTATCTGACAGGAGCAGCAGTGCATACTTTAAGGCTGTTGGCAATGAACCATTCTGGAGTGTCGAAGTAAGCTCGCAGTCAATTAAATTCACCTCATTGACGGAAGTAAAGGAAGTTTTCACCAACACTCCAAGGACAGTGCTGATTATGGATGTCGCAGGAAAGAGTTTTATTGGAAACTCGGATTCGGCAGATGTCAATGTCAGCATTTTTCAGGAAGAGTGTACTGACAATATGTCCGGTGAAAAATTTCCATTCTCTGTTACCGTGGACATCGCTTTCAAGAACGGAGAGCGATCAAGAATTTTTAAAGGCTGCGGCAAGTATCTCAATGATACTGCTGTAAATGGAAAGACCTGGATGCTTACAGCATTGAAAGGACATAACATTGAAAATAACGGTGAACAAAAAATTCCTTCGATGACATTTAACTTTGACGAAAACAGAGTTTCAGGAAATGCCGGATGCAACTCTTATAATGGATATGCACAAGGAATTGGCAATCAGATTAAGTTCGGACATGATTTTGTGATGACCAGGATGATGTGTCCCGACATGGAAACAGAAAGAAATTTTATCGAAACGATAAAAGGAAAGACTTATGATTATGAAACGAGAGATGATAAATTATTTTTCAAGAATGCAGATAATGTTATCATGGAGTTTTTGAAAAGCAATAATTAGAATTATACTTCTCAAAAGTTATCCCCTCACACCCGATGACATTGTTCCTGCAATTTTAGAAATAGTCTGATTTAATATTTTTGCATTTCCTAATTTAAAATCCCACGACAATTTCTCCGAAGAAATTTCTCGTTGCAGCGGGAATCCAGTAAGGCACTCCGTAGCTCACGCTGCCGGAAGTTTCATACAGCGCATCGAAAATATTATTTGCTTTCAGATTAAGTTCGAGTTTTCTGAAGAGTTTGGTAAAGTCATTCTGATTGATCATGGATGAAACATTGAATGACAGTCCTGCATTGACCACAGTATAAGGATTGATTACCTTATCAACATATCCCGGCGCGCTTCTTGCTGAAGGATCCTTTCTTTCATTTTCGGAATTATCGAGATACATCCTGCCGACGTGCTGCATTGATATGTATGCGCCGACTCCGTTTTTGTCAAAATAATTCAGGGAAAGATTTGCGATTATGTTTGGTGTGAGAATGATTTGATTGTCGGAATAGTCATTGCCGAAAATAATATTTCCGGCAGAATCCGCCCCGAGAACTTCTACATACTCTTTGAAATAATTTTGCGAAAGGCTAAGATTTCCCGCAAGAGAAATCGCGTTAAGGATTTTTTGGGAAAAAGGTTTAAGATTAAGTTCGAGTTCAACTCCGCGGTGTATTGATTTGCCTGCATTTCCCGCAATGGGTTGTCCGACATTGTCGAGCTGACCGTTGTTCACAATTTCATTCTTGAAATCCATCAGATAGAAATTGAGATCGGCTTTCACTTTAGGCGAGTTATATCCGAGACCGATTTCATAGTCAAACATTTCTTCAGACTTCACAAGAGGGTCTTCGTAAATGCCTTTGAGAGTATCCACGATACGGAAGTTAGGAGTTGAATACGGATCCTCTCCGTTGTAAATGTCTTTAAGTCTTGGTTCACGTCTGGCGATTGAAAAATTTACAAATGCGCTGAACCTGTCATCAAAGTTGTAATTCAATCCTGCGCGCGGAGTGAAAAAATTATAGTTAACCGAGAAGTTGTAAGGTCTGTATCTGTTGTTTGAAATGTTATATCTGTGATAGACGTACTGTGCGCCAAGCATTCCGTTAAGTTTTCCCGTGATCGAATAAATCTCATTTGCATAGACTGAATAAGTTCTCTTTCCTCCGTTGTAAAAATAATACTGATAATTTGGAGGAGTGCCCTGCGGCAGCGCTTCAGCAAAAGTTATTTCGCCGAAGTGTTCGGATTTGTGATAACGGACTTCACCGCCGATTACAAGCGTGCCTTTGTCTTTGTTGTGTTTAATCTGAACCTTTGGAAACCATCCATAAGTGTTATTGTTAACCGTGAGCCTGGAGACGATGTCGCTTCGCACAATTTCATATCCGCGAGTAGAATCGTAGTAGAACGTTCCATCGTCGTTTCTTCTATAGTAGAGCGGATTGAATGTTGTAGTATCGGAGACATAGAACGGCTGCAATCTGAAGTATCCGAAGTCATAGCCGTAAGAAACAGGAAAGGAAGTATTGAAGAATCCATCACCTCTTATGTAGCTAAGAGTATTTGAGACAAAAATATTTTTTGAAGCCTGCAGATTGTGAACAAGTTCATAATGCGGCTGAAAATAATTATCTGTTTCATCCGGGTAAGTAAGGTAGTTAAATCTTCTGTCGGCATATTTATCGCCGGTGATCTGTCCGTCGAGATAGGGTTTATCAACTCCAAGATAGGCGAGATGATTTTTTATCGGACTTCCGTAGAGATTTAGTTTCAGAGTTTGATTTTTTCCTATCAGTTTCGATGCGCTAAGGAAATACGACCAATGGTCTGACCACGAGAGGTCTCTGTACCCGTCGGTATTTTGCTTTGTAAATTTTCCATAGAAACCAAAACCATTCTTGATGAGTCCGGAAGAATATTCAAAGGAAAATCTTCTTGAATTATAATCCCCGTAACCTGCGCTTACATTAAGAAATTTATTTTTGAAAATGTCTATCGTCCGGACATTGACTACTCCTCCAATGGATGAAGTCCCATAGAGCGCAGTCCCTATGCCTCTTTGAATCTGTATGTCTTCGACTGAAGCTGTGAGATCGGAAACATCCACCCAGTAAACCGTATGATCTTCCGGATCGTTTTGGGGAATTCCATTGATGAGAATTGAAATCCGTCTCTGGTCGAAACCGCGGAGGCTGATATATGAATAGCCGATTGAAGAACCGGATTCAGAGTAAGAATTTATGCCGGTGTATCCGTTAAGGAACATTGGTAAATCCTGCATCCAGTATTTCTCCTCGACGTCGGCGCGTTTTATGTTTTCAAATGTTACGGGAGTAAAGCGTTCGATACCTTTCAATGCATCAACGTCAATAGTTTCAGTTTTATAAATGCTTGAGTCATTTTTTTCCTGTGAATAGGAAGAAGAATGAAGATATAAAAAAAGAGATATGAGCAGAGAGGCTCTAATAAACTTTTTGCAGAGTATCATTTCCAAAGTGGTCTTGTTTAAAACAGAAAAACGCTTAAAACTTTCCGAACCATTGAAAGATTTTAAGCGTTTAAAAAATTTTAATTTCCTTCGCCGGCATTATCCGTATCAGGTTCGTGGGTTTACTCTCAGCCGGTTTAAACCAGCACCCCAATTAAATCTGTAAAATTAAAATATTGAAATTGAATTTAATACACAAGGTTTTATCGGCTTTGGGTAATTCATCCGCTGCCGGTCCAAAATTTTTCCTGTATTGGTAATGCGTGGGGCATTTCAGTTGCGAACTAAGCTCCTGACATTTTATTCTGTTGTTTCTTGCTTCGGTTAATTTGTTTTCACTCATTTTAGTTTTTCTTCTCTGCAAAACTTCATTTAAAAAAAGAAGTAATTAATTTAAATTGCATAAGATTAGCAAAGAAAAATTTAATGCTTGAGTCGTTAGTCGAAAAAAAAATTGCTGCAGAGAAGGATGAGGTAAGAGACATTGAGTTAATTACAAAAGATGTCATACTGAAGAAGAATCTTTCTGACTTTACAAGGAATTATATTGTAAATGATGTAACGCAAACAGCCGATACGAGTGAGCTGCTTCAGAAAATCGAAAAGGCGAATAAACTCTATTTCAATTATGCAATACGTCCGAAGTGGACACTGCTTGCCTTCTTATTCAATGATTTTGAATCACGACCGCCTTCGGAAATTTTAAAGAAGCTCAACCTTTTTCCTTTTTACAATTACTATGCGGATGCTGTCCGAAATTTCATCACCGACAATTTTCAGATATTTGTAACGAAGAGCGAAGTTACGGCGATTATTGACAGCACCAACAAGATAATTTATGAAAAGCTTTCGACGGAAATAGGTTCAACGAAAATCAAAAACTTTTTCCTTCAGATATTTAAATTCAAATACGGAGATGAGCCTAACTGGAGCCTTGAATCAACCATACCCTTTTCACTTGTAAGAATATTTCTTGAGGACAAATCCTTTGGTGATCTGCTGAACAAATTCAAGGCGACAGGAGCTTTTTCCGACAGCACAGAAATCAGTCTGATCAATATTGTAAAAGTTCTGACAGATAAATATTCTGTCCCGGCAAGGGAGCAAACTCCTCCCAATCTGACGGGTCCCGCGAAACTCCCCGAAGAGAAGAAGCCTGTCGAACCAACAAAACCTGTGGAGGAGAAGAAGTCTGTTGTTCAAACTCCCGTTAAGGAAAAAGAAAGAAAAGTTATCTATGATAAGTCAAAGGAAGAAGTAAAGAAGTCACAGGAAGCGGTAACTGAAAGGAAAATTTATTCGGATCAGTTGATTAAGGCATCCGAAGAAAGGACTTCAAAGGAAGTAAAGGAAAAGAAGAACGAAGCAGGCAGCCGCAGTAGTTTGAAAATCTTGTTTGACGAAAAGCAGCTTGACAGAATATCCTCAAAGATTTACAACAAGAGTCTTATAAGCATGGATAAGTCATTTGAAAAACTAAATCATTACAAGACCTGGTTTGAAGCCTCCAATCATCTGAAGGAAATTTTTAAAAATAACAGGGTTGATATTTATAATAAGGATGTAATTACATTTGTTGACATGGTGAGTGAATTTTATAAAGACAGGGAGTAAATATTGTTTTTAGATCAGGCGAAGATTTATGTGAGGTCAGGCGCTGG
The DNA here is from genome assembly GCA_039810605.1 of Ignavibacteria bacterium. GTDB lineage: Bacteria > Bacteroidota > Ignavibacteria > Tepidaquicellales > Tepidaquicellaceae > JAGPCH01. The sequence continues at coordinate 29,333 of JBDHXH010000019.1, read as the reverse complement.
TGGAAACGGCTGTGTGAGTTTCAGGCGTGAGAAGTTCGTTCCAAAGGGAGGACCCAACGGCGGTGACGGCGGTAAAGGCGGAGGGATATTATTTAAGGCAACCTCTCAACTTTCAACCCTTATTGATTTTCGATACAAGGCTCATTACAAAGCCCAGAGAGGGGAGCATGGTCAAGGCGGTCTGAAGACAGGCAAAGACGGAAGCGATGAAGTCATCCTTGTTCCATGCGGCAGCATAATAAAAAATTTTGAAACGGGAAAAATCATTGCGGAGCTGACGAGAGACGGACAGGAAGCATTAATACTAAGAGGAGGAAGAGGTGGAAAGGGAAACAATCATTTTAAGACATCAACAAATCAAGCTCCGCGATTTGCGCAACCGGGTGAGGAAGGAAAGGAAGAAACAATTCTGATTGAACTCAAACTCATTGCCGACGTAGGGCTGGTGGGATTTCCGAATGCAGGCAAGTCAACTTTGATTTCGAAAATTTCCGCAGCCAAGCCAAAGATTGCAGATTATCCTTTTACAACCCTTGTCCCAAATCTTGGAATTGTAAGATACAGGGAATATGATTCATTTGTTGTGGCAGACATTCCCGGGATAATCGAGGGAGCATCCGGAGGCAAAGGACTTGGGATTAGATTTCTCCGGCACATAGAGAGGACGCGGCTGCTTTTATTTCTTGTAGATGCGACGAAACTTTCGTCAGATGATACAAGGAAAGAATTACTTGCTGATTATGAAACTCTGCTGAAAGAATTAAAAGACTATGGAGCCGACCTTCTTGACAAGCCGAGGATAATTTGTTTTACAAAAATTGATGCCATTGATAAAAAATTAAGAGCGAAACTGGAGAAGTTGAAAACTAATAATGATAAGATTCTTATATCTGCGGTATCCGGAGAGAATCTTTCAGAACTGAAAGACATGGTTTGGAAAAAACTTGGTGAATGACATATTATGAGAAGACAGAAAATGAAAAGACCCACAATACTTATTTCGAATGATGACGGCATCGAATCCGAAGGCATTCGTGCGCTATGGAGGGAGATAAGGAAATTTGCGGAGGTGTATGTAGTTGCGCCGCATACGCAGCAGAGCGCGGTTGGTCATTCAATCACCGTTGCAAATCCGATACGCGCGAGGAAAAATTTAATTGACAGAAATTTCTATGGATACGCGGTCGAAGGTTCGCCTGCTGATTCAGTAAAGCTGGCGGTGAGAAATCTGTTAAAGGGAAAAAAGATTGATCTTCTTATATCAGGAATAAATCACGGATCAAATACATCAATCAACATTATATATTCCGGAACAGTATCTGCTGCTACAGAGGGGACAATATTAGGAATACCATCGGTAGCTGTTTCGCTTGCAAGTTTTACGTCGAGAGATTTTTCATTTGCGTCTAAGTTCTCTGCAAAACTTGCAAGGGAAGTTTTGAAAAAAGGATTACCGTTTGGGACATTGCTTAACGTGAACATTCCCGCGGTTAAGAAGAAAGAAATCAAAGGAGTGCGTATCACGAAGCAGGGGAAATCAGTGTGGGATGATTATTATGATTCGAGGCTCGATCCGAACAAGCGAGAATATTTCTGGCTCACGGGAAAGATGGCTGTACGAGATGAGTCAAGGGAGTTCGATGAAATTGCTGTGAGAGAAAATTACGTTTCGATTACACCGGTGCACTATGATCTGACGAATTATGAAATGGTCGAAGAACTAAAGAAATGGAGTATCAACACATAGTCAACATTTCTTGACCACATAGGCAACCTGCTCGTGACCACATAGGCAACCTGCTCGTAACCACATAGGCAACCTGCTCTTAACCACATAGGCAACTGCTCTTAACCACATAGGCACATAGGGAACATAGACACATAGAGGACTATTTTTTTTTAACCACATAGGCACATAGGGTACATAGACACATAGAGGTTTATTTTTTTTAACCACATAGGCACATAGGGTACATAGACACATAGAGGTTTTATTCATGGCAATTACAAAACTTTATAAAGTGTTTTTTTTGTGTTCTATATAATAACTCAACGTTTGTTATGACGGACTTTTTGTAACTAACTTTTAGATAACAATTCAGAAAATAGTTACAGTTTTGTTTTTGGAACTCTAATATTGTCTGAAGAAATTCTATGTTAATTAATGTGAATTCTCAAAAAAGGAATGAATACTATGTGCCCTATGTGTCTATGTGGTTAAAGTCAAAGCAAGAGCAGACATAACTATGTGCCCTATGTGTCTATGTGGTAAAAAGACGAAAGAACAGTTATGTGCCCTATGTGTCTATGTGGTAAAAGGACAAAAGAACAGCTATGGTGTCTATGTGGTAAAAGGACGAAAGAACAGCTATGTGCCCTATGTGTCTATGTGGTAAAAAAAGTAAACTATGTTGTAAACTGCGACTGGATCCATTTTGTCGTTACCGATTTTGGTCGTATCAGCGGGAATCCCATTGCCCGTGCAAGAATTATCTGCGCGGAGAATCCGAGAATTCTCGACACTCCAAAAAACACAGTATAAAAATCATACTCTGTGATACCGTAATGATAAAGAAGCGAGCCGCTGACAGCGTCAACATTAGGCCATGGATCCTTAGCCTTTCCCTGTCTAACAAGAAGATCCGGAACAATTTCAAAAAGTTGTCTTACAATCTTGAATAACTCATCGCCCGGAATTACGTTTGAACCAAATTCAACAAATGCTTTGAACCTCGGATCCGTAATGCGCAATACTGCATGACCATATCCTATGACAAGTCCTCCTTTGTCGAGAAGATTCTGACAGTACGTCTTAACTTCGTCGTTTGTCGGTGAATGACCGATTTCATTTCTCATTTTGAGAATGAACTTCAGGCATTCCTGATTGGCAAGTCCATGAAGTGGTCCCGCAAGTCCGTTGAGTGCGCCGCTGAAAGAGTAATATGCATCTGAAAGCGCAGATGAAATTACAAGATTGGTGAAAGCACTAACGTTGCCGCCTTCATGGTCGCTGTGAATCACCATGTAAAGCTGCATCAGTTTTGCAAAGTTGCCGTCTTTATCTTCGGCTCCGAGCATCTTCGCAAGATTCGCTGCCCAGTCAAGTTTCTTATCCGGAGCGATCATGTCGCCCTTTTTAAAAAGCTTTCGGTAAATGAATGCGGCGATTTGCGGAACTCTCGCAATGATATTGAGACAATCTTCCAGCATCGGCTCCCACATTCTGTCTTTGCTTATGCCGCTGTCATAAGCTTTTCTGAATTCCGATTCTTTTTCCATGCAAAGAATCGCAGTGCTTAGCAGCACCATCGGATGAGTTCCAGCAGGAAGCGAATTGATTACATCCCACACATAAGCAGGGACATCACTTCTTTCATTGAGTTCATTCTGCAGACTCTTCAGAGCCTTTTCATCGGGGAACTCCCCCGTGAGCAGTAAATAAAAAATTTCTTCGGGAAGTCTGTTTGTGAGTTCCATTATCGGAATGCCCCTTATGATCAATCCCGTATCAAGTCCAACCGAAGATGTATCGCAAATCAATCCTTTGATTCCTCTCATTCCGCCGTAAAGCTGGTCAATCACAACCTGGTCAATGGTTTTGCTTCCATTGTTTTTTATAATTGATTTTGCTTCTTCTCTTAAAGCAGGAATTTGTGAGGAGAGTTTTTCTTTGAGAATATTTGACATGAATTTTTTTGAATAATATTTGAATTGTATGCAAATATAATTCATTTGTTGTGAAGTAGAAAGTTAATAAGACAGAAGATTTAAGACTTTTAGATTTCAGCCTTATACTGCAGGACGTAAATTTACCGTAAGTGAAATGCGGATTCTATTGATTATGCGCTTAAAGGCGATTAGTTTTGAATCAATGACAGTTTTCTTTTTTATTTGATGTTCATGATCAGATTTCTAAGGCACGGCTTCATGTTTTTCATGTTGCTGACGTGCGTAAATGTTTATTCCCAGGAGCTCTATATAGTTTCACACGCAGCCGCCAATCTTTCCAGGAAGAGGATTGAATTCAGGAATAATATCATGAGCTATGATAATTTCAAATATTATCATAATTCGTTTGCGGTAAATTACGGGCTGCTTGGCAATCTCACTCTTTATAATGAAGTTTTTTACACGCTTGAAGATGGATATGAATTCTTCGGTAATTATGAATTTGCGGCAAGATACCGCTTTCACGATATTGACAAGAGAAACTATCACATCAGGTTTGCACTTCAATCAGGCGCGCTGATTCCTGTTAATTCAAAACCGATTGTCAGCGGACAGGTTGAATATGAACTTCATCCGGGTCACACGGTCAAGTATTATAATTTCGTCAATGATATAACTGTCCCTTCAATTGACTTTCACACAACGGACAATTATACAATTAAGAATGATCTGATCGTTACGAATCTGATTGACAAATTTGCTGCTACTGGAGAAATGGGTTTCAATATAAATATTCCGAAGAATGATTTTAAGTTCGGAAACTACTTCGACTGGACGCTCGCCTTCGGATATCTGGTAATTCCAAGGCAATACAAAGATTTTGATGACGTAAACGTGAACCTGTATCTCGAAAACAAAGCATACTATTTCTTTAAAAATAAATTTCTCGGATCAGAAATTGCAAACTCTGGAGGATTTCGTCTTGATTCATACATCGGAATTCAATCCATATTTTTTTCATCTCTGATGCTCGAGCTTTCGTACAAGATCCCCGTTCATTCAAATGAATATGCCGAAACCGAAATAGGAACTCGTTCATCCGCGCTGCTATTCAGTTTACGGTATCTTTTCTTTTTATAAATTCAAAAATCTTTCACCATGAAAACTATTCTTACTTTGATTTTTGTTTTTGCAATCGGTTCTTCCATTGTTTACTCACAGGTGTGGGAGCGTTCTCTTAACGGAAGAAGTGTCTGGTCGCTTGCAACAGATCCTCAAGGAAATATCTATGCAGGTGGTCTTACCTCATCGAATTCAAGGATCTGGAGATCAACCAATAACGGAAACTCTTGGGATACACTTTATGTCGGCGCAGGTCAGTCAATGTGGGATTTCGGATTTGATTCAATGGGAAATGTTTATGTTGCAAACTATTCCACGGGAATGCTTAAGTCAACTAACAATGGCGCAAACTTCACTCTCATTCCTTCTTCGATATTCAGCAATAAAAACCTGCAGGGTGTGGAGTGCAGCGGAAATTTTGTTTATGTAACTTCATCATCCGGATTCTTCAGAAGCACCGACAATGGCGCAACCTTTATTGAGACTGCTTTGACCGGACTGATATGTCTTCCGCTTCTTGTGGATAAAGATAGTGCAAATATAATTTACGTTGGCGTATCGGGAGGAAGCAACTTCGGATTCTATCGTTCAACGGATTACGGGCTCACGTTCAGCAGCAATCTCAATCCCGGGAAAAACGGCTACAGTATTTTCCAGAAAGATAATGGCGATATCATAATGGCAACTACAACATCTCCTTACAATTTTGACATTTCAACAAATCGAGGACTTTCATGGACAACTGTCAGTAATGTTTCCGGCGCTGTCAGAGGTGTTACTGTCAGTGATCAGAATAACATCTATACATCCGGAAACGGAGGAGTCTTCAGGTCAACTAACGGCGGAATAAATTTTTCAAATCAAAACTTCACACTTACAAGTTCGCCGGTCTTGTATGAGAATTACTTCAACGTCCCCACAATAATGGCAGGCGCTTCCGGTGCAGCAAACGGTGGAGTCTGGAGATATATTGAAGGGACATCCTCTCTTGTTCCAAGAATAAATCTTATGGTAATTCTTGAAGGACTTTATGATGCAGGTTCAGACCGAATGGCAAGAAGAGATACAATTAAAATGTATCTGGCAAATTCAACTTCGCCTTATGCAGTCGTTGATTCTGCAATGGGAGTTCTTGATTCTCTGGACTTCAGCACCCTGTCGTATTTTCCGAATGCAACATCGGGAACGTATTACATTGTGGTGAAACATATAAACACGATCGAAACCTGGAGCAAGAGCGGTGGCGAATCAATTACTAACGGAGTTACATACGATTATAGCTTTACTAATTCCGATGCGCAGGCTTTCGGAAACAATGAGAAGCATGTTGATAATTCACCCGTGAACTATGCAATATTTTCCGGCGACGTGAATCAGGATGATGCGATTGATCTTACGGACATCGCAAATATTTTCAATGATGCATCAATTTTTCAGGGCGGATATATTGCAACGGATGTGAACGGAGATTACTTTGTTGATCTTAGTGATGTAACAATCGCGTTCAACAATTCTGCAGCATTCGTTTCGGTAATTAGACCATAGCAGTGATGTGCAATTCAAATTCGGGAGAAGCGTACGGAAATTTTCAGAAAATTTTGAAAGATTTTTGAAAGTAGGGAAATAAGGACTGCATTGATTGTAAAGTTCAATAATAAGAAATTGTCATCCCAAAAAGATCTTCCCCAAGATATTTTTTATTAACAAAATTCAATGAACCTGATGGACCAACTATCAAGAAAATTTCTACAGATTATCATTTTTGTTTTTGCATTAAGTATTTGTCATGATGATGCACAGTCTTGCTCGCGCATTGTGTATCAGGGACCAAACAACATAGTTCTTACTGCGCGTTCAATGGATTGGGAAGACGATATACCCGCTAATATATGGATATTTCCGAGAGGCATGGAAAGAAGCGGTGAAGCAGGTCCCAATTCAGTAAAATGGATCTCCAAGTATGGAAGTGTAGTCGCAAGCGCTTACGACATTTCTTCACCGGACGGATTAAATGAAAAAGGATTGGTTGCAAATCTTCTCTGGCTTGCGGAATCGAAGTATATTCCTTTTAATCCGAATGGAAACATCAAAGGACTTTCCGTAGCCGCCTGGGCACAGTATGTTCTCGATAACTTTGCGAATGTTCAGGAAGTGGTTGATCAAATGAGGAAAGAGGAATTTGTAATAGTTTCGGATTATATCCCCGGAACACAGGTGTATGCTACTCTGCATTTGTCAGTTTCTGATGCAACGGGTGATAATGCAATTTTTGAATATATCGACGGCAAACTTGTGATCCATCACGATAGATCGTATAATGTGATGACAAACTCGCCCACTTTTGACAAGCAACTTGCATTGAATGATTACTGGCAAGGAATTCCCGGAACGATTATGCTCCCCGGAACTAACCGCGCCGCTGACAGATTTGTGAGAGCTTCATACTATATAAAATCAATTCCCCAAACCGAAGACATTAACATAGCAATTGCAAGCACGTTCAGCGTCATTCGAAACTGCTCTGTGCCGTTTGGAATCTCAACTCCCAATGAACCTAATATCTCATCTACTCGCTGGCGCTCCTTATCCGATCAAAAGAACCTGGTTTATTATTTTGAAACCGTCCTGACACCTAACACTTTCTGGGTTGACCTTAAAAAGGCGGATCTTGCGAAAGATGCGGGAGTAAAAAAACTTCCTTTGGATAAATTTCAGATCTATTCCGGAGATGCATTGAGTTCATTCGTAAACTCGGAACCATTCAAATTCCAGGGTATCAATCAATAGAAATCAATAGTTTGACCGGATTTCTTTCATTGCAATCTGAAGGTTGACTCTGTGCAGTTGCAATTAAACTGCTAAAGAATACAATATATCTTAACTTGCAAATATTTCTGTTTTATGAAAAAATATCTGCAAGTTATCATTGCTCTGCTTGCCGCAAATTCCTTCGCCCAATCCGGAAACCTGCCTGTCCATGAAATCGAAAAGAATTCGTACAAACATTTTTTCCAATCAAATATTTCTGATTATAAAAGCGATACGAACATTGATGTTACTCATTACAACCTTGATCTTGCAGTTACATACAATCCGAATCTTCTTACGGGCAATGTTACCATAAATTCATTCAGTCGCACAGATAATCTTACAGGCATTTTTCTTGATCTTAAAGACAATATGTCTGTTGACTCGGTGTTCTTCAATGGAGCATTGATAGCAGCCGTTCATTCGCAGGATAAGATTATGATGTCTCTGCCTATTCCGCTTAGCAAGAATGACAACTTCACCGTCAGAATATTTTACCATGGAATTCCGGATGCTACGGGCTTCGGAAGCTTTGTTTTCGGGACTCATAACAACGGCGCAGATCCAGTGATCTGGACTTTGAGCGAGCCCTTTGGTGCAAGCGACTGGTTTCCGTGCAAGAATACTCCTTCAGATAAAGCTGATTCATCCGGAATGAAAATCACGTGCAGTCAGAATTTAATACCTGTCTCAAACGGAAATCTTACCGGCATTACAAATAATACAAACGGAACTCACACATACAACTGGAATAACAACCATCCGATTGCAAATTATCTAATTTCACTTGCCATTACAAATTACTCGCGTTATGATTCATACTTCCGCTATTCATCCGGCGACTCAATGCCTGTTACCAATTACATTTATCCGGAAGATCTTAACGAGCTGATGCCTCTTCTGGACAAAACCAATTACATGCTCGGACTTTTTTCCGATGCTTTCGGACTGTATCCTTTTATAAATGAAAAATACGGTCATGCACAATTCGGCGAGCAGGGAGGAATGGAGCATCAGACGATTTCATCAATGGGAGTCTTCGGAGAAAGTATCATGGCTCACGAACTAACTCATCAATGGTTCGGAGATATGATAACCTGCCGCAACTGGGAAAACATCTGGCTGAATGAAGGCTTTGCAACTTTCGGTGAAGCACTCTATGCAGAAAGAACTTGTGGAAAAAATGATTATGATGATTTTATCAAGAACAGAATGACAAATGCAAAGACAGCCACCGGTTCGATTTACGTTCAGGATGTAAATTCCGTCAGCGAAATCTTTAGTGGAAACCGAACTTATGCAAAAGGCTGCGTCGTACTGCACATGCTTAGAGGCATTACGGGGGATTCGGTATTCTTCAATATCCTGAAAGCGTATGCTTCCGACACAACGATCCGATACAAGAATGCTGTCACAGAAGATTTCCGGAGGAATGCCGAAAAAGTTTACGGGAAGAGTCTTGATTATTTTTTTTCGCAATGGATTTACGGTGAGAATTATCCAAAATATAATGCGAGCAAGACAACCGAAAAGAATGGCAGCAATTATTTTACGAACATTACGTTGCAGCAGGATGTGAATTCATCGCCGTCATTTTTTACAATGCCTGTTCAGATTAAGATAATTGAACCTAACAGAGAAAGTATAATCACGGTTTTCAATGATCAGCAGATACAGACTTTCACGGTCATTTCTGCTTCTCCGATTGATTTTCGTATAGATCCGGACAACTGGATTTTGAAGGAAGTGAGGGGAGATAATATAGTGCCCGTGAGCTTTGCGCTTGAGCAGAATTACCCCAATCCGTTTAATCCCGGAACAACAATTTCTTATTCGCTCGGAAAGCCATCCGATGTTACTGTAAAAGTTTATGATGTGCTGGGAAAAGAAGTTAAAATTTTTCGTATTGGAATTCAGCGGGAAGGAAATCACTCCGTTAAATTTAAGGCGGAAGGTCTTTCATCCGGAATTTATTTTTTCAAGTTATCGGCTAAAGATATTCAGGGAATCAATTTGCAGTTTGAGGAAACGAAGCGAATGATTCTTGTGAAGTAAAATTTCACGCATGCTTCAAAACTGATCTTTCTTTCTTTTTCTTATGGGCGGAATAATATGATGCAAACTCGTTGATTTTTTCAGATACCCATTCCTTTCCTGAAAGTATTTTTGCGGCTTCATCCGCCATCTCACCGATACATTTCTTGTTCAGCGTTTCCGGATTCATTCTGTACTGAAGCATCCTTGAATAAAGTTTTATGAATTGTTTGTAATCGGATCTTACATTCTCCTCAAGCTGTTCACTGTAACTCAAGAAATGTTTGAAGGAGTCGAGACATGAAAGTGATTGCTCAAATAATTCAAGTTCATAGTAACATATAAGTGAAACATATTTAACGATTACTTTTGAATGGTGATAGTTAATGTTTATTCTTGAAGAGTGTTCAAGGGCTTTTTCATAATTCTTTTTAGCAAGCTCAAGCAGAGAAAACAAGTAGTAATAAATTTCTTGTCTGATGTCTTCAGGAAGTTTGTCAATATTTTCTTTTATGAAAGCTTCCGCCCATTCGGTTTCTCCGATCTTTATTGCATTGGAAGCTATGCTGCGAAACATTGCCCAATGTATCATGCCTTTAAGATCAAATTGTTTTATCAGAAGCAATTTCTTTTTGCAAACCTCAAACAATTCGAACCGGAACTCATTGTTTCCGGAGATAAGTTGTTGAATGCAATAGTTGTACAATGCATCATACATTCCGATAAGGTCTATGCAGTTTTCTCTGCAGGAATACGGAAACTCCAGCAGATATTTTTTTGCTTTCATAAAACTTTCAGTGTTATCCGGATCATAAGTGAATTTAATAAAATTCAGAAGTATGTAAATCAGTCGGTGCTCTGTCTTATTCAAGTTAAGGTGTTTGGCAAAATTATCTGCATCAAGGTTGTTAAGAAAGAATTCCGAAAGCGGCTTCATGCCATCGTCATTGTAATTGCTTCGGTAAGTTTTTACGCTCTGCATTTCGGCAAATAGTGTATCAAGAAAACAGATCAAACCACATTCTGTCATGACCTCAAAATGTTTCATTTCTTTGAAACCGACATTGCGAGGCTGTGAAAACGCGATCTTCAGTTCTTCAAGGGGGATACGCTCGATGTATTTGACATACATCTTGTTATCATTGAAATCCTTGTCCATCCTGTTCAGATAAAGGTCGCACAAACTATCCAGTTTTCTTTGTTCAAACTCTTTGATTAAAAAAACTTCGCTTTGAAAATTCTCACTTTCCATTCGAAGACTTTTTAGAAAACATTCACATACGCCCAACAATTCAGACATAAGCTTCTTCATATTGTTTTTGCCGGTCTTACTATCGGGATAGATTTTTTTTTGGACTAATCCGGGATCGAATTCATAGGAAGGATGATAATCTTTGAGCAGGTCAATAAGCTGAATGAGCTTATTATTTTTGTTGTGGAAGGGGCTGTTTACAAAATCATAAAACCTCTTTTGTTCTTCTGAACTAAAAGTACTAAGAATTTTTATTGCTTTGTTATTTACCATCCTTCTTATTGTTGCATTGTTGCAGGAGTAAATTTATCATTTCTTACGCGTTTAAAAAAGACAATTGTCGAAAATGGAAATTCAACATATTTAATCAAATTAAATGTAATGTAGCACAGGCTATCAGCCTGTGATTACTGTGATTACTGTGATTACATAATTTATGCAAAAATGTAGCACAGGCTATCAGCCTGTGATTACTGTGATTACATAAAATTCATGCAAATGTAGCACAGGCTATCAGCCTGTGATTACAGTGATTACATAATTCATGCAAATGTAGCACAGGCTATCAGCCTGTGATTACAGTGATTACAGTGATTACAGTGATTACAGTGATTACAGTGATTACAGTGATTACAGTGATTACAGTGATTACATAATTTCTGCAAATGTAGCACAGGCTATCAGCCTGTGATTACAGTGATTGCATAATTCTTGGAAAAGCAATTAAGATGAAGTATATTTGTACCGGTCATATTTGACTTAATCCCCATAATGTTTTTTTAAAAAATTTTTAAAAAAATAACTGAATTTAAAGGAGAAAAATTATGAAGAAAATACTCGCCATTCTCTCACTTGTCATTCTTATCTCGACTCATCGGGATCCGAATGCACAGACTTTGCAATTTTATCAGGACAATCTGATCTTCAGCGACAGAGACATGCATCCTGACACTTCACTGAACTCTTTCATGGGAAGAGTCAAACTATCATTTACCGGTACTGACACAATCAAGTATTTCAACCTGTCTGTCAGCGGTAACGGTATTCAGAACACATGGCCGATCCGTAATTTCCGGATTAACTCTCTTGATTCTGTCGGTACGGCAGAGGACAAATATTTTTCATTTATTATCGCTGATACTAATTCTTCAGGAGTCAATATTACTTCTGTCAATTACGGCTTTTCAATGACAACTGACACGGTTGCTTTGGCTCCGGTTATTGGAAATGTTGCAACGGTAGGAAATTTCAAGGTTGTCCTTTATAACGGTATAATAGATAACCGTCCCATTGCCAATATTTTTGCGAAAAATATTTTGAATGATGCAGTTATTAATTCAACCGGCGGGAAAACATTGCCGCCTTACATCATTCAGGATTGCGGCAAGGGAGAAGGTCTGCCGGAGGCATTATCGGACGGGTTACAATATCTCGACAGAATACCTGTAATACTTGGATGGGATCCTGTTGAGATATCAATAGAAGCAATGAAGGAGGACTCCAGGACAAAGCAGGAGGGCGCGTATCTTTACCACAATGGACTCGCGCTTAATTCGATCATGAATACGGAATTCGAAAACAGCGGGTTGGACGGAAGCTTTATGTCAGCAATTTTTCCGCCGCCAACCATAACTGATCTCGATGACTTTTGGATTCCTTTAATGGATCCGGCTCCGCCTGTTTATGCGTCAATAATTTGTTTTATCCTAAGATATGAATTTGAAAATCCCCTTACACATGAATTAACAACTACCGATCACGTAGTTGTCATAAGAGAAATCACAAAAATATCTGACGAAGAATATCTTATTTCATTTTCGCATGATATAACACAAGGAGAAATCGGCGGAACGATTGTCGAGGAAGCATACTATTATCCGTCAACAGCAGAATTAAAACTCGCGTATCTGAACGGAAATAACGAAGCAACTCCAATTTCAATCACTGATGTCGGAGCATACTATCTAACTAAAAGCGATCCACCACTGCCGGTTGAATTGGCATCATTTGCGGCACATGTTAAAGAGAGTAGCGTTGAATTGATTTGGATAACTTCTTCGGAGATTAATAATTATGGATTTGACATAGAAAGGAAATTATCCGAATCAAAAGAATCAGAATGGAGTAAAGCAGGATTTCAAATAGGAAGAGGTTCAGTTGGCAGTAATACGGAATATTCATTCATTGACAAAAATTTAAATTCGGGAAAATACAATTACAGACTAAAACAGATTAATTATGACGGCAGCATTAATTACTTCAGGCTGGAGAGTGAAGTAGTAATAGGCATTCCCCGGGATTATTTTGTTTCACAAAATTTCCCTAATCCATTCAATCCTTCGACGAAGATCAACTATGAGCTTCCGTTTGACGGGAATGTTACAATTAAATTATTTGATATTTCAGGAAGGGAAGTAAGCACACTTAAAAATAATTTTGAGAAATCAGGCTATCATTCCGCCGAACTGAACCTGAAAGATTTTTCTTCCGGAACTTATTATTACGAATTTCGATCAGGCAATTTCAGAACCTCCGGAAAACTATTGCTTATCAAATAAGTTAAATCAATAATCAGCAGAATTACACCCTAAGCCGGAGCAATTATCCGGCTTCTTTATTTTTAGCTCAATTACAAATTCACATTTACTTTACTTATTGCTTGCCGAATCTGTCAAAGTAAGCTTAATTCAGCACTTTCCTGACAAACTACGTTTCACTTTTCAAAAAAAGTCTCTTTGCAAACAGTTTCATGACCGGTATATCTTTGTATCAGTAATTAACGATAACCCGGAAAATGAAATCATCAGAACTCAATTTCGAAATCAGCAATCACTCTGACGAAACATCCAAAGTCATCACTTTCAGAGTTATCAATTTTAAAATAATCCGAAAGGAGAAATTAATGGAGAAGTCAAAACATCCGCCTTAGTCATTAAAGGCAACAGAATCAGGTTCAAAAAATTAAACTAACAAATTGTAAAAAAACAAAAAACAAAAAAGTCATGAAAACAATTAAAATTATAAGTTCATCAATAATGATTATTCTTACATGCTTAACATTATCTTCATTCGCAGCTGCTCCGGTTTTTGAAATAGGAACAGCAACAGTAAACGGACAACCGGTCGGATATCCAATACATAACAACGGCCTTGTTTCTTTCGGAATTTACAACCTCTTCTCTCTGGATTTCAGAGCCGTTGATCCTGACGGATGCTCAACAATCATCTATTCGCTTTCTCCAAGCACGCAATTTACACCGCCTCCGCCATGGGGATCCGGTGCGAATGCAGGGCTCGTGTTTTCCTCGATACTTCCGGCTACAATAACCGGAAATCAATGGATGAATTTCAGCACCAGACCTGAAACACCAATGGGCGGAGCGTTGATCGTGGTTGCAAAGGATTGTAATAATGAATTCTCCATGCTGACATTGCATTTCGAATACATACTTCCGGTGGAATTGTCATCCTTCTCTTCAACGGTAAATGAAAATGATGTAAGGCTTGATTGGACAACATCGAGCGAATCAAACAACTCCGGGTTTGAAATCGAAAGGTCAAGTGCAAATACTGAAACCTGGGGCAAGATAGCTTCAATTGGCGGCGCAGGTAATTCCACGCAACCCGTTTCATATTCATACACGGACAAGGGACTCTCAATCGGAAGCTACCACTACAGACTTAAGCAGATTGATTTCAATGGGAACTACGAATATCATAACCTGGGAAGCGAAGTGGTGATATCTTTTGCAGCCAGCTTTGAACTTTCACAGAATTATCCTAATCCCTTCAATCCTTCAACAAGTATCCGATTCAATCTGCCCGTAGATGGGAACGTATCATTGATTATTTATGACAATCGGGGAAGGGAAGTATCCACTCTGGTAAACGGGTTCAAGACGGCGGGATATTACGATGTAAGTTTCAATGGAGCAAGCCTATCAAGCGGAGTATACTTTTATAAGGTGAAGTTTAGTTCAGAAGGACAATCATCAGAGAAGGTGATGAAGATGAGTTTGGTCAAATAGGAAGAACATGCACCGATGAAAAACCCCTGCCGTGAAAGCGGTAGGGGTTTTTTCAAATTATGAAACGGGATCTAAATATATTTTTTTAAACCAAGACTAAGCAAAGAGTATTACTAAGATGAATAAATCAAGAAGAACAAAGTTGAACAGATCAATATGCTCAATTATTCCCATGACAGAATTTTATTCTGATTTTGAATTAAGCAGTTTAAGAAATACTTCATCCAAAGGATTTTCAAAATGCAGCAAGAAAGACATTCCGGCTCCCAAGGCACATAAATCCAAGGGAAAACCCAAAGCACCAAATCACGCAATGACGGCTTCGGGCAAAGCGGCTTTTTCAATGATTGAGAGCTACCTTTTGGAATTTGATACATCATGCGGCGTTGAGAATTTCAATTGCCGACAAAAAAAGAAAGATGATACGCATGCAAGAAAAAATATTTTCCGAAAAGCGAGAAAGTGAATCATGCTCACAAAAATTCAGTGACAATGTATACGTTTCAGAACACACTTCAATTTTAAAAAAAAAATTTACCTTCCTTTTCATCTTCTTCATAAAAAATTTCTCGACTTGCAAAAAAAATTTTAAAATCAATAGCTATTTTTTTTAAGTTCGTTTGCATTTAAAAAACATTTCACATAATTTTATAAAAATTATTTTTCGTCGATTTAGCATCTCCGAAATTTTTTTTTATAAAGAAAAAATTGACAGCTAACACCACTCCATTAATCATAAATAACACAACGATCATTCAAAGAAAAGTTATCTTCACCCCAAATTTACCAACCGGTTTTTTATCAATCATATTTTTTCAAAGAACATTTCCGATAACCAGAAAAAATTTTTATGTAAATGAAAATTAACAGATTATTTGTTGATAAAGGCAAGACAGCTTTTGATCTGATTGAATTCGACACTCGCTCGTCCGTAATCAGAAACCCCGACGGCTCGATTGTATTTGAGATGAACGACATCAGAGTCCCATCTCACTGGTCGCAGGTTGCAACCGACATAATTGCACAGAAATATTTTCGTAAAGCAGGAGTACCCGTCTTTCTGAAGAAAGTTGAAGAGGAAGGAATACCGGAATGGCTTTATCGTTCCGAGCCCGATATGGAAAAACTCAACGACATCATAGAAGAAGAGAGATACTCATCCGAAAAAGATTCACGCCAGGTATTCTCGCGACTTGCGGGATGCTGGACATATTGGGGATGGAAACATAATTACTTCAGCTCCGAAAACGATGCTAAGAATTTCTATGAAGAACTCTGCTATATGCTTGCAATGCAGTTTGCTGCACCGAATTCCCCGCAGTGGTTTAATACGGGACTCAACTGGGCGTATGGAATTACCGGTCCTTCACAGGGACATTTTTATGTTGATCCCAATACCGAAAAACTCGCGACATCGAAAGATGCATACACGCATCCGCAACCGCACGCGTGCTTCATCCAGTCTCTATCGGATGATCTCGTAAATGAAGGCGGCATTATGGACTTATGGGTAAGAGAAGCCAGACTGTTTAAGTATGGTTCGGGAACAGGGACAAATTTTTCCAATGTCCGCGGTGCATCAGAACCTCTAAGCGGCGGCGGAAAATCTTCGGGCTTGATGTCATTTCTCAAAATTGGAGACAGGAGCGCAGGTGCCATTAAGTCGGGCGGCACAACAAGGCGTGCTGCGAAGATGGTTACAATCGATCTCGATCATCCGGATATTGAAGAGTATGTGAATTGGAAGGTAGTCGAAGAGCAAAAAGTTGCCGCGCTTGTGGCCGGCTCTAAAATTCTCAATTACCATCTCAACAGAATAATGAAAGCCTGTCATAATGTTCATCCGGAGAATGACGGATTTGACAGGAAGAATAACAAGCAGCTCGCACAAGCGATTGTTGAAGCGCGGAGAGCGCAGACTCCTGAAAATTATATTGAAAGAGTAATCCAACTTGCAAAGCTCGGATATAAGCACATCGAATTTCCCGAATATAATACAGACTGGAATTCAGAGGCGTACATAACCGTATCGGGACAAAATTCAAATAACAGCGTTCGCGCATCAAATGAATTCATGCAATCTGTGCTTGATGACAAAGACTGGAACTTGTACTGGCGCACTGAATTGAAGAAATCAAAAAATGAAAACAGGGATCCGAAGCCTTCCAAAGTATTGAAAGCGAGAGAGCTCTGGGATCAGATTTCATACAGCGCATGGTCATCTGCCGATCCGGGAATACAGTTTCATAATACTATTAATGAATGGCATACGTGTCCTTCAGGCGGAGAAATCAAAGCTTCCAATCCATGTTCCGAATACATGTTCCTTGATGATACGGCTTGCAATCTCGCATCACTTAATCTAATGAAATTTTATGATCAGGAGACAAACAAATTCAACATTACTCAATACAAACATGCCGCCAGACTTTGGACAATCGTACTTGAGATCAGTGTGCTGATGGCACAGTTTCCGAGTAAGAACATTGCAAAACTTTCCTATGATTACAGGACACTCGGACTTGGTTATGCAAACTTAGGCGCGCTCCTCATGGTGAAAGGAATTCCCTATGATTCCCCTGAAGCACTTGCCATAACGGGAGCACTGACTTCAATAATTCACATGACATCCTATGCATCGTCTGCAGAGATGGCAAAGGAGCTCGGATCATTTCCTAAATACAGAGATAATAAAGAGCACATGCTTCGCGTAATGCGAAATCACAGGAGAGCAGCTTATAATGCTCCTGCCAATGAGTATGAAAGACTCTCGACATTGCCGATTGGAATTGACAAGAAATATTGTCCGAATGAACTTCTCGATGAAGCCCGCAAAGAATCCGATAACGCACTCGAGCTTGGTGAAAAATACGGTTACAGAAATGCACAGGTAACTGTCATTGCACCAACGGGAACCATTGGCTTGCTGATGGATTGTGACACTACCGGCGTCGAACCGGATTTTGCTTTGGTAAAATTTAAGAAACTTGCAGGCGGAGGATATTTCAAAATCATAAATCAATCCGTGCCTCCCGCGCTGAAGCATATCGGATACGATGATAAGCAAATTGAAGAGATTGTCAGATATGTTAAAGGTCACGGCTCGCTTATCGGATGTCCTCACATAAATGCACAGGCACTTACCGAAAAAGGTTTTACAAAGGAGATACTTACGAAAATTGAGAAGACTCTCCCTTCTGTCTTTGACATAAATTTTGCTTTTAATAAATGGACGCTTGGTACGGGTTTCTGTCAAAACGCTCTGGGATTTTCCGAAGAACAGCTTGACGATCCGAATTTCAATGTGTTGAGAGAACTTGGATTCTCCAAAGATCAGATTGAGGAAGCCAATGATTTTGTTTGCGGAACGATGACAATCGAAGGCGCGCCTCATCTGAAGTCAGAGCATTATCCGATTTTTGATTGCGCGAATAAGTGCGGAAGAAAAGGCACGAGATTCATTTCTGCTGATGCGCATATAAAGTTAATGGCTGCCGCACAACCGTTTATTTCCGGTGCAATTTCGAAAACAATCAATCTTCCCAACAGCGCGACAATCGAAGACATGAAGAGTGCATACATGCTTTCATGGAGGCTCGGAGTAAAAGCCAACGCGCTCTATCGGGACGGATCGAAACTTTCGCAGCCGCTGAATACGATCAGAGACGATGAAACTGTTAGTATTGACGGTCAGGATGAAATAGTCGAAGCAGCAAGAAGCAATGATATCGTGAAAGTTGCAGAAAGAATCATTCACAGATATATCGCGAAGAGAAGAAAGCTTCCGTTCAGAAGAAAAGGCTACACGCAGAAAGCAAAGATCGGTACGCATTCGGTTTATTTGCGAACCGGCGAGTATGAAAACGGACAGCTTGGGGAAATTTTTATTGATATGCATAAAGAAGGCGCCGCATTCAGAAGTTTAATGAATTGTTTTGCGATAGCCATTTCTCTCGGTCTTCAGCACGGGGTTCCCCTTGAAGAGTTTGTTGATGCGTTTGTTTACACGAGGTTTGAACCTAACGGAATTGTCATCGGAAATCCGAATATAAAGATGAGCACTTCAATTATTGATTATCTCTTCAGAGAACTTGCAGTTACATATCTCGGAAGAAATGATTTGTCGCACATTGAAAATCAGTCGGAGTTGCAGCGCTCGCCTATTGATGCGATATCAAAACTTGAGGGCGACAGTGATTTTGACGAAGAAGAAATTTACAGCGAAAGAATAATCGAAGAGCGCACGCCTCTGTTGAATAATCCAAAAGGAAAAGTAACTCCGGAGACAAAAATAAAATTGGCAGATGCGCAGATAGCAACAATGGAAAAGGTAAAGGAGGCTAAGCTGAAAGGATATACAGGCGATATTTGTTCTTCATGCGGAAGCGTGACGATGGTAAGAAACGGTACCTGCTTGAAATGTATTACTTGCGGCGAGACCAGCGGATGCTCATGATTTAATTATTTGCACCTAAATGAAATTTACACATCTCCCACCCAAACCCAGTTTGGGCGGGAGATTTTTTTAGGAGAGGTTTGGTACAAAGTCACGAAGTATGGAAGTGTGTTCGACAAGATTTCATTTGAAAGATGAGAATATATAGACTGCGTTGACATATTCTTTACCCTCCCAAACTGGGGTTTGGGTGGGAGGTTCTTTTAAAATCGAGTAATAACTTAGAAAGTATATCAAAATCGGAGCCAAAATATTTTTTTGAAAACAAACCCGCCTGTGAAAAATTGCCGATAAGAAATTCAAAGCAATGGCGATAAGCAAGAATTGCCAGTAACGAAGCGGTCGAAAAAATAAGAAGCGCAGTACGTGTTGCAATTCTTGCCGCCATTGCGCATGAATTTCCGGCAATTTTTCACCAGCGGGAGATTTTTCTTTTGCCAAGCTTTTCTTTTGATCTTTCAAAAGAAAAGCGGATCAAAATCTTAGGTTTGGACGGATGTGATGTCAATTTATGACAATTTATGCCCAAATGAAATTTTAAATATTAATTTTGAGATTATCTTGATATATTGAGAGCCAATTTATGTCAAAGGTTCAGCTTAAGAAAAATTCTCCCGGTTCATCCAGGCCTAAATCCACAACAGCAAAGAAAGAAATCAAGCCGATTGACGACAATCCTTTTTTGGATAAGTATTTCTGGCTTATAATTCCTTTGCTGGCTGTCGTTTATTATCTAAGCAGTAAATACTCGACCGGATTTTATCAGGATGACGAGATTGGTCATTATGTCAATATGAAGGAATTCTGGAGTGATCCATTCATAATACTTGGCAACTGGCCAAAGCCCGGTTACAAATTGTTCATGGTCGTTCCTTCATTATTCGGATATCAGGCGGTGATTTTTTTCAATTCACTAATCGCATCGGTTACGGTTTATCTCACTTATGTTTTGTTGAAGGAATACAAAATCAACTATGCCTTTTTTGGCGCACTGCTGCTTGCTTTCCAGCCGTTGTTTTTCGATCTTTCGTTCCGGTCATACGCGGAGATTTTTACGGGGATGCTCTTTGTGGTAATGATGATTTTCTATAAACGCGAGATGTATCTTTTGTGCGGGCTTGTATGCGGATATATTTTTACCGTGAGACAGGAAATTGTTCTTGTTGCAATCGTCCTTGCCATTATTTTCTTTATCAAGAAAAAATATGTCCCGATAATTGCAATAGCAGTCTTTCCTTTGGTATTCGACTTTATGGGTTATTTGAAATCGGGAGACATCGCTTATGTAATTACGGAAATGACTTCGCTTGGTGCAATGGACTTTGGCGGCGCCAACAGGGGATTCTTTCACTATTTCAAAGTTTATATATTCATCATAGGACCCGTCTGCCTTGCGCTGTTCCTGCTTGGATTTTTCGGATTCCTGTCGGACACCGGCAAGATAAAAGAGTATCTGATGAAATACGATATGCCGTATATAATTTTTACTTTCGGATTTCTTGTTCAGGCAATGCTAATGGTGAAAGGAACAAATCCCGGCACATGGAGATATCTTCTTCAGGTTTCTCCCGTTGCTGCATTTTTTGCAACTGTTGGTTTTAATAATCTTGGATTGTCTTCTTTCAAGAAAATAAATTATTATGTAACAGGATTTCTGCTGCTTATGATACTCTTATTCATGTCAAAGACAAGCAACGGACTGGATCTGACTATTTCTCCGGACTACGGAAAGCTCGCAGTTGTTGCAATTTTTTTCATGCTGACAATCATTTTATTCTCGAGCGACAAGTACCAGTTTCTTAATAAATTATCAATCATACTTTTAATTCTATCGGCAGCATATTTTTTTATGAGCTTCGAACCGAGGAAACTATCTGCGGAAAATCTTGCAGTGAAACAGATGAGTGAGTATCTGAAAACTGCTGCATCAGGTCCGAAGAAGGTATTTATTACATCACAAACAGAAAGTCCGGTCATACTCTTTGGGGACATTCCAAACGAGACCATCAAAAATTTTATTCATCTCAATTCTGAAAATCTTGCGAAAGCATCCAAAGGTGACCTGATAATCTGGGATTCACATTACGGCTACAGACCCGAATATAAGAATGACGTAAGATTTGAGACGCTTCAAAACGATTCCAATTACAAAGTGATGAACCAGTTTACATCAGGCGACAACCGCTACAGAGCAGTTGTCTTTGAAAAAATTAATTAATGCATTTTTATACAAAAGACATGAAACTTACAAAAGAAAATTTTGAAGAATGGAACGAAGAGCTTGCGACGAAGCACGATCTCGATAAATTTTACAATCATCCTAACTTTGCATTCAGATACATCGAACAAAAGCGAATCAAGAAGTTAATTGAATTGGCAAATATTGGAGACAGCGACAACGTGCTCGAGGTGGGCTGCGGTGCCGGTCATATACTGGAAAAGATTTCAAAGGGAAAATTATTCGGTATTGATATTTCCGAAATTCAGATGCAGCGCGCAAAGAAGAGACTCGGTAACAGAGTCGAATTGAAGAAAGCACCGGGAGAATCTATTCCCTATCCCGATAAATTTTTTGACAAGATACTCTGCTCTGAAGTAATCGAGCATGTTCTTGACCCGAGGGAAGTCCTTATGGAAATTTCACGCGTGATGAAGGATGACGGAATACTTTCACTTTCAATTCCCAACGAGAATGTAATAAATTCCGCAAAGAAATTTCTGAAGAAGACAGGACTCATGCGCCTTATTGACAATACAAAGAGTGAAGCCGGATGGGAACTTGCGACAAAGGATAATTCCGAAGAATGGCACCTGCACAGTTTTTCGCTTGAACTCGCGGCGAAGTTTGCAGACGGAATTTTTCGCGCCGGCAAGATTGTAAAAATTCCTAACGCGGCATTTCCGGCCAGATACGTGATTCAGTATAGAAAATTAAAATAGCATGTCAAAGGGAAGGTGCATTGTTTACGGCGGCGGCGGTTTCATTGGATCGCATTTGTGTGAACAATTGCTGAATGAAAACTATGACGTTACTGTCTTTGACAAGCTCAATTTTGCAAGAAGAAATATTACGGGTTTTTCCGAAGACATAAAAATTATTGAAGGCGATTTTAATAATGAATCTGATCTTAGAAATTCACTCGAAGGAATTGATTTTGTGTTTCATCTTGTAAGTTCGACACTCCCTGAATCCTCAAACAAGAATCCCGAATATGATGCTGAAACAAATCTGATCTCGTCTCTGCGCCTGTTTCAGGAATGCATTGCAAAGAAAATAAATAAAGTAGTGTTCCTTTCATCCGGCGGAACCGTTTATGGCATTCCGGAAACCATTCCCATTCCGGAAAATCATTCTGCCCATCCGATCTGTTCTTATGGAATTATCAAGAAAGCAATTGAAGATTATTTGTATATGTTTAATAAATTGTATGAATTGAATTATAACATCTTTCGTTTGTCAAATCCATACGGGGAAAGACAAAATCCCAATGCGTCGCAGGGAGCAGTTCCTGTCTTTATAAATAAGGCGATCAATGAAGAGGAGATAACTGTCTGGGGAAACGGAGATGTTGTTCGCGATTATATTTATGTTAAGGATGCAGTGAAAGTTCTCGTCCGCAGTCTGAACCATGAAGCAAAAGATAAAATCTATAATTTGAGTTCCGGCGAAGGTCATTCGATAAATGAACTGATAGATTTAATTCGGAAGGTTTCAGGCAAAGTATTGAAAGTGAAGTATCTGAAGGGAAGGAAGATTGATGTGCCGGTAAACATACTCGACAACACGCTCGTGAAAAGTAGCTTTTCCTGGAAACCCGAAAAAAAATTTGAGGATGGTCTGAAAGTTACTTATGATTACTTGAAGAAAATGGCAGAGGATGACAGATAACTCTAACGTTACGCTTTCGGTTTTTTTCCCGGCATATTACGACGAGAAGAACATTGATAAAGTTGTCCTTAGCGCGATAAAAGTTCTTGAAGAACTAAAGTTGAAAGATTACGAGATTACGATTATCGAAGACGGAAGTCCCGATAAGACCGGAGAAGTTGCCGATATGCTTGCGGCAAAATATCCGAAAGTAAACGTAATTCATCATGAAAAGAATATGGGTTACGGCGCAACATTGAGAGACGGATTTCTGAATGCAAAATTTGATTACGTATTTTATTCAGACGGCGATAATCAATTTGATCTTAACGAACTGAAAAAATTTGTGGCGCTGATTCCGTTTACGGATATCGTAGTCGGATACAGGAAGAAGAAGCAATACTCAACTTACAGAAAAGTAACTTCGCTTGTCTATAATTATGTTTTGAGATTTCTTTTTGAAATTGATTATGTTGATGTTGATTGTGCATTCAAAATCATAAAAACCGATCTCTTCAAAAAAATAAAAATAGAATCTGTTGACGCATTCATAGATGCGGAGATCCTGATTAAAGCTAAACTGCTTGGTTATACTTCAACCGAGGTTGGCGTAAAGCATTTGCCGAGGGTTGACGGGATTTCAACCGGAGCAAGACCTTCGGTTATCTTTAAGACAATAAAGGAAATCAAAGAATACAGGAAGCAGTATCTTGAGGATATGAAATTACTAAAAGCAAAACAGCAGTCGTCTCTTTAATCCTGCACATCAGAGTTTATAATACTTCAGCCTTAGAGAGTTTCCGATTACAGTTACCACATCGCTGAAAGCCATCAGCATTGCAGCCATTACAGGACTTATCACAATTCCAAACGGAGCAAAAACGCCCGCAGCAAAGGGAATCGCGGCGGCGTTGTAAAAGAAAGCCCAGAAAAAATTCTGCTTAATTATTGATACGGTTTTCTTCGAAAGTTTAATGGACTTCGGAATGCTTTCGAGATCATCTTTCACGAGAACAACATCTGCAGAATCAATCGCGATGTCCTGTCCCGAACCTATTGCCATTCCGACATTCGCCCTTGCAAGCGACGGGGCATCATTGATTCCATCTCCAACCATGATTACATTTTTGTTTTCGGACTGCAAGGATGAAACAATTTTTTCCTTTTCATCAGGAAGAGTCTTGAATGAAAAATTCTTTATGCTAAGTTCCTTTGCCGCTCGCGAAGCTGCGTTTTCATTATCTCCGGAGATCATGAAGATTCCAAGACCGAGAGATCTCAATTTTTTGATGACATCTTTTGCTTCCGGTTTTATGCTGTCTTCGAGCTCAATGATTCCTTCAATCTGATCATCTATAACAATGAAAAGGTTACTCTTGCTTGGTTGAAATAAAATATTCGAAAACCTGATATCGTTCTTTCGCATAAAATTCTCGTTGCCTGCAAGAACCCTCTTTCCTCCGACAATTGCACTGATGCCTAATCCAGATTCATTCTTGAATCCGGAAACATCTTTGATCAGATTTATTCCGTTTTCGATTCCGTAATTGACAATTGATTTGGCAATCGGGTGATTTGAAAATTTTTCAATTGAATATGCATACTTCATCAATTCGCTTTTGGGAAGGTTATTCAACGAATAAATGCTGCGAACTTTAATTTCATTTGATGTGAGAGTACCTGTCTTGTCGAAACAAATTGTATCGGCTGTTTTCAGGTTTTCAATTGCATCCACGTTTGTGAAAAGAATTCCGTTTTCGGCAGCTCTTCCCACGCCGAGCACTATCGCCATTGGCGAAGCAAGACCCAGCGCGCACGGACATGCTATTATCAATACAGACACAGCAAAGAGAAGTGCTCTGTCAAATGTTGAGTTGAGAATAAAATACCATACGCAAAAAGTAACAACAGCAATCACAATTACTACAGGAACAAACACAGATGAGATCTTATCGGCAAGTTTCTGAATGCGAGGTTTCTTGTTAGCCGCATCCTTTACAAGCGATATGACTTTTGCAAGCATCGTTTCGTTTCCGACTCTCTCTGCTTTCAATTTTACAAAACCATTTCTTAAAATTGTACCGCTCATCAATTCATCGCCCGAACTCTTTTCAACCGGCAGACTTTCGCCTGTCATCGCACTTTCATCAACCACACAGAAGCCCTCGATGATCGTACCGTCAACCGGAACCTTGTCACCTGTCTTTACAAGCGCTATGTCATTCTGTCTGACTTTCTTGAAAGGTATAAATAATTCCTGTCCGTCACGCAGCACATTCACAACTTTTGCCTGCATGTCTTTCAGTTTTCTTATTGAACTCTGCGTCTTCGATTTCAATATCGCTTCAAGATAATTTCCGATAAGTATGAAAGTCGTTATCATCGCAGCAGTTTCAAAGTAAACGTCGGTTGAATTATGCAGTCCCTTCAGGTTAAGTTTGAAAATGGTATTTGCCGCAACAACGACGCTGTAAAAATATGCCGACAGACTTCCCATCACGATCAATGTATTCATATCTGAAGTCTTTCTCTTCAAAGCAGCATACGCTCCTTTAAGGAATTTATCGCCGCACCAGAAAATGATAATTGTAGTCAGCACAAATAACAGTGTCAGAGAAAGCGGATGGCTCAATTTTATGTAATTGAGAACGGGTATGTGATCGTGCATCGTGATAAGCATCGTAAGCAATGATGCTGATACCGAAACAATAATCTTCTGTTTTTGCGTTGCAAGGGCTTGCTTTCTTTTTTGCTCTGCTTCATACTCTTCGTCATCGGAAGTTATTTCATAACCCAGCTTGTTGATTTCCTTCTTTATGGTCTCCCGCGTAATTATTTGCGGATCATAAGTGACGAGTCCGGATTCGGATGCAAAGTTGACGTCTGCTTTGGAAATGCCGTCTAATTTTTCGAGATAAGTCTTTATGCTCGATGCGCAGCTCACACAACTCATTCCGATAATATCAAATTCAAATTCCGAGATATCTCCTTTGACCGGAGTTAATTTTTGTGTCTGTGCAATTCCTGTAATGTTCTCTGAACTTCCCATTTCTATTTCGATTTTTTATTCAACAAATATTTAAGTCTATGAAAGTTTCAATATCTTTTCTGCTACTCTCGCAGCTCTTACATTTTCTTTAACGTCGTGAACTCTTATGACATTCGCTCCGTAAATTATTCCCGCTACATTTGCAGCTATGGTTCCTTCCAGCCTATCGCTTGAGCCCGAATCATAAATTCTGCTTATAAAACTCTTTCTCGAAACTCCAAGCAGTATCGGGCATCCAAGACTCTTGAATCTTCCGAGATTTCTGATTAATTCTAAGTTGTGTTCAAAGGTTTTTCCAAACCCGATTCCAACGTCAATCATAATTTGATTAATGTCATTTTTTTTTGCAATGCCAATGGAATCATTCAGATAGTTATATATTTCTTCGACGACATTTTCATAAACGGGATTCAACTGCATATCTCTTGGCGTGCCTTTAATATGCATCAGGATACAACTCGCGCCATATCTGCGTGTTACTTCCGGTAAGTTTTCATCAAATCTGAATCCGCTTATGTCATTGACTATGCAAGCTCCCGCTTTCAGAGCTTCTTCTGCAACTTCACTTTTGTACGTATCAATCGAAATCGGAAGATTAACATTTTTTTTTAATTCACAGATTACCGGAATGACTCTGTCGAGTTCTTCATCAATTGTAATGCTTTCCGAACCGGGTCTGGTTGATTCGCCTCCCACATCTATGAAATCGGCGCCATCCTTTTCCATTCTTACGGCATCTTCAACAATCTTCTTTATGTCGGGCTTCCCCGAAAAATATTTTCCTCCATCCGAAAAAGAGTCGGGCGTGATGTTGAGAACTCCCATCACAAAAATTTTACTGCTGAAATCGAATTCTTTCCCTGCTAATTTGAATGTCATAAAGCTCTGTTGGTTCAACTCACTTCCGCTCCCGGCTCAATAGCTCCATCTACTGTAACAATCTTGAGTTCCCCGTTGCTTTTTGCTGCAAGCAGCATACCTTCGGAGTCAATTCCCATCAGCTTTGAGGGTTTCAAATTATCAACAACAACAATGAGTTTTCCGATAAGATCTTCCGGTTTGTAATGTTCCGAAATTCCTGAAACAATTTGTTTTTCCGAATCTCCGACTTTAAGTTTTAGTTTCAGAAGTTTCTTGCTTTTGGGTACGGCTTCACATTGAATTACCTTTGCGACTCGAAGTTCAACTTTCTTAAAGTCCTCAATTGAAATCAGGTTTAAATTTGCTTCGTCAGTATTTTTTTCGACGGAGTCTTCGTCAATTTGCTTATCTTCAATCTGTGGAAACAAAATTTCATTCTCGCCCAGTGTATTGCCCGGAGTTAAAACGTCGTAGCCAATTCTGTCCCATTTTAAGTCCGAGTTGTCTTTGTTTAGTATCTTCAGAATTTTTTCCGAAGTGAACGGGAGAAAAGGATGAATGAGGATTGCAATGGCGTGACAAAGTTCAAGACAATTGTTGATTATGGTTCCGCACCTCTGACTGTCCTCTTTGATTTTTTTCCACGGTTCTGTATCGTTGAAATATTTGTTGGCAGCTCGCACCACATTCATCGTTTCAGTCAATGCGTCTTTGAATCTGAAATTTTCATAATGAGTTGAAATCAGATTTGTCTGCTCATTCAGGAAATTTTTCAGCTCTTCGTCTATAACTTCAACTTTATCTTTTCGCGGTATCTTATTTTCAAATTTTGATTTTGCAAAGACGACTGTTCTGTTAATAAAATTGCCGAGTATGCCCGCAAGCTCGCTGTTGTTCTTTGTTTGCAAGTCTTTCCATGAAAAATCCGAATCCTTATTTTCCGGAAGATTGGCAGCAAGCGCATACCGAACAACATCAGGGCTGAACTTTTGCAAAATATCTTTGACAAATACACCTGTGCCTCTGCTCTTGGATTGTTTCTCGCCTCTGAAGTTAAGGAATTCATTCGCGGGAATGTTGTCTGCAAGAATATAACCTCCGTGCGCCATCAGCATTGCCGGAAAAAATATTGAATGAAAAACGATATTGTCCTTGCCGATGAAATGAATCAGTTTTGTGTTGTCATCCTGCCAATACTCTTTCCACTTTTCGGGCTCGCTTCTTTCAATGAAAAGTTCCTTTGTCGCGGAGATATATCCTATCGGAGCTTCAAACCATACATATATAACCTTGCCATCGCAGTCTTTGAGAGGAACTTTCACTCCCCATTCCAGGTCGCGAGTTATAGCGCGCTCATGCAAACCCGCTTTAAACCAGCCTTTGCAGTAATTGATAACATTCTGCTTCCAGTTTTTCTTCGTGGATATCCATTCGCTTAATTTGTCCTGGTATTTATCCAGCGGGAAATAAAAATGTGAAGACTCTTTGACGACCGGAGTATCGCCGGTAATTTTTGATTTCGGATTTATCAATTCAAGAGGAGAAAGATTGCTTCCGCAGTTTTCACATTCATCACCACGCGCATTTTCGTATCCGCACACAGGACATGTACCCGTTACAAATCTGTCGGCAAGAAATCTTTTTTCTTTTTCGGAATACAATTGTTTTTCGGTTTTGAGAGAAAGCAGATTCTTATTGTAAAGATTGAGGAAAAACTCCTGTGCGGTTTCATGATGAATCTTATTGGATGTCCGCGAATAAATGTCAAAGCTTATTCCCAAATCTTCGAAAGATTTTTTGTTTGAGAAATGATACCTGTCTATGATCTCCCGGGGAGATACTTTTTCCATA
This sequence comes from Ignavibacteria bacterium, assembly GCA_039810605.1. GTDB lineage: Bacteria > Bacteroidota > Ignavibacteria > Tepidaquicellales > Tepidaquicellaceae > JAGPCH01. The sequence goes on along the minus strand of JBDHXH010000019.1, from coordinate 335 downwards.
ATGGATGCCATTTCAATTGCGGTACCGTGCTCGTCAGATCCGGATATAAACAGTATGTTATCGTTTTTCAGCCTTCGATATCTCGTGTAGATATCCGGCGGAAGATATGCTCCCGCGATATGACCAATGTGAATATAGCTGTTTGCATAAGGCAGCGCAGCCGTTATCAGATATTTTGTTTCGTTTTGCATTAATAAATATACCGAAAGTCGGTTTGTATATAAATGGAATTAAAGACCATTGATGTAAATCGAAACCAATGCTTTCCAAATTAATTTTGAAATCGAGTAATAACTTAGAAAGTATATCAAAATCGGAAGCTAAAATATTTTTTT
>JBDHXH010000018.1:0-42720 GCA_039810605.1 Ignavibacteria bacterium | reverse complement strand
ATTACGGGAAAAGGTATCTCCGAATACCTTAACATAGGATTGCGAAATGCGAAGGGTGAATACATAGCACGAATTGACGATGACGATGTATGGTGTCATAAGGAAAAGTTGAAAATGCAGATTAATTTTCTTGATGCTCATGACGAGTATGTACTTGTCGGAGGTGGAGTAATAATGGTTGACAATAACGGCAGAGAACTTTTCAAATATCTTAAGAAAGAAACAGATGAGGAGATAAGAAATTTTGCACTTTTTTCAAACCCTTTCTCACATGCCACTGTGATGTTTCGCAAGGACATTGCATTGAAACTTGGAGGTTACAAAAATATGAAGCATGTCGAAGATATGGATTTGTGGCTGCGCATGGGAAATTCCGGGAAGTTCTACAATTTCCCAGAATATTTTATGACTTACATGGCGGCCGGTCAGAATAAATCTTTTCTTGAACAACGAGAAAATTCAAGAACTGTCGTTAATGTTGTAAGAATGTATGGAAAGAATTACCCTAACTTTCGTAAAGCATTTCTGTTAAATTACACTCAATATTTGTATTCATTTCTTCCGGTCTTCTTCAGGAGACGATTGCAATCATTTATGAGTTATCTCAAAAGAAAAAATTTCTAATTGGCAAAAAAATATTTTATAGTCGGAGGGGCGGGTTTTATAGGCAGTCATCTGTGCCGGAAAATTCTTTCGGAAGAAAAAGATGCCGCTGTAAAAATCTACGATAATTTTTCTTCAGGGAAAAAATGGCATCTGGATGAGATCATAGATAACGTTGACTTTAAGATCGTAGAAGGTGATGTGAAAGACATAGAGGCATTGTGCAATGCAATGAAAGGCTCTGATGTGGTTTACCATTTCGCTTCAAACCCGGATATTGCAAAGGCAATGACACAACCCGATATTGATTTCTGGGAAGGGACATATCTTACAAATAATGTCATCGAATCAATGCGCCGCACAGGAGTGAAGAATCTACTCTATGCTTCCGGAAGCGGAGTGTACGGTGATGCAAAGTTTACCGAGACAAACGAAGATTATTCTCCTCAACTTCCGATATCAACTTACGGTTCGAGCAAACTTGCATGTGAGGCGATGATATGTTCTTATTGCTATATGTTTGATATGAAAGCTGCCGCTTTTCGCTTTGCAAATGTTGTGGGACCAAATCAGACTCACGGTGTAGGTTATGATTTTGTGAAAAAGCTGCTGAAGAATAATTTGAATCTTGATATACTCGGTGATGGTTCGCAAAGCAAATCTTATATTTATGTGGATGACGTCCTCAATGCGATGAGACTGATTGAGAAAAAATTTCTGAAAGGCTATTCGTATTTTAATGTTGGAACAGAAGACCACATCACTGTTAAGGAAATTGCAGATATTGTAACTGAAGTTCTGAAGTTGAAAAATGTTGAATATAAATTTTCGGGAGGGGACAGAGGATGGAAAGGTGATGTTCCCATTGTGAGACTTAATTCAGATAAGATAAGATCATTAGGATGGAAAAATCAGCATTCATCCTTCGAAGCAATTCGCAAATCTGTACAATCAATTTATGCCGATGCCCTGAAGAATAAATTTAACTGGGAGGAAAGTAATACCGCATGATAATGTCAATAGCTCCAGTCAGAATTTCAATGGGAGGAGGCGGAACCGATCTTCCTTCATATTACAAAAGGCATGAAGGATTTCTTCTTGCGGTTACCATTAATAAGTTTGTGCATATTCTGCTCAACCAGAGATTTGAGGAGTCAATCAGACTCTCGTATTCAAAGACAGAGATTGTTGATAACATTAAAGAGATCGAGCATTCCATATTCAGGGCTGCACTGCAATATTCCGGTGTGAAAAAACAGATTGAGATTGTGTCAATAGCGGATGTTCCTTCAAATTGCGGGCTGGGGACTTCCTCGGCATTTACAGTCGCCTTGCTCGGAGCTTTGTTTGCACATAAAAGAGAACATAAAACACTTGAACAACTTGCAGAGTGCGCATGTAAAATAGAAATTGAAATTCTTAAGGAACCCATTGGCAAGCAGGATCAGTATGCAGCAGTTTACGGGGGATTTAATTCATATACGTTTCACAAGGACGGCAGCGTTACAGTAAAGCCGGTGAAGATAAGTCAGGGGGCGATGACAGAACTTCAAAACAATATTTTCCTTTTCTATCTTAATAAAAAAAGATCGGCAAGCGACATCCTCAAAGTTCAGAACAAAAAAACAAAGAGTAATGACAAGGGTATTGTAGACCGTCTGCATAAGATTAAAGAAATTGGAAAATATACAATGAAGTTACTTGAGAAAGACAAGATAGATGAGTTTGGGAAATTGCTTGATGAACATTGGAAGATAAAGAAAGGCTTGTCAAAGAAAATTTCAGATGACTTCATTGATGAAGTATATGAAATTGCCGTAAAGAACGGCGCTCTTGGCGGAAAAGTAATTGGTGCAGGCGGCGGGGGATTCTTATTGTTCTATTGCCCGAAGAATAAATCAAAATTTCTTGCAGCAATGAAAAAGCACGGACTCGAACCTACCTGGTTTGCTTTTGAAAGGGAAGGCGTAAAGACAGGATTTTACTCTTGATGAATAATTTGTAGATTGAATCTAACTCTTTATTTCTTAATTCTTTTCTTGACAGATACAATTCTCATATTAGCCGGCGGATTAGCCACAAGACTTCGTCCGGTAAGCGCAACGATTCCGAAATCAATGATTGAAGTAGCGGGGAAACCGTTTATAGAACACCAGCTTGAACTTGTAAAGAAAAACGGTTTGAAAAAAGTAGTCTTATGCACAAGTTATCTTGGGGAGCAAATTAAAGACTTCATTGGAAACGGAAATGATTTCGGTGTGGATGTAAAATATTCTTATGACGGAGATAAATTGCTTGGAACCGGAGGCGCGGTTAAGAAGGCTTTGCCATTGATTGAAGAGAACTGTTTTTTTGTAATGTATGGCGATTCATATTTAAACACTGATTTTAAAAAAATAAATGAATATTTTTTTTTTCATAGGAAAAGCGGCCTGATGACAGTATTCCGTAATGAAGGGAAATGGGATAAGAGCAATATTGAATTTGAGGATGGAAATATATTGAAGTATGACAAGAGAAACGTTACCGGAAAGATGAGTTACATTGATTACGGACTAGGTATGCTTTCGAAGAATGCATTCGATGATTTTGAAAAAGAGGACATCTTTGATCTGGAAGAAGTTTATAAGAATCTTCTTTTGAAAAATGAACTGCTGGGATTTGAAGTTAAGGAAAGGTTTTATGAAATAGGTTCATTTGAAGGACTGCAGGAATTGAAAATGAAGATAGGAAACTAGACAAGAAGAGAAATTTCCAGTTTGACGAAAATAAAATGAATTACACGGAAAAATATCTCGAAGAAATAAATCTGATAGTCAGCAAGATTGACAGGAATGAGATTGAAAAAATGGCTGATGAAATTGTCAAGGTCAAGGAAAGAAGCGGAAGAATCTTTTTTCTTGGCGTTGGTGGAGGAGCCGGGAATGCATCACATGCCGTTAATGACTTCAGAAAAATTGCAGGCATAGAATGTTATGCTCCCACCGATAATGTGTCGGAACTCACGGCGCGGATAAATGATGACGGATGGGATACGTCTTATGTCAACTGGCTTAAGGGAAGTAATCTAAAATCGAACGATTGCTTGTTCGTTTTTTCTGTCGGCGGCGGCAACAAGGAAAAAAATGTCAGTGTTAATCTTGTTAATGCATTAATCTTTGGCAAAGAAACGAACTGCTCTATTATTGGCATTGTCGGAAAAGATGGAGGCTATACAGCCGTAGCAGCAGACGCGTGCCTGATCATACCTGTGGTTAACAATGAAACAATAACTCCTCATACAGAAGCATTTCAAGGAACAATATGGCATCTGCTTGTTACACATCCGAAGATAAAGCAAAATGAAATGAAATGGGAATCGGTCAGGTAAGCAGGTAAGTGATGATTATTATAAGATATAATGGCTCAACTGCGAAATGATCAAAGCAATTTTTCTTGACAGGGATGGTGTAATAAATGAGCCGGCATTCAATGCGGAGCGAAATGTTTATGAGCCGCCATACAGGAAGGAAGATTTGAGTTTATATCCTGATGTTATTGATGCGCTGAAAAATTTTTCTGCAATGGGATATAAACTATTTCTTGTATCAAACCAGCCGGATTATGCAAAGGGAATAACTTCTTTAGAGAATCTTAAGGAAGTACATGAGGAGTTAGAAAGAAGATTTGGTGAAAGCGGGATCAGGTTTGAAAAATATTTTTATTGCTATCATCATCCCGAAGGATTGGTTCCTGAATATTCTATTGTGTGCGAGTGCAGAAAGCCGGGCAATTTGTTTGTCCGTCAGGCAGTGGAAGAATATGCGATTGATACGGATGCATCATGGTTTATTGGCGACAGAGACAAGGATATTATTTGCGGAAGGAATTCGGGACTGAAGACAATTTGGATAAAGAATGACAGGGAAATGATTGCCGATGAAGCGAGAGCAGATTTCGAAGCGGAAGATCTTATGGAGGCATCAGAGATAATTTTAGATTCACAAAAATAATTTTCAGATATTACTTAAATCATAATTGAAAAAGTAAAATATTAAAATGTCAGCTAAAGATTTGAAAATAAAAATATTTGCAGACGGTGCGAATGTGAAGGAAATGAAAAGAGTTTATGGTGAAGGACTCGTAAAAGGTTTTACAACCAATCCGACGCTGATGAGAAAGGATGGGGTTACTGATTATGTTTCGTTTGCAAAAGATGTCCTGTCAGAGATAAAAGATATGCCGATCTCATTTGAAGTTTTCACCGATGATTTTGAAGCGATGGAGAGACAGGCAATGGAAATCGGAAGCTGGGGAGAGAATGTTTACGTAAAGATTCCTGTAACAAATACAAAAGGTGAGGCATCTTATGATTTGATAAAAGATCTCACAAACAATAAGAGGAAGCTGAACGTAACCGCAATTCTTACAATTGAGCAGGTTGAAAAAGTAGTTGATCATCTGAATCCGGAGACCCCGTCAATCGTGTCAGTTTTTGCGGGAAGGATTGCCGACACCGGAAGAGATCCCATTCCTTATATGAAACAATCAAGAGAGATTATTGAAGACAAACCAAATTCGGAATTGCTTTGGGCTAGTTCAAGAGAATTGCTCAACATCATTCAGGCTGAAGAATGCGGATGCCACATTATTACTGTCACAAATGATATTCTGAAAAAACTTCAAATGGTGAACAAAGATTTGAAAGAACTTTCCCTCGATACGGTTAAGATGTTTTACAATGACGCGGCTGCTGCAGGATATAATTTCTAAATTAATTCTGATATTGTGTCCAAGACCACCGAAAAGATTTTCTTAATTCTTTCTGATCTGATATTCATAAATCTTGCGTGGGCAGTTTATTATTACATCAGAATAGAGTCCGGATGGATAATCTATGCCAATCCACCGTCATACGTCGTTCCGCTGATTGTAATTTATCTTTACTGGTTGATTATTTTTTCATTCGCGGGCTTGTATCAATATTGGTTTGTAAGGTCCCGCTTCGATGAATTCTCATCGGTGTTCAAAACAGTAACTGCGGGATGCTTCATATTGTTCTTTGTAATATTCATTGACGATTCGATTGACAACGCGCCTATTATTTCGAGGTTTCTGATTGCAATTTATTGGATATTAATGGTGATATGCGTAAGCCTTGGAAGAGTAATAATAAGGGGAGTCAGGCGAAACTTTCTGCAGAAGGGAATTGGATTGAGGAGCACGTTGATTATCGGCACCGGCGAGAAAGCGTTGAATCTGAAATCAATGATTGAAAGATTCCCGCAGTTAGGATATAGGGTAACCAAAATGATAAGCCTTGAAAGGATAAGTGAAGTGCCAGAGATTGCCCGTGAACAGGACACATCGGAAATTCTGATTGCACTCGAGCCGCCGGAAAAAGAAAAGTTGATAGATGTCTTGAAATATTGTTCAGGTGAAAAGTTGAATCTGAAAATCCTGCCGGACATGTATGAGATAGTAAGCGGTATGGCGAGAACAAATCAGATTTACGGAGTACCTCTGATTGAGGTAATGCCTGACATCATGTCGCCTGCAGGGAAATTGACAAAGAGAATTATAGACATCATCATATCTGTTTTGATACTTATCGCCCTTTCTCCGCTATTAGGTCTGATTGCAGTTTTAATTAAGCTTTCGGATAAAGGTCCCGTATTGTACAAGCAAGTGAGAGTAGGGAGGAAGGGAAAAGAATTTGTAATTTTCAAATTTCGTTCTATGAAGGTGAACGCGGAAGAGTCCGGACCGGAATGGGCAGAAAAAGATGATCCCAGGACAACCGGAGTAGGCAAGATAATTAGAAAGATGCGCATAGATGAGATTCCCCAGCTGCTGAATGTTTTGAGAAATGAAATGAGTCTGATAGGTCCGCGTCCGGAGCGCCCGTTTTTCGTGGAACAGTTGAAACAGGAAATTCCATATTACTACAAGAGATTAACAGTAAAACCCGGTATTACCGGCTGGGCCCAGATAAAACACAAATACGATACATCAGTTGATGACGTGAAAACAAAATTGCAGTATGATTTTTACTACATTGAAAATATGAGCTTGAAGCTGGATTTCAAAATTATGATCAATACATTTATTGTCGTCTTATTAATGAAAGGACATTGATTTGAAGAGAACATTAGTAATAATACCAACATACAACGAAGCCGATAATATTCAAAAAATCATTCCGGAGGTTTTAAAAAACACTACGCCTGAAAATGAATTCAATGTACTCGTGGTTGATGATAATTCTCCGGACGGAACTGCCGGATTAGTAGAAGGAATGCATAATTCCAGTGTTCACATTTTGAAAAGGGAAAAGAAGAACGGTCTGGGTACTGCTTATGTTGCAGGATTTCATTATGCAATCAAGAACAATTATGATTATGTATTTGAAATGGATGCTGATTTTTCGCATGACCCTTCCAAGCTGAAGCTTTTTATAGAGAAAATCAACGAGGGTTATGATCTAGTGATCGGTTCAAGATATGTAAACGGAATTTCGGTGCTGAACTGGCCATTGAGCCGTCTCATTCTAAGTTATCTTGCATCTGTATACACGAGGATGGTAACAGGTCTGAAGGTAATGGACACAACTGCAGGATTCATGTGCTACAATGTTGCTGCACTTAAGCAGATTGATCTTGAAAGGGTGCGGTCAAACGGTTATTCATTTCAGATTGAGATGAAGTTTAAGTTTTACAAAAAGGGATTCAGGATATGCGAAGTGCCGATACTCTTCATTGACAGAAGAGAAGGCGAATCCAAGATGTCAAGGAAGGTTGTGTATGAAGCATATTTCATGGTGTGGAAACTTAAATTAAAATCAATCTTCGGCAAACTGTAATTAGAGATTCCTCTTCAGCCAACTAATTAGAAATCTTACGTTTACAAAGATGCAATTTGTATTTTAACTCTTGCAAACTGGAAATAAATAGCTTATGGGAACAGATGTTTCGGTTGTGATAGTTAATTACAATGTTAAGGACCTTGCAGACAACTGCATCTCATCAATATATAAAGCACGCGGCGAATTCAGCATTGAAATTTTCTTTGTTGACAATAATTCGATTGACGGAAGTGCGGATCACATCAGAAGTAAATACCCCGAAGTAAAAGTCATAGCAAACGACAAGAACATTGGATTTTCAAAAGCCAATAATTTAGCTTTGAGAAAAGCCGAAGGAAAGTATGTGCTGATTTTGAATCCCGACACAATACTTGAAGAAGGTACTTTTGAGAAGATGATTTCATTTTGCGAGAGTCATCCCGATGTAGGAGGAGTTACATCTAAATTAATCACTGCAAGCGGAGCTCTTGATTCCGCATGCAAAAGAAGTTTTCCTGTTCCTTCAGTTGCAATTCCCAGGATGCTCGGGCTTTCAAAACTATTTCCGAAGAGCAAGGTTTTCGGAAAATACAACCTGACATATCTTGATGAGGATAAGACTTACGTTGTGGATGCAATTTGCGGGGCATTTATGTTCATTCCGAAGAAGGTTCTGGATAAAGTTGGTTTATTTGATGAAGATTATTTTATGTATGGAGAAGATCTTGATTTGTGCTACAGGATTGCAAAGGGAGGGTACAAGATTTATTATTATCCGGAAGTGAGCACCGTTCATTTCAAAGGAGAAAGCACTCGTAAGACCAATCTTTCTTATGTAAATAATTTTTATGGAGCGATGAACATTTTTGTGAGGAAAAATTTTACCGGTATACCGAAAGCGCTTTCATTGATACTTCAGACAGGTATATACTGGCGTTCTGCATTTTCATACATAAAGCGATTCCTTATTCATTTCCTGTTTCCGCTGATTGATATAATCTTTCTTTATATTGCATTTATACTATCGGTAAGATTAAGGTTCAATATTTTCCCAAACAAGGATTATATGTTTATCATATCCGTCTATGTCCTTGTATTGATAGTACTGCTTGCCCTGTTTGGTCTTTATTCAAGAAAAAATTTTCTCTCAATCAGAAAGACATTCAATGCTCTCGTCGCAGGTTTCTTTGTCAATTCATCAATCACTTACTTCTTTAACGAATATGCGTACTCTCGCGGAGTAATACTTGCATCAACAATCATCGGATTAATATTTCTCATTTCAGCAAGAGGAGCTTACAGTTCATATTTATTTTTTGTTTCAAAGAATATTTTGCTGAAAAAAGTAAATCTCCTGTTTGTCGGAAAGGAAAGGCTTACGCAGAATGCAGAAGACAAACTGAATTCAAAATACAATATCATCAGTTTCAACGATATAGCGGTGAAGAAAAGTATTGAGGAGCTTGAAGAGATAATACAGATTGACAAGATTGATGAGGTTGTCTTTACCGGTAATTATTTCTCGAATCAGGACATATTAAATCTGATGTGGGATTTGAGAAACAGAAATGTCCGTTTCAGGATTTTTCCGACGGGAAAAGAAATGATATTGTCGAAGTTGAATGTGAGAAGTCTGGATGAAGTGAGCCTTATTGAAATTGAATATAATATTAACAGTAAATTAAATATATTTTTGAAAAGAGTCTTTGATATACTTCTATCGGCATTTCTTCTGCCGACTGTTTATCCGCTTCTGATAATTTATACAAAGTTGTTCGGGAAGAAGCTTTCGAAGCATTTTTCAAAATTACTTTTGCTTCCGGAAGTTTTCACAGGCAAATACAGTTTCGTCGGTGTTCCTGTGTGGTTTGATACCGAAGGAAATCAATTTTTGGGAAAGAAAGGTTTGACAGGACTTATTCAGCTTAATTACAACGATAGGATTTCCATGTCGGAAATGCAGAACCTGAATCTTTATTATTCAAAGAATCAATCAATTATTCTTGACACCGAAATTTTGTTGAAGTCTCTGATTTCATTCTTCAAAAATTAAAAATTATGGCAGCACAAAATTATTTAGACTTTGAGAAGCCTATTATAGAGCTTGAGCATAAGATTGCGGAGATGCGCAAGATGTCTGATCATCTGGATATCTCCGATGAGATTAACAAGCTTGAAACAAAAGTGAATGAGCTTAGGAAAAGTATATTTGACAATCTGACACCCTGGCAGATTGTTCAGCTTGCAAGACATCCTGAAAGACCTTATGCGCTTGATTATATATATTTGATGTCGGAAAACTTTATTGAACTTCATGGAGACAGGAGCTTTGGTGATGACAATGCCATAGTTGGCGGATTTGCAAAGCTCGACGACAAAACCGTAATGCTGATAGGTCAGCAAAAGGGAAGAGATACAAAGTCAAACATTTACAGAAATTTCGGGATGCCGAATCCTGAAGGATACAGGAAAGCTCTGCGTTTGATGAAGCTTGCAGAAAAATACAACAAACCTGTCATCACATTAATTGATACACCGGGCGCATTTCCCGGAATTGAAGCGGAGGAAAGAGGACAGGCAGAGGCGATAGCAAAGAATTTATTTGAAATGTCAAAACTGCAGGTTCCGATTATTGTAGTTATAATTGGCGAGGGTGCATCCGGAGGCGCATTGGGAATTGGCGTAGGGGACAGAATATTAATGCTTGAATACTGCTGGTATTCCGTGATATCGCCGGAGTCATGTTCTTCAATATTATGGAGGAGCTGGGATTTCAAAGAGCAGGCGGCTGAAGCGCTCAAACTTACATCTAAGGATATGTTGAAGCTTAAGATAATAGACAGAATAGTTGAAGAGCCGGCGGGAGGCGCTCACAGAGACCATCATGCAGCAGCAGAGAATTTGAAGAAAGTTCTCCTTGAAGAACTAAATTCTGTAAGCAAATTTAAGAGTGATAAGCTTCTTGATTTGAGAATAAAAAAATTCGGAGATATGGGATATTGGAAAGATTGATTTTGATACAGTCTACAAGCGGCTTTGAATGCATATCTTGGTTACAAGTTACGTCCGGCATCTAACTTCTTATGTTTAAATACGAATCAATTGTCCGATAACGGTTCTAAATTTCTTATCAACGGCGGAAAGCCGCTTCATGGAAAAGTAAAAGTCAGCGGAGCCAAGAATTCCGCTTCGAAATTAGTTGTGGCATCTCTGCTTACCGAAGAGAAATGCATCCTTCATAATTCTCCCAACAAGATCAGTGATTTGATTCTGACGAAAGAAATCTGCGAATCACTTGGAAGCAAAATATCTTTCGATGAGGATAAACTTTATGCGCAAAGTAAGGAGATAACTGCTTCAGTTATAGATGAAGATTCCGGAAATAAGACGAGAGTTGCAGTGCTTCTTGCAGGTCCGCTGCTTGTTCGCACCGGAAGAGCGAGAATCCCGGTTCCCGGCGGATGCAAAATTGGTTCACGTCCCGTGAACTTTCACATTGACTCCCTCGAAAAACTTGGATGTAAGGTCACAGTGGAAGAGAATTATTTTTTTCTTGAGACAGACGGATTGAAGGGGAACAACATTCGGCTTGAATATCCAAGCGTGGGTGCAACAGAAAACATCATCATTGCAAGTACTCTTGCAAAGGGTCGAACAATACTTACAAATGCTGCTGTCGAACCGGAGATAATTGATTTAATAAAATTCCTGCAGAAGATGGGAGCCATAATTGAAATCAGCACGGATAGAAAAATTACGATAGAAGGTGTTGACAGAGTAAACGGAGCAGAGCATACAGTCATACCTGACAGGAATCAGGCAGCATCATTTGCATGCGCCGGAATAGCATCAAAGGGAGACGTGTTCATCGAAAATGCGATACAGGATGACTTGATTACTTTTCTGAATGCGGTAAGGAAGGTAGGTGGAAAATATGAAGTCAGAGACAACGGAATCAGATTTTTTTATGACGGTGAGTTGGAATCAATTGCGATTGAAACAAATGTTCATCCGGGATTCATGACAGACTGGCAACAGCCTTTTGTAATACTGATGACGCAAGCAAGCGGGATATCTATAGTTCATGAAACTGTATATGAGGAAAGATTTGGTTATGTAAACGAACTCAAAAAGATGGGAGCAGACATAGGACTTTATGACACCTGCCTGGGCGGGCTTGATTGCAGGTTTGCCAATACTCATTATTTCCACAGTGCTGTCATCAAAGGACCAACGCCGTTTCATTCTGCAGAAATAAACGTTCCGGATCTTCGCGCGGGTTTCTCGTACTTGATTGCAGCAGCAATTGCAAAAGGAGAGTCGGTTGTAAACGGTGCAATTTATATTGACAGGGGATATGAAGAGATTGATGTTAAGATGAAAGCGCTTGGAGTGGAGATTGTCCGAATTCAAAATTAAGAATCGGGAACCGGATGTTCTATATAGCTGATTTCTGATTTCCAAATCCCTTGGATGACTTCGCTGATTGAATTTTCCTTATGTACAATTCATTACAAAGCCTATGTTTAAAATAGAAGAGACACAAAAATTTATATGTTTGCATCATCCAATCTGATTTAAATCAAAATAAATTAAATTTTTTAACATGACCAATGCTGAAAAGATTAGGAAGTTAAAACAGACAAAGGCGGAAGCATTGCTTGGCGGAGGAAAGGAAAGAATAGATTCGCAGCATAAGAAAGGAAAACTTACGGCAAGGGAGAGAATTGATTTGCTTCTCGATGAAGGTAGTTTTCATGAAACGGATATTTTTGTAAAGCATCAATCAAATAATTTTGATCTGGAGAATCAGAGATACTTCACAGATGGAGTTGTAACCGGTACGGGAACAATTGATGGAAGGCCTGTGTGCGTGTTCTCGCAGGATTTTACGATACTCGGGGGTTCTCTTGCAGAGTATCATGCAAAGAAAATCTGTAAGATCATGGACCTTGCAATGAAGATAGGAGTTCCTGTGATTGGTATCAATGACAGCGGAGGAGCGCGAATTCAGGAGGGTGTAATATCGCTCGGAGGTTATGCGGATATTTTCCTTCGCAACACACTTGCCAGCGGGGTGATACCGCAAATCTCTGCGATCGTGGGACCATGCGCAGGCGGCGCTGTTTATTCCCCTGCAATTACCGATTTTGTTTTTATGGTTGATAAAATTTCATATATGTTTGTAACCGGACCTAATGTTGTGAAAACAGTTACACACGAAGAAGTTACTTTTGATGAGCTTGGCGGAGCCAACACGCATGCGGTGAAAAGTGGTGTCAGCCATTTTACTTGCGCAAATGAAATTGAATGCTATCAAAGCATACGAAATCTGGTTTCATACATTCCGCTGAACAATATGGATCCGGTTCCACCGGCTCAATATGACAAAGGTCAAAAGAAACTCGAACATCTTGATACATTTCTTCCTGACAATCCGAACAAGCCTTATGATGTAAAGGAGATAATAACATCGCTCCTGGATGATGACAGTTTTTTTGAAGTTCACAAGGAGTATGCAGAAAATATTGTTGTGGGATTCGGGAGAATTGCAGGGAGGTCAATTGGTATTGTGGCGAATCAGCCGCTTGTTCTTGCAGGGGTTTTAGATTTGAACTCATCAATTAAGGGTGCGAGGTTCGTCAGGTTCTGTGATGCATTCAATATTCCTTTGTTAGTGCTTGAGGATGTGCCGGGCTTTTTGCCGGGAACAGATCAGGAATGGAGGGGAGTAATTCGTCACGGAGCGAAACTTCTCTATGCCTTCTGTGAGGCGACGGTTCCGAAAATTACAGTAATCATTCGTAAGGCATATGGAGGCGCTTATGACGTCATGAATTCAAAACATGTAAGAGGTGATATAAATCTTGCATGGCCGACAGCCGAGATTGCGGTTATGGGAGCGCAGGGCGCAGCGGAGATTATTTTTAAGAAAGAAATTGAAGCATCCAAAGACAAAGCGAAAGCTCTCGCTGATAAAGTTCTTGAATTCACGGAGAAGTTTGCAAATCCGTATCTTGCAGCCGAAAGAGGATTCATTGATGATATAATAGAACCCCGAGATACGCGAGAGAAGTTGATTTACTATTTTGATTTACTGAAGAATAAAGTTGATATAAATCCCAGGAAGAAGCACGGTAATATTCCGTTATGATTCAGGTGAGAGTTTCACAGTTGGTTTAGTGTACTCATTGGGTCAAAACCGTTTTAAACGGTTTTGACACGAAGATACCCCAAATCCTCCATGCAGTTCATGAGAAATCGCTTCCTGGTCAAAACCGTTTTAAACGGTTTTGACCCTATACTCACAGAACCTCCCAGCTATTTATGAAATCATTTCCAATTTAATTTGAACTCTATTCCAATAATTCTCTTTGATTCTCATTGAACAAATTTTGGTTCAAATTTTTTCATCTTAATTTGCTAATTTGAGGAAACTCTACTCACAGTCTTGCTGAAATTGTCGAAGAAAATAGTTTGCGCAGGTTTGGTTGCCATCCTTCTGCTTCATTGTAATTATGTTTTCTTGTATTATTCTCTTTACAAGATCAATGTTAAAGGTTTGACGGAAAGCTGTTGTCAGAAGAAAATTGAAAACTGTAATGCGCATTGCTATCTAGATAAAAAAATAAGTGAACAAAGCGACAGCGAAACGAAAGGAACTACTATTGATCTTAAATTAAAGTTAGGTGATTACAATATCCCAAATCTCAATTTCTTTCCATACACAGAAAAGCAGATAATTATCCCGGTCGAAAATATCCGGATTACTGCGACACAATCGTCGGAGGACATGGATCCTCCTCCCCGGTCCTAATAATTTCTTCCATTTTATTTTTTGAAGTATTCAATACTGAAAACGAATTTATTCTTTCATACAAATTCGTGACGATTCCGGAAAATAAGTTCACCTTGAAAATATTTTCACGTCTGTTGATTGATGTAAGCTTTGAATCAAAACTTTAAATGTTAAAGAATGAAAAATCTAATTTTGCTTCTTGCAATATTCTTTTCCGCTGCACTGGTAAGGTCGAATGAAGAGGTCAGGCTTCCGAAGAAAATAGTGAAGCTTTCCGACCTTCATGATAATGCTGAAATTAGCTGCGACCTTTGCGGATGCTATATGGGACTTGATCCCAATTTCTCATATAGTCAACTTGGCGTAAGATACAGCCTCGTGAAATTTTTTACTGAAGCACACACGGAACAAAATCAAAGTGTTGATCATGAAGGACATGAGGCAACATCTTCTGCGGAGTATTACAATGATCTTGAGTTCTACGTAAGATATTACTTCACTCCGAAGCTAAGGTTGTTTCTCACTGTTCCATTTTCTTCAAACGAGATTGAAGGAAATAGATTTAACGGAATGGGAGACATGAAATTAATGATGCAGTACCAGGTTTATAATTCAGAAATTACTTCTAAGACAAATTTATGGCAGAGGATATTTCTCGGAGGCGGTGCAAGTATTCCAACAGGCGTATATAACAAGACTGTAGCACAGGGTGAAGTCGAGCCTCACTTTCAGCCCGGAACGGGCAGCTTTGATTTGCTTTTGACAGGACTGCATCTTGCCAAATTAGAGAAGCTAAATCTCGGATGGAGAAATGATGTTGTTTATACTGTTAACGGTACAAACAAAAATCAATATAGCTTCGGCAACAGATTCAACTGGACTTCGACTTTTTTTTATGAGTTTGATACCGAAACGCTTGTATTTCTTCCTCACTCCGGGGTTTACTTTGAATCTGCAAATCAGGATAAGCTGAACGGAACTTATGCAGCCGGATCCGGGGGTGATGTGTGGTTCTGGACAGGAGGAATAGATACCTATTATAATGAATTCTCCATTGAGTTCAATATGCAATTGCCGTTCAGCGAGAAGTTGATTGGTGAGCAGCCGAATAATGACTTTAGGATTTATACGGGAATTGGATATGCGTTTTGAGATGACAATGACTTGGAGCAACTTTAGCAAGCTAAGGTGTATGTATTTATTCCGCAAGCAATGTTTAACAATCGTGGGGGATTCATTTACTTTTCCGACGCATATTAAAAGTCAATTTCTTTAACCAGCATATTATGAATTTTGTCTGAATTGAATTCCTGATTCATAATTCGTAATTTTAACAAATTAGAGAGATGGCTGAGCGGTTGAAAGCGGCGGTCTTGAAAACCGTTGTGGCCTCACGGTCACCGGGGGTTCGAATCCCTCTCTCTCTGCAAAAACCTTCTCTCGCGGGAAGGTTTTCTTGTTTAACCACCTGTTTGAAAATTGCCAAGCTACCGTTAAGAATAAAATTTTGAAAGAATTCACTCTCCGGCTCAAAAGCAAATCTGAAATCTATCAGAATACAGTTGCATTTGTATTTGATATCGAAGAAACCGATTATAACTTTGAAGCAGGACAATATGCATACTTTACAATCCCTAACCCTGCATCACCGGATAAAAAGGGTCATTCCCGGCCCTTCTCAATCGCAAGTTCTCCCAACAATAAAAAGGAACTGATGATAGTAGCGAGAAAAAATTCATCGATCTTTGTCGGTAACTTGTTGGAAGTAAAACCCGGAACAAATATTCTTGTCAGCAAAGCATTCGGCAGTTTGAAAATTGAAAATGATGCATACGATAAAGTCTTTATATCAGGAGGAACAGGCATAGCACCGGTCAGAAGTATTATCGAAAAGGAGATTGAACGAGGATTAAAATACCGGATTTACATATTTCATTTGAGTAGAGAGCCGGGGCAGTTTGTTTTTTTTGATGAGTTTAAGAAATGGGATTCCGAAAATTCTCATTTAAAATTCATACCGGTAATTAGAGATGTATCAGAAGATTCAGGGGGATATGAGAGCGGAGAAATTTCAAAAGAACTTCTGGAAAAATACCTTGACGATCTATCGAATAAAATATTTTACGTAACAGGTCCTGATCAAATGGTTGAATCAGTAAAAAAAATTCTTGAGCAAGCGGGAGTAAAAAAGAAAAACATAAAAACAGAGAAGATGTAAACGTTACTTAAGCTTTTCAAAACGTATCTTGTCACCTTCCTTAATTCCATACTTGTCGGTAAATCCGGCATTGACTTCCACCACATACTGTGCCGGTTTCCCCGAGGGCAGAGAGCTCTCTGAAAATGGAGTGGTATGTTTAAATATTTTCACAATCTCTCTGTGCGCATTTACATAAATAATATCGAGACTCATTATCGTGTTTCTCATCCAGAAGGACTCATCGTTTTCTGAATCAAAAATAAAAAGCATTCCTCGAAATTCATCCATTGATTTCCTGTACATCAATCCCTGCATTCTTTCATCATCATTTTCGGCGAGTTCAACATCAATTTTTTTGATGACGGTATTACCATCGCTGCTTAGAAACTCTAGTTCTCCCTCTTTTTTAAACTGCGGTTCTTTAATATTCTTAAATCTTTCCTGCGGATCTGTGGAGAATACATATTTATCATTTTTGTCTTTGTCAATAAAGTTGTCATAAATGAAATATCCTGCAACTGCTATCAGTACCGCAATCAGAATATACTTTGCTGAATTGGTCTTTGAAGATTGTTCCGGTTTCTGTTTTGACAATTTATTTCCTCTGCTTTAGAAAATCTTTTATGGATTCCATCAGGTACTGGTTCTGCTCGCGCGTTCCGAGTGTAATTCTCGTTTCAGTCTTAAACGCCTCTTCATCCAGAAATTTTATGAGCATATTTCTTTCTTTGAGATATTTATCCATATCCTTGCGAATGTCTTTGGGCATGTCAACGAGCATGAAATTTGAATATGATTTATATGGCGTGAAGCCTGTCATCTTCCCGAACTCCTGATAAAAATATTCCTTGTCATCCTGCATCCACTTTGTAACTCTTTCGTAATACTCGCTGTCTTCCATTGCAATCAGTGCAAGGTTTTCCGAAATCAGATTAAAACCCAGATAACGTGTTGTGTAATCCTTCAGCTCTTCAAGGTTGTTGCCTGCGAAACTGAATCCGATTCTTGATCCGGCAAGGGCGTAATACTTTGAGAATGTCCTGCAGATTATCAGATTAGGAAAATCATCAATGTATGGTTTGACATAACTGTTGTCTGTCGAACCGAAACCCCAGTATGCTTCATCAATCATTACGATCGCACCTCTGCAAACGTCAAGGAATCTTCCCAGCTCCTCCCTTGTCATCCTGTTGCCTGTCGGATTGTTCGGAGAAGCAATCACAACTATTCTCGGCCTCTCTCTTTCATAAATCGAAATCATCTTTTCAACGTCATACATGTATGAATCAATTCCATCAACCTTTCCCTTCTTCATGGGATATTCAACATTGAATCCTCCGACCTCGTATGCAACTTTTTTGTAATACCACCACGCTTCCTTAGGAATAAGAACTTTCTCTCCGCGCGCAAGATACCTGTGAATTATCTGCTTCAGTATGTCTTCACTTCCGTAAGACATAATTATCTGGCTCTCCTTAAAACCGAAATCTTTCGCAATCTTCTCGGATAATTTTGACTTCACCCCTCTGGCATAATCTCTTGAATACCAGGACAGATCTTCAATCCCAACATTCTTGAGATATTCAAAACACTTCGGCGACGGACCATATTGTGATTCATTTCTGTCCAGATATTGTATTGTGTTGTATTTTTTTTCAGACATTTTTATTTCAATTAAAAATTAAAAATCAAAAATTATTTTTTAGTGTTGCCGGATTATTTCCTTTTTGTTAAAAAATTCTTCACTCCGTTTCTGCATTCTTCCGTCATCCTTGTAATCGCATTCATGTTTAAAGCATATTCCAGAGCAGCTTCGAAACTCATTGATGAAACATTGCAGAACATTTCTTTTGTCATAGCAAGAGAACTCATCGGTAGTTTATTGAGATCCCTGGTTAGTGAGTTTGTCGTTGCTTCAAGTTCATTGTCCTCGCAAACGTAGTTTGCAAATCCAATCTTGTGAGCTTCCTCTCCACTGATAAACTTTGATGTCAGGAGCATATCCTTTGCCCTGGATTCGGAAACCTTCTTCAGCAGGAACACCATCACAATTGCGGGAATGAATCCGATCTTAACTTCGGTATAGCCGAACTGCGCATTTTTAGTCGTTACAATCAGATCGCACGCGCTGGCAATGCCGCATCCACCCGCAAGCGCATACCCTTCCACAGATGCAATCACCGGCTTGGAGCAATTGTAAATTGCAAGAAGCATATCCATGAATCTGCGTGAATCATTCTTGTTTTCAATAATGTCGTATTGTGAAATCTTCTGAAGATAATCAAGATAAAGTCCGGAACAAAAATTTCCTCCCGCTCCGGTGATGACTATGCTTCTGGTTTCCTTGTCGGATGAAAACGAATTGACTGCACCGGTTAACTCTTCAATCATTTCTTCATCCAGTGAATTTCTTTTCTCGGGCCTGTTAAGAATTATTTTCTTCGTCAACTCATAATCTTCGACAAGTATTTTTTTATAGCTCATAATATGTTTTAACAGTAATAATTTTTTTGAAACAAAATTTAAATTAACCGGGGATGTAATTTATAAAATAATTTTTCTCAAAATTCACAATTTTGGAATTAATGAGGAAATATTCTTTAAGCATTTCTTCCGTTATAACATTTTTTACATCCGAGTAAGCTGCAAGTTCACCTTTGTCTATCAGCATTGATTTATTGGAAAAGGTCATCGCAAGATTCATATCATGCATGATAACGATTATGGTCAGCCCGTTTTCGTTGAGCCGCTTCAACAGCCCGAAAATTTCAAGCTGATGATTAATGTCAAGATGAGTCATGGGCTCGTCAATAATGAGAACCTTTTCCTGAAGGCTCTTTGTAACATCAAGCTGCACAAGAGAAAGCGTAATCAAAACCTTCTGCCTTTCACCGCCGGACAGACTATTCATGTCCTTTCCGGTCAGTTCTTCCGATGACATCGTTTCTATCGCAGCGCTCACGGTTGCATTATCATCATTTGAAAATGCAAAATCGGTAAACTTCTTATGAGCATATCTTCCGAGCATAAGGAATTCTTTAACTTTCAAATTTTCATTGATCTCTACAGATTGAGGCAAATACGAAACAAGTTTTGAGTAATGCTTTCTGCTGTATTCTGAAATATTTTTCCCGCAATAGGAAATTGCACCGCTGTCCGGCAAATAAATCCGCGCAATTAATTTTATAATAGTTGATTTTCCGGAACCGTTCTTTCCTATAACCGAAATGAAATCACCCTTCTCTACATCTGCCGAGAAATCTCTTATTGCAAAATTCTTATAGGGAGGATTTTTCCCGTTGTATGTAAAGTTAACATCCTTGATTTCAAGCAGACTCATCGTATGAAATCCATTTTCTCCGGATCAAAATACCAGATTAATTTTCCCGACTCTGCTCCCTTTAACTCGACAAGGCATACTCCGGATTTTGAGAAATCACTGAAGCTCTTTTTGTCAGACATTATTCTTATCAATACACTCATTTTAGGTTCATGACCTACAAGCGCAATTGAATCGAGTCCTGAATTTCTTCTTATGAGATCCTGTACAGAGCCGGTCGTATATTCATTTTGTAGTTCATTGACAATCTCAATGCTGCCTTTAAATTTAATCATCGCAGCAAATAATTCCGCAGTCTGAACTGCCCTGATCAGAGGCGAGGAAAAAAATTTGTTGACATGCTTCATTTCCTTGCGAAGAATCTTTGCCGCCTTTCGTGTTTCCTTTCTTCCTTCTTCGGTGATATACCTGTATTCGTCCGATTTAACTGTTTCGGTTTCGTAATCAATTGCTTCGGCATGTCTGATAAAGAAAACGTTCATCAATTATTTCTTAATACTTCTCCAATAACGGCATCAGCGGCTCTGCTCTCTCTAAGGAAAGTATCCCTGATCTCATTTTCCGGCAGCGCTTCTGCTGCGGTTCTTACCCTTATGTAATTTGAAGTATAACCTTCAATAAAATCATCATTCTTTTGTGTTTCGAACAACACGCTTTGATACGTCCCAACATGTCTTGCATAAAAGTCAGCTTTCTTTTTTAAAGATAAATTGCGCAATGTCTCGCTCCTTTTTCTGCGTTCGGAAATTTCAACCCTGTTCTTAAAACCCGCAGCATCTGTATTCCTTCTCTCGGAATAACTGAAGACATGGAGGTAACTGACGGGAAGTTCTTTGAGGAATTCAACAGTCGTGCTGAAATGATCTACGCTTTCACCCGGAAAGCCGACAATGACATCAACTCCTATTCCAACGGAATCTATTTCTTCATTGAGTCTGTAAATCAGATCTCTGTAAAAACCGCTGTTGTACCTTCTTCTCATGAGTTTGAGAATCTCATCACTTCCGCTTTGAAGCGGAATGTGAAAGTGGTTGCAGAATTTTGTCGAATGCTTTGCAAACGAAATTATCTCATCATTTAGCAAATTGGGTTCAATCGAGCTTACGCGAATTCTTTCAACGGGAAGTTTTTCGATTTCGTATAGAACATCAATCAAAAAATTATTTTCATACCGGTAATCACCGGTGTTAACCCCTGTCAGAATAATTTCCTTGTAACCCGAATCTGTAAGTTTCTTCGCATTATCTAAAACTGAATCGAAAGGCAGGCTGCGGGATCTCCCGCGGGCAAGTGGTATTGTGCAGAATGAACATTTGTAATCACACCCGTCCTGAATTTTCAGAAACGCTCTGGTCCTTGAATCAATTTCGGATGAAAATGCTGAAAAAGTTTCATTGATTTCATTAACCGGAGACACATGAATGCAGGAAAGGGCATTCTTTTCATAGTTGTCTATGTATTCGCCGATTCTGAATTTCTCATTTGAACCAAGTACAAGGTCAACGCCATTAATGGATGCAATCTCTTCCGGCTGAAGTTGAGCATAACAACCTGTAACGATTATATACGTTTCCGGATGCCTGGCAAGAACGCTGCGGATAATCTGTCTGCATTCTTTGTCTGCATTGTTTGTAACGGAGCATGTGTTCAGAACGAAGATATCTGATTTTTGTCCGTAGTCTCTGACTTCAAATCCCTGCAGTGAAAAATTGTTAGCAATAGTTGAAGTTTCGCTGTAGTTGAGTTTGCAGCCAAGTGTATGTAGGGAAACACTTTTCATTTATTTTTGCAATTTACTCAATTCACGTTGGAATTAGAATATTAAAATTACTCTCTGTTGTTGGCAGCATTTTGAAAAAAATTGACGGATTTCTCCAAAGTTAGTTCTCTGAAACGTATTATATAGTAGAGGCACAATAAAGCCTTTTCAGAATGTTAACTTTAGCTTTCGCTTTTTTCGCAGGAATGATCTTTATTCTTGGTAAAGTATTCAAGACCTTCGTAAAATCGCTTATTTGGGTGATTTGCGCGGGACTTGTGCTGTTTGCAAGCTGCTAAAAATTTTAATCCAAATTTTACAAAATCTAAAAATAAAGAAATATGATTGAGAAAATGAAAGAGATTGTTTTAAGCCATAAATCTAAATTCGAAAGACATCCGCGGATTTGTTGCCTGTGTCTGAAACAAGAACTCCGGGAAAAGCTGCAAGTTCACAAAGATCTTTATCGGTTCAGCAAAAGCGACAGCTTGCTCCTTTATATCGAAAGCAAAACGAAAACGATTGACGGCTTCACACTGAATTTAGTTTTATCAGAAAGAGGAATATCAATTTATCCCGAAAAGAATGGTTCGTGTATTTTTTGGGAAGAGATCGAAAAATCCGAGGTTATCGCAACCGATGCGGGAAAGTTTTTATTCCTGTATTTCAGCAGGTTAAGAAATATTTACGATTCATACAACTTGGATTTGCTCGATATATATCGAAATGGTTTTTGGGAAGATGTTTCCGTAATGATTAATGAAATCATTGAATCATTTCCTTCATCCGGGTCAAAAGTGATTTCAAGAATGCTGAACGTTTATCAAAATGAGGGCTTCGGTTCAAGATATCAATCTTTGAAAGATATTTATAGCAAGGATTTCACCGAAAGCATGAATTACAAAATGGTACTGCATCTGTTGAGTCTGAATGAGAACAAATAAGTTGAAAAGATACAAATGTTTTCTCTTTTACAGATGACTTCTCAAATCCAATCAAATCCACATACAATGACTTGGGAGTTGTGTTATCAATCCTGCTTAGTTATGTTGAGATCATGAAATTTAAATATTTGTGCAACATTCTAAACCAAACTCCGGATGTTCTTGAGTCACAGCTGGCAGAGTTAAATCCGGAACTGTTACATTTAAACGAAGGCGGAGAGACTTGGACTGTAAGTGAGACATTATGTCATTTGATACATTGCGAAGTTGATGACTGGGTGCCGAGAATGAATTCGATTTTGAAGGATTCCGCTGATAAGAAATTTAGACCCTTTGACCGAACGTTCGGATTTGAAATGGCAAGAGAAAAGCCGATTTCACAGTTGCTTGATCAATTCAGGGAATTAAGAGTAAAGAATCTGGATTACCTTAGTTCCCTGGAGATTGACGAAGTGAAACTGAATATGACGGGGATTCATACTGAATTCGGGAATGTAACATTGAGACAGTTGTTATCTACATGGGCTGTTCACGACCTAAGTCATATCGCGCAGATAAACAGGATAATCGCAAAGCAGTTTAAGAGTGATGTCGGACCCTGGATCGCATACTTGCCGATACTGGAGAGGTGAGTCGGGAAGTGAAAGCTAACGAAAAACTTTTGCAAACCGTACTTATCTATGATTCAAAGCTGAATGCATTATTGCAATTCAGCGCATCGAGGACTTTACATGCGATGTAGTCAGCAAGATCGCTGAAGTCTTTCGGATTGTCTTCAAATGCAGGCATTGCAGGGACAATCATACCTCCGGCATCAATTATCTTCAGCATATTATTGAGATGTATTTTGTTCAGGGGAGTTTCCCTTGGTACTATTATCAGTGGTCTCGAATATGACAATGCAAAGTCCGCAGATTTTTCGATGAGAGTTTTACTCTCTCCATTTGCTATTCCGCTGACAATGCCCATCGAACATGGCATTACAATCATTCCGTGGCAATAATATTTGCTTGTGAATATTTCAGATTTGAGATCGAGATTATTGTGAAATGTCACGGTTGATTTGAGCAAAGCGATCTCGGGAAAGAGAGCGGGAAGTTTTGACGGAGTTATTTCCACGCCACATTCATTGAACAAAGTAAACACTGCATACTCGGACAGTATCAGATCAACATTAAACTCATTAATAAGGAGAGCTCTTAACATTCTAAGTCCGTAAATAGCGCCGCTCGTCCCTGTCATTGCAAGTATGATGTTCTTTCCAGAACCATCATAAGTCCTTATCAATGTTGATGTTTCAGGCTGCAAAATTCCCGATGATTTTTTGTCCGGCATAAGATGAACTTTAGTTTCGGTTGATAAGTATGGCTGCAGCAATAAGAATCACAATGCTGATTAATACAAAAATAATGTTTTGAAAAACAAAAATCTGAATGAAAAACAAAAGCATTCCAAGCAGAATTGAAAACAGTATTTCCGTGACTTTTGAAATCGAATTGAATTTTGAACTTTCTAAAGTGAACGGCAGCGTTTTGTCAAACAGCAGATTGACGGAGTTAATGAAATAAATTCCGGATGAAATAAACAAGAGGTTTGTGAATACGGCTGTGAAATCTATTTTGAAAGTCAAAAGTACAATTACAATAACTACTGCGGGAAGGACAAAGTAAGCATGAATATACTTTGCCGTTCCGGTCAATATTTTCTTGGTATTTTCAACAGGAAGCGTTTCATAGATCCACATAGTTTCGGATGAAGCCGGGTCGAGTATCTTAGTATTTGACATGAGCAATCGCGAGCACATTATCAGCGTGAATGTAACAGTCGGACTTATCATTATGATTGAAGTTGTAATGAAGTTCTTGCTTCCGTCAAAAATAATCAGTGAGCTTATATTCATTGCTACACCTGTAATTACAACTACAACAGGCATCAGGAACACCGGAAAGAACTTCATCTTGAGAAATTTGGAGTTCCCAATTTGATTTTGTGCAAGTTTGAAACCAGCGGTTTCAACATTATCTTTGAGAAGCAATTTCTCCAACGCTGACGAATAGCGATTCAGTATAGAAATTTTTGTTGTTTTTTCCGGCTTAACTGAAATTGCCGCAAATGAATCTGCGATATCATCCTGATTTTTCTTAAGGAAGATAAAAAGAAATGCAAAGACAGCCGCCGTTATTGCAAAGCAAAGTGCAAATCGGAGATTATCGTCGAGCGCTCCGGCGTATAACGTTTGGGGGATGTACTTTACGAACTGTGATTGTGAAATATCTTCGCGAGTCAACAATGATTTGACACCTGATTTCCCGGAAGACAATGAGGTCGAATAAAATATGAATACAAAAAAGAGCACCTGCATTAAATTGATAAGCAGCGTTGCTCTTGATTTCAGAAATTTCACTGCGACAGAATACATAATGATCTCGAGTCCGATAATCAGATACGCAAACAGAAATTCTGCAGCCGCAAAGCTGATGCATCGAAAAATGCTTTCTGAATATTTATAAAAAAAAATGACTTGAGGGACCAAAGCAGCAGTAATCAGAATACTAAGAAATGTGAATGATGAAATGATTCGCGACAGCATCAAGTCTTCATTCCGCAAAGGCAGCGACCTCAATAATTCCCTGTGCCTGCCGGAGAAAAAAAGATTGCCCATGTCCGTAAGCACGATGAATGAAAGCAGAAACAATATTGACGAAAAAGACAAAATGACATAACTCTTTTCATTAAAGGCACGGTAATATCCAAAGGATAGCATAGAATTGACAAAGAGATATATTGCAAGAGTTCCTGCAAATTTCTTCAATCCCGCATTATTCTTGTCTCTGATTTCAACGAGAAAGAAAGTGCGGAGCAGATTTGATAGTTGACCTTTCAAATTATCTTTTCTCCGTTGAATCTTTTTCTCTTAACTTTTTTTTGTAATCCCTGATTGCGTCAAGATGCTGTGCATAAGTTTCCGAAAATCTGTGACCGCCCTCACCTGTTGCGACGAAAAAAAGATATCCGTGATCAGCGGGATTAAGAGCTGCGAGAATAGACTTTGCAGAAGGGTTGTTAATAGGTCCGGGCGGAAGTCCTTTGTGCAGGTATGTATTATAAGGAGATTCGATTTTTAGATCTTCGAACAATAGCCTGCTCTTAGGTCCGTCGGGAAGTATATATTGAATTGTAGGATCTGCTTCGAGTCTCATTCCCTTTTTAATCCGGTTAAGATAGACTCCTGCAATCAGAGGCTTCTCTGAATCAAGTTTTGTTTCACCCTCGATTATGGAAGCAAGGGTCACGGTATTCAATAAATCTGTTTGCCGCTCGCGGATTAAAGAGCTGATTTCCGTGTTGTCCAAAATTTTTTTTCTGAATTCGGAAAAGAGAATTCTAATCAGACTTTTTTCCGTGATGCCGGGAGGCAAATCATAAGTATCGGGATAGAGAAAGCCTTCAAGATTTTTTATTTTTCCTTTAAGTCCGAGAAGTTCTATCAGAGAATCATTTGAAGCCTCTTTGAAAATCTTGTTGCGGGAAAGAGATAATTTTTTTTCCGCAAGTTTTGCAATCTGATTGAGGTTGTATCCGGGAGGAATTGTAAAACGGATAAGGTTGACTTTGCTTTTGTCGGTCAGCAAAGAAATCAGTTCCGAATTATTGAGTCCGTTCTTGAAAACATACAGATTCGAAATGATCTGATTTTCCTTTCCAAGTATTTTAACCGCAATCTTAAATAGCAGTTCATCCCTTATAACATCGGAGGATTTCAGCATCCGGATGATTTCATCCAGATGCATTCCCGGCTGAATGAATACGTTTATTTCTTCTTCGCCTTTTCTGTAATGTCTTGAATAAAAGAGTTCATAAATTATGAAAGTAATCAGGAGCAGATTAATGACGAGAATGTACCTGTAATACTTTTTGAATATGCCGAATGGAATCTTAACCATTTAGACCCGGAGGTAATTTATCTAAGGAGAGTTGATTGTCTGGCGGACAGTGAATCATCTACTATTTTCAGTGAATTCATTGCCCTCACATTGGAAGGCTCAAGTTCAAGTGTCCGTGAAAGTTGTTCCTTTGCTTCATCAAACCTGCCTTTATCTGAATACAACAATCCGAGATAAAGATGCGCATCTTTAAAATCCGGAAAGAGTTCTATTGCTTTCTTCAGATCTTTTTCATAATTAACATCATCCTTCATGAGAGAATAAGCATAAGCGCGAAGATAGTATGCCTGTGAACTTTCCGGTTCAAGTTCGAGGACTCTGTTAATCACATAGATGATTTGCTGGGGCGCTCTCTGGGAAGCAAGTGTCTGCGCTCTCATAAGTAAACTGTTGGCTTCGCGGGAAAGTATATGCGTCTTACCTGGAGTGTATTTGTAAACTTCCATGATTTCCGGAGGCAGGGAGTTAACCGTAGTAAACATAGGGTTTTGATTTGAGACGCGGAACCATTCACGAAGAAATGCAAGGTAAGTGACACCCTTTTCTGTCATATACTTCTGCATATAATCTACATAATCACGATCATTTATCTTTGTAATGAGTTCAGGTGTGACAAGTCCTGCAACGTCAACAATTTTTCTGTCAGAGTAATATCCGATTGCACCGACATCATGCGTTGCAATTACATCGTCTTCCTTGGTAAACTTCTTTATCCATTCGGCTGCCTTTACTTGTCTGTCATAAATATACTTGCATTGAATTGCGTAGAGTTCCCTGTTCTCATCATAATTTTTTATGCCGATGAAATATGTCACTCCTATGAATATGTAAAAAATGCTTTTCGCAAAGAGAGGGTTATTGGTGAACTTATTTATAATCCTTGCCATATCTCTGAAGCCGATAGTTCCAACCAGAATAAAAAACGGAATCAACGGCATCATATACCTGCCGAATCTGTGTGCATACGGAAGTTTCAACCAGTAAATAAACACAAGTATGAGTATGAAGAATATGTAAAGGCTATTTTGATTATAAGATTTTTTCCAAAAATCATATAAAAGTTTTCCTACAGAAAATAAAAAACCGATCATGAGCACATAGTATGAGCCTGTCTTGAAATATTCCCAGACTTCAATCTGAAGGAAGTCCCATCTGCTTCTGAATTCCGGAGAGTAATACGCGAGTTTCGCATTGTATGTATTAGGAAGCAGGGAGCCGGAAAGATAAAGATTCATTCCGAAATACAGAGCGACAATCCCGAAAAAAATCAGTGCAATCTGTTTCAACTCTTTATCGGAAAATACAAACAGTTTCAGATCCTCCTTTGAGTAAACTTTTACCAATATGTAATCAAGAACCACAGCCGCTATGAATGCCACACCATCGGGTCTGGTCCAGAGGATAAGTCCGAGCGTAATTGCAAAAGGCACCGCGCTCCGTGAGCGGTAAAAATAGGAACATAGTATGAGAAGGAAAATAAACATGGTCGTTTCCATTCCGGAAAGCGCTATGAAGTTAATCCATTTATCTATTATGAAAATGCCCGTACACAATAGCGCGAAGATTATATCTTTGTCAAACTCCAGCCTGCTCAATTTATAAAATGAGAGTGATGAAAGTATAAAGAAGAGAACTCCCAGTCCATAACTTATCACCATTTCATCTTTTGAAATGATGAAGAACAATGATAAGATTATAGTATACAGAGGTGAAGTTGAACCTGCGGTAACCATTTCATTCTTGAAATAAGAGAAACTGAAATATTCAGCAATGTTTCTTGCAAAGGTAAGGTGGATCCAGGGATCATCAAGCGGGAAGCTAAAAACTTTATTTGATCTGACTGCGAAACGGAAATAAATATATGCAAATACAATCGGCAGGACTATAACAAGGACATAAAATAAGATTCTGATTGGTCTTCTGACATAGAATTGAGACTCAAAATTATATTTATTAAAGTTCTCCTTATTGGTTCTTTTTTTTTTTACCGGTATCTTTATTCTCTTCATTGAATGCAAAAATACCTAATTGAGCCTGAAAATTCAATGAGTTCGTTGAGCTTAAAAAATTGCAAAAGTTTGTAATCACGAAATGCAAGTTCACTATTGCTGCAACCTATGTCAGCAAAATTGCGACTGTATTGTCTATCTGAATGCTTGCCAATTTTTTTTCATTTATAACTTGATAGTTTTTATGATAAGTAATAGTTTTGTCAGCATTCAAATAACACCCCTTATTACTTCTTAAGGAAATTATTGAAATTTTACGATACATCAGATTTTAAAAAATAATTTTTTCAATTTAATACAATAATATAATTTTCCTCCAAAGTTTTTGCCCTCGCAAGAAAGGAATCTAAATATGGATACTAAAAACGCCACAAAAGCCACTTCATTTAGTGACTCAAAAAATGTTACGGATTTAAAATCAAAGAAAGTTGCCGAGCTCATTCAGATAGCAAAGGAGCTGGATGTTTCGGGTTACAGTGATCTGAAGAAGCAAGAGTTAATCTTTAAAATTATCGAAGCACAGACAAAGAAAGACGGATATGCTTATGCAATCGGAGTGCTTGAAGTGCTTCCCGACGGATATGGATTTCTGCGATCTGTGGATTATAACTATTTGCCATCCCCTGATGATATATATGTTTCTCCTTCGCAGATAAAGAAGTTTTTGCTCCGAACGGGAGACACAATAAGCGGTCAGGTAAGACCTCCGAAGGAAGGTGAAAGATTTTTTGCGCTGCTTAAAGTCGAAGCAGTCAATTATGAAAATCCGGATACGATAAGGGACAGGATTTTATTTGATAATCTTACACCACTTTACCCGCAGGAAAAAATCGGGCTTGAGACTGCGCCGGGAGAATACTCGATGAGGATAATGGATTTATTTACTCCAATCGGGAAGGGGCAGAGAGGACTTATAGTTTCCCCGCCGAAGAGCGGTAAGACAATACTGCTTCAGACCTTGGCAAACAGCATTACAAGAAACCATCCCGAGGTTCATTTAATAGTGTTGTTAATTGATGAGCGTCCGGAAGAGGTTACGGATATGGAAAGGAATGTAAAGGCTGAAGTAATCAGTTCGACATTCGATGAACCGCCTGAAAGACACGTTCAGGTTTCGGAGATAGTGCTTCAAAAAGCAAAGAGGCTCATCGAAGCAAAAAAAGATGTTGTAATTTTGCTTGACAGTATTACCCGTCTTGCAAGAGCACACAATACAGTTATTCCGCACAGCGGAAAGATTTTATCCGGCGGTGTAGATGCAAATGCACTTCACAAGCCGAAGAGATTTTTCGGAGCTGCCCGTAACATTGACGAAGGCGGCAGCTTAACAATAATTGCCACTGCTTTAATTGAAACCGGAAGCAGAATGGATGAAGTAATCTTTGAAGAGTTTAAAGGAACGGGTAACATGGAAATCGTTCTTGACAGAAGATTGTCCGACAGAAGAGTTTTCCCTGCGATTGACTTGAACAAATCCGGAACCAGAAAAGAAGAACTACTCCTGACAAGCGATACTCTGAACAGGGTATGGCTATTGAGAAAGCTTCTTTCAGATTACAATCCAATTGAAGCAATGGAATTTTTATTGGGTAAAATGAAAGGCACTAAATCCAATAAGGAATTTCTGGCATCCATGAACTCTTAATTGAAAGAGTCATTCCGGAATTTGTAAAAGATGAAAAAAGTCATATTAATCAATTCTCTCGGGGAAGAAGTAAGAATTGCCATTACAGAAGACGGCAAACTTGCTGAATTCTTTCTCGACACTCCGGCAAAGGAGAGAAATGTCGGAGACATATATCTTGGTAAGGTCGGAAAAGTAATTCCGGGAATTCGAGCGGCATTCATTGACCTTGGATTTCAGCAGGACGCATTCCTCCACTTCTCGGATATAGGGGATACGCTTGACGAATATGCGGCAATAATTGGCGACGACAGCGAAGTAGAGGAAGATGATGAGGAAGAAGAAGAGTCTCCCAAAGACAACCACAAGGAATATTCATCAAAAAAATTCACACCTAATCTTGAGCGGGGTCAGGACATTATAGTTCAGATCACCAAGGAGCCTGTCGGCAACAAAGGATTCAGAATCACATCAAAAGTTTCCATTCCGGGAAGATATCTCGTGCTTATACCTTTCGAAAGAAAGATTGGTCTTTCAAGAAAAATTTATAACCCTCGCGAAAAAAGAAGACTGCGCAGTATAGTCAAGTCAACCTTGCCAAAGGGTTTCGGAATAATAATTAGAACTGTTGCAGCAGGTCAGGATGAGAATCTGATATTAGATGACCTTAACAACCTCATAAACACATGGAACGACATTCAGTCAAAGCTCAAGCAGGCAAAGTCACCGCTGCTTTTGTATAAAGACGTTTCCACTACTTCATCTGTTGTAAGAGATTTATTCAAGGAAGATATTTCAAAAGTCATAATTGATTCAAAAAAGATATTCAGAGAAGTTAAGTCTTATGTTGATGATACGTCTCCTGAATTTTCAGATAAAGTAGAACTGTATAACGGCGCGCAGCCTTTGTTTGATGTTTACAGTATCGAAAAACAGATTGAAGAATCACTTCAAAGAAAAGTCTGGCTTAAGAACGGCGGTTATATTATCATCGAACCGACCGAGGCAATGACTGTCGTTGATGTTAACAGCGGGAAGTATGCCCGGCACAGAGATCAGGAAATTAATTCACTCAACACAAACCTTGAATCGGCTAAAGAAATTGTCAGGCAGA
Organism: Ignavibacteria bacterium; assembly: GCA_039810605.1. Taxonomy (GTDB): domain Bacteria; phylum Bacteroidota; class Ignavibacteria; order Tepidaquicellales; family Tepidaquicellaceae; genus JAGPCH01. The sequence goes on along the minus strand of JBDHXH010000018.1, from coordinate 11,561 downwards.
TTAGACTCCGCGATATCGGAGGAATCATTGTAGTAGATTTCATTGATCAGTATGATGAGAGAAACAGGAGAAAGTTGTTTGAAGAAGTGAAGAGAGAATTCCGCAATGACAGGGCAAAAGTTACCATACTGCCCGTCAGCGAATTCGGACTGGTTGAAATCACGCGACAGCGCATCAGGCAGAATATCCTGCAAAGTATTTCCGATCTTTGTCCGATGTGCAGAGGAACGGGTCACATTCAATCGCGTGCAACATTCATGAACAGGCTTGAAAGATGGCTCCAAAGATACAAAGGCGGTCATAACGGAATAGGAATTTCTCTGACTGTCAATCCATTCATACGTAATTACCTTACCGCCGGGACATTCAGCAAATTGAATTCTTTGAGGATGAAAAACTTTTTGTTTATCAAACTTCAGGAAGACGAGAAACTCGCGCTCGATGAATTCAGAGTATATTCAAAGAAGCTCGACCGCGATATCACTGAAGAGTTCAACTAATCTGCCTCACGTTGCAGCCGGAACAGAAATTTGTTTCAGATATTCCCACGAATAAATGCCGGTGTTGTGCTTATCCTTCCAGATTATCTGAATTGCATAATTTCCTACAGGCTCGATGCTTTCTATTTCATAAAACCCCGCGGCTTTAAAAGGAGATTTTATCGGAATGTAACTGCTAAAAATAACGGATTCTCCTGCGCAATGGACACAAGGACATTTATCCCTAAGATCAGTTAAGTTGATTTCACTAATCTCACCTTCGTTCCACTCGATTACGAGTTTGTCACTTACTTTCTTTATTTTTTTCGGAGACAACAATTAACTTTGAATTATAAATTACAATTGTTAAAATTTTTTAAACTCTCAATTCTTATAAACTATATCTTCAAAACCTTCAACAGCTTTTGGTTCTTTTAAATTATTAAAAACAATGAACGCGTTTGCAAAGAGCATGATGCCTGCAATCAGAAAAATATATTTCAAATCAACTCCGTACAAAAGCGCTGTGCAAAGCAGAGGTCCGATGAGATTGCCGAGCAGAGTAAAGCTTGATGCAATTCCCATTACGCCCCCTTTTCTTTCGTCAGAGATGATTTTGTTAATGTACGCATAGAGCGCCGGTATGATTCCTCCCACGCACAATCCGAGAAAGGCTCTAACCGGAAAGAGCCAGAATGGATTAGTCACAAAAGTATGAAGGCAATATGCAATGCCTGCGCCTGTTACGGCAACCACGATATTTTTTTTGAAACTCTTCCTGTCATTGCGCCTTCCCCACCATGGAGATGAAATTACGCTGAAAACTCCGAGCGTTCCGAAGATTGCTCCCGTGAGAGTTGAGATATATTCGGTTCCTCTTTCAATTGATTCCACAAACAAAGCAAATACAGGCTGCGAAATTGTTATTGAAATCTGAATCATTGTAATTGAAGACATTGCAATCAATAATTTCGAACTGCCAAATACATATTTGTAATTTTCAAGAACAGTAAATACACGGACTGATTTTATGTCAGGAGGTTCTGTAACAATCAGAAGTACAAGCATTCCGCTTATGAAACATAATCCTGACGTTATGAAAAATACAGTCCTGTATGAAGTCAGGTCGGAAATCAGTCCGCCTATAAAAGGTCCGATGACCGTCCCGGAGGAAATAGAGGTCTGAAGTATTCCGATTGCGAATCCGGATTTTTCCTTGGGGGTGCCTGAAGATACAAGACCAAGCGATGCTGCAATGAAGCCACTTATTCCACCCTGCACCATTCTGAAAACAAATAGCTGAATGACATTGGCAGAAAGCCCGATAAGAAATTGTGAAACAGTAAGACCGAAAATTGCCCTAAGCACCATCGTCTTCTTTCCGAACCTGTCACCCAAAGCTCCCCAAACGGGCGTAAGTATAAATGAAAGTATAAACGGACCGCTGAAGACTATGCCGCTCCAATGTTCGAGCTCTTCCGGATTTGTTACGCCAAGTTCACGAATGTAGAATGGAAGAAACGGAACGACCATGCTCATCCCAACCATTGCAACAAATTGCGCTGTCCATATACTATATAAATTTTTTCTCCAGGCTTCCAGACAAGTTTTTTATGAATTTAACGATGATGGAAATTTTGTTAAATGGAAAAAGTAAAAAACATTTCAAGAGTTGGCATCTTTATCAAAATATTCTTGCAGAATTCTGCATTCTACGCTTCCGGCAATTCTTAATTATGCCAATGCTCTGAATTTTGTAACGGCAATTTTTCACAGACGGATTCTTTTTCAAAACTAAATGTATCATTTTAATTGAGATCATTTTTACAACCGTTGGGGTGCTTCAACAATTTTTTGACAAAAGGTGCGAACTGATATTATTCATTATTATTCATAGTAAATTGTCCTTTTAATAAATTGAAATAACTCCAAAATACAAGTATATTTGAACATACATTATGGACTTAGAGAAGAACTTAATCTCCGTAAAGAGACGAATCAAGGATGCATGCGATCGCGTTGACAGAAATCCTGAAGATATTACGGTGGTTGCTATCAGCAAGACATCTCCTTTTTCACAGGTAATGGAGCTCAACAAATTACATCAGATTGATTTCGGAGAGAGCAAGGTGAGGGAATTGAGAAATAAGTATTATAATATTTCATTTCAGTATGAAGGAAAGATTAACTGGCATCTCGTTGGGCATTTGCAAAGCAACAAAGTAAAGGATGTCATTGCATTCATTCATCTGATTCAATCAATTGACACTTTCAGGATTGCAGAAGAGATTGACATTAACGCAAAAAAAATAAACCGCACTATAAGTATTCTCATACAGGTTAATACAAGCGGAGAAGAACAAAAGTACGGAGTTAGTCCTTCTGAAGCAGTAAGCCTTTGTAAACAAATTTCTCTGCTTGAGAACATCAGGGTAAAAGGATTGATGACAATTGCGAAACTTACGGACGATCAGGAAGTCATCAGAGCAAACTTCAGACAGCTTAGAAAATTGTTTGATGAGTTAAAACCTGACATGAAAGATTTTGAATACCTTTCAATGGGCATGTCCGGTGATTTTGAAATTGCCATTGAAGAAGGAGCAAACATGATTAGATTAGGCAGCGCAATTTTCGGGGAAAGGTATTAAAAATTCTTTTGAAAAAATAAAAATAAAATTATGGATATAATCTCTTCAAAAGACATTAAGAAGACAGATTTCAGAAAAATTTTCAGAGGTTATGATCAGAATGAAGTAGATGCCTTTCTTGAGACGGTCAGCCTTCGCTACGAAAGACTGATAGAAGAAAATTCGGGATTGAATGAAAAAGTAAGAACGTTGATAGCAGATATCCAGGTTTATAAAGAAAATGAATCTACGCTTCAGAAGGCAATTGTGAAAGCGCAGGATCTTGCCGAAGAAATATTGAGCACTGCAAAGAAACGAGCAGAGAATATTATTAAGGAAGGGGAGCTTAGCGCGCAGACTATACTTCTTGAGAACGAAAAAGATATACTTGCGCGCAAGCAGGAACTGGAAGAACTAAAGTTGCGCAATGACAAGCTTGTCGAAGATGTGAAATTATTTTTTATGGAAAAGTTGAATGAGATGGAAGAATTTATCAAAGCAAGAAATGTTTACAAGATGGAGCTTGCAAAAGTTGGACAAGCCGAAGAGGATCCTGATGAAGAGAATAAGATGAAGAAGATTTCTATCAATACTGCGAAGTCAAACTTTTCAGAGTAACGCCATTCCTTCTGATGACAGGCAAGCATTCAGAATCAGTTCAATTCTTAAAGAGATACCATCCGGAAGACTTTCATTCAGGGATTATTTTAGGGACAGGACTTGGAGGTCTTGTAAAAGACATAGACATCAAATCGGAAATCAATTATTCGGACATTCCGAACTTCCCGGTTTCGACTGTTGAATCTCATACCGGAAAACTCATCTTTGGAAATTTATCCGGGAAGAATATTATTGCGATGCAGGGAAGGTTTCACTACTATGAAGGATACGATATGGAACAGGTAACTTACCCCGTGCATATAATGAATTCTTTCGGGGTCAGAAACCTTATTGTTTCCAATGCCTGCGGAGCAATCAATCCGAAGTTTGGAAAGACTGATCTTATGATAATGAGGTCGCACATTAATTTGCTTTTTGATACTCCGCTGAAAAGAATGCGTCCGGTATTTACAAACGGATCAGGTTTCTATTCAAAGAGACTTATTAAACTTGCGGAAGAAACTGCAATTGAAAATGAAATTGAAATTCAGAAAGGAGTATATCTTCCTGTGCAGGGTCCAAATCTGGAAACTGTTTCTGAATACAGGATGCTTAGGAAAATGGGAGGTGATGTAGTAGGCATGTCTTCTATTCCGGAAGCAATGGCGGCAAATCAACTTGGAATGGAAGTACTGGGACTTTCTATTATTACCGATGTTGGTTTCCCGGATACATTGCAGGTCGCGATGCTGAAACATATACTTGAATCAGCAAGCATTGCAGAACCAAAACTGACTTTATTGATTAGAAAACTTGTGGAAAAAATTTGAAACTGATGGTTCGATTGCATTGAGCGGAAATTTTTATAAATAAAAAATTAGACAAACAGAATAATGACAGAACAGCTGGAAAGAATTTTACTGACTTCAGAATACATTAAAGGAAAATTCCCCAAGAAGTTCAAACCCGAAATCGCAGTGATATCTGAAAAGAATTTCGGACTTGAAAAGGAATTCAGCATAATTTCTGAAGTAGGGTTTTGGAATCTCCCGTTTGAATTTGAAAACAAGTCTGAATGCAAGTCGAAGATTTTGTTTGCAAGATCAGGCGGAAGAGACATTATTTTGATCAGCAGGAGATTTCACTATTATGACGGTGTATCCATGAGAAACATTGGTCATTTGATTTATACGATGAGATATCTCGGGATAAAGAAAATCATTTCAATAGATGAGGCAGGAGTTCTGAATCCGCGCTATGGCTGCGGAGAAATTGCACTCATTTATGACCACATAAATTTAATGGGTGACAATCCGCTCATTGGAAAAAATGACAACGAGTTAGGCTTGAGATTTCCGGATATGAGCAATGCGTATAGCAAAAAACTCTTTTCAACAGTTTATAATGTCTTTCAGGAAAAAATGATACGGATGAATGAATCTGTGTATGTCGGCATAACGGGTCCCGAAAGCGAGACTGATGCGGAAGCAAGATTTTACAGAGATATTGGCGGAGACGTTTTAGGATATTCGATCGTTCCGGAAAACATAACAGCTGTTCATGCAGGTTTAGACTTCATCGGTATCGGACTCATGACGCGTGATCTTGTAGCAGACAGGATGATGGAAGATACAAGGAGTGAAAAGGAAAAAGAGCAAGACAGAGATGTGTGCAGAAAGAGTGCATTGAAGATACTGAAGAAAGTATTAGGAACATTGATAAAAGAAATTTAGATTCAGAAATTTTAACAATAACATCTATGAGCACCCGAATTGAAATTCCGAAGATGTATAAACTCTTCATCGGAGGCAAGTTCACACGAACTGAATCGGAGCGGTATCTTAGCGCCATAAGTCCTCGGACAAAACAAAAATTATGCAACATTTCGCGTGCTTCACGAAAAGACATACGCAACGCTGTGGTTGCTGCAAGAATTGGTTTCAATGAATGGAGCGGGAAGACTGCTTATGAACGAGGTCAGATAATGTATCGTCTTGCTGAAATGCTCGAAGGGAGAAAAGAGCAATTCGTCGAAGAAGTTTACATGTCAACAAATCAAAGAAAGTCTGAATGCATTAAAGAAGTGACAAGAGCAATTGACAGAATAATTTTTTATTCGGGATTTTGTGACAAATGGGTGCAGCTATCCGGATCTGTAAATCAGGTGCAGGCCGGCTATTTTAATTTTTCCATTCCCGAACCAACGGGAGTAGTGGGAATAATTCTTCCCGATACATTGAGTTTCCTCCCTCTGGTATCGAGAATAGCCCCCGTACTTACTTCCGGAAATTCATGCATCGTCATTTCCAATGAAAAATCTCCTCTGCCTGCTCTGTCGTTTTCTGAAGTGATTGCAACGAGTGATTTCCCTGCAGGAGCCATCAACATTCTTACCGGAATGAAGTCAGAACTTGTCAGTCACCTTGCTGGTCATTTTGATATGAACGCAATTGACTTCTGCGTTGATGATCCGGAAATGAAGAAGAGCGTAATGACACTCTGCGCAAATAACGTTAAGAGGTTTCACTTCATTGGAAAGGATTTTGACTGGTATTCTGATGCGGAAAATGAAAGCCTGAAAGAAACAGAGAAATATTCGGAGCTAAAGACGGTTTGGCATACGATGGGAAATTAATTTCAAATTATTAATTGTCAATTACAGATGTTCAATCGAAAGCTGAAAATTTTTTTACTATTAATTGTTCAATGCCTGTTTTATCCGGGAATATATGTTCATGGAAATGGCAGCGTTATTTTAAAGAAGAATTCGGGACAGGACAGTTCAATTGCAACACAAAGGCTGATTATCGAAACGGATAATCCGGAGATAGCAGATCAGATCATCAGCGATCACATGCATGAAATTTTTCCGATAATATCGGACTTCGAAATCAATCAGATTGTACTTTCGAAAAATGTTTCGAATATTAAATCGGATACCTCACTGACATCCGCTTCGGAAAATCAGTACAGGATAACATTTGATGTTCCGGTTAATTTTCTCGCAGACACGGCAAAGATTTTATGGGAGCTGAACATACCTTCGTTCGAATCCAAGCTTTTCCAATTATACCATAACAGGGAAATATACATTGACACATGGCCAAATGTTGTGGGAAGAATTACAGATAAAACTTACACGGGAAATTTTCAGGCATACAAAATCCGCAACTGGCCGTTCTATAAAGATCCTGACCCGAAACTGGCGGCACAGCCTCCGACAAAACCGGGACCCGGAAATCCGCTCGGGCTGTTCGTTGTTCATTATGATGAAAACTCTTTGAGATATTTTCATGGAACGAATAAGAATGGTTTGCTCAAGAATAAAATGCGCAACCTCTCTCACGGTTGTGTAAGAAATGACAACACCAATATCGAGAAGATGAAAGAATTTATAATTAAGAGAGTTGTTAAGTCAACCGACCTTTCCAACTGGCTTGGCAGCAAGCGTACGATGGTCTATAATTTTGAGGAACAAGATAAATTTCCTGTGAGGATTACATACAGGACTTTTGAAATGGGAAAAGATTTCAACGGCAGTTACATCATCCTGTATTCCGATATATATAAATACTCTAAAGGCGCACCTGTCAATGAAGAATGGAATGACGTGAGTTTAATCACTCTTACGACAGGTGAGAATCTGATAAACGAATACAGAAAAACATTTGGAAAAGATATTCCGGATGAGGCTCTAAAAGTTATTGCCGATTATCTGGTTAATAACGGTGAAGAATATGAAAAGTACTATGTGGAAGATTTGAAGAAGAAGTTCATGCTGCATTGATCAGAAACTCTCATCACGCCAGGTTCTGATCCGCCATACTCCGTCAGGAGAATCTTTGTGAATCATCATGTCAACAAATCCATTGAGACGCGTAATGTCGCTCGGATTGAAAGTGATTGTCAGATTAAAACTCCGTTTGACATTTTGATCAAGTGAATCGCCTCCCTGAAAAATAATATTGTTCCAGACCACGTCGAGTTTTTGTGCGCTCTGAAAAAGACCGTTGGTAGTTCTCATCTCGGTTGCTCTGTCCCAGGACACATCGAATCCCGATTCATAATCACGATAAGTAAAAATAAAATCCTCCGTCAGCAGATTACCGTAAACAGTAGTGTCTTTAAAGGTATATGCATACTTGAAATTCTGAAAAAGACCTTCAACAGTTTTCTGGTCGGTAAGTATAGATGAAGGGTTGTTTGTGTCGAGGCTTGGTGAAAAAATATTATCGCAGGAATTCAACATCAAAAGAATACCTGCAATACTTATGAGTAAAAATATTTTAGGCAATGTAATCACGGCAAATCAATTTACGAAATTTGCTCTTATGACGCTCCATGTTGTATCGTTACTTGTATTAAGGAAATCGAACCATGTATGGATAGACCACAATCCGCGCGTATCTGTCCCCATAATAAATCTCAACTTACCTTTTGTTTGTTTTGCAACGCTTGTTCTGTTATGGTCGAAAACAAAAATGTAGTCCATATCAATGATTGCAGAATCAATTCCTGTATTGTAAGAAACATTGTCGCCGAAAAGGTTCGAAGAAGCATTTGGGTTTGTGAAAGAAATCAGATTGCTGAAGTAAGCCCGTTCATTGCTAAGATTCCAGGTCAGAAAAATCGGATAAGATGATTGCGACAATGCATCGGGAAAATATCTGAATCTTCTGTGTGAAAAATTCGAATCAACAAAACATCTAATATAATTATCAAGATTTTTTTCCGCGATTGCGAAACTTAAATTTGAGAGAACAATGTCGGGAGATGTCGGCTGTGTGAACGTTGAGCGTGAATTTGTCGGCGGTTCAACACTTCGCGATTCAAACAAACCGCATCCACAAATCAGCAGCGTAAATAAAAATATTATGTGTCTAAATTTTTTGAGCAAATATAATGAGTCTTTGAGAATTATTAGTATCAAATTTATTTCCGTAATAATCGCCGAACAAATGACGCGGCTTCAGGCCACAACTCACAAACGCTTTTTTAAATTCTGATACGGAATATAACTTCAGCATTTCTGTAAATTGTTTTTTCTTCCCCCCTTCTTCAATGATAATATCCTTTCTGACAAATCCGTTGATGATTTTCCTTTTTTGAATGAACTTTGACTTGCCATGCATACTCTTTGAATAGGGCACAATATTTTTTAAAAGATAATTTTTATTCAGGAAGTCAAAAACAAAATATCCTTTCGCTTTCAGGGAATCTGAAACATTTTGAATCACTCTGAAATTGTCATTGTCATCTTCAAAGTAGCCGAAGCTTGTGAATATGTTCATGGCAACGTCAAAGCCTGATCTGAAATTGAAATTGCGCATGTCCTTTATCAGAAACCTGACCTTTAGATTTCTTTCCTTTGATTGTTCAAGTGATTTTTTTGCTTCACCGATTAAAAACGTAGAAAGATCAAATCCGGTAACATTAAAACCTCTTCGCGCGAGTTCAATTGAATGTCTTCCCGCACCGCATGCAACATCAAGAATTTTTGCGTGAGTATAAACAGGAATTGTTCTCTGGAGCAGATTGATCATCAGTCTTGCATCCTCGTCATTGCGATGACGGTAAATGTCGAGATAGAATTTACTGGAGAACCAATTTTCGAACCACATTATTCGGTAAAGTCAGACGTGAACCGTTAATATATTTTTATTGAAAATTTTACACTGCTACTCTGCCCTCGAGCGCTTTTGCGAGTGTTACTTCATCAGCAAATTCCAGATCAGATCCGATAGGAATACCGCGAGCTATTCTGGTAATTTTGATATTAAGAGGCTTTATTAATTTAGAAAGATAGAGAATGGTCGTTTCGCCTTCCACCGTCGGATTGAGAGCGAGTATTAGCTCTTCAACCGCACTCCCGTTTTCTTTCCCGAGTCTTGCAATCAATTCTTTAATTCTTATGTCATTAGGACCGATACCATCAAGCGGTGAAATAATTCCGTGCAGCACATGATACTTTCCTTTGAATTCATTTGTCTTTTCGATTGCAATGACATCCTGCGGCTCTTCCACAACGCAAATCACATTATTGGTTCGCCTTTCCGAATCACAAATTCTGCATACTTCGGCTTCGGTTATGTTGCAGCATATACTGCAGAGACGCAATTTTTCCTTCGTTTCAATCAGCGCCCGCGAGAGTTTCTCAACTTCCTCCAGAGGCTGTCTTGTAATATACATTGCCAGACGCTGCGCTGTCTTTCTTCCAATCTGCGGCAGCTTGGACAATTCTTCAATGAGGTTTTCCAGAGTGTGGGAGCTATTCAGCATGAAGAGACAGGCTTACAATTTTAAATTCAATCCGGGAATGTTCGGCATCATTCCGGAAGTTGCTTTTGACATTTCATCATTTGCCATCTTCTGTGAACTTTCGAGGGCTTTGTTGATTGCAGCTATGAGCAGATCTTCAAGCATTTGAGGATCTTCCGGATTGATTATTTCTTTTTCGATTTCAATTTTTGTCACGACATTTTTTCCGTTGACTGTAACCTTTACCATTCCGCCTCCGGATTCTTCTGTGACGAACTTGCTCTCAAGTTCTTCCTGAATCTTATCCATTTTTTCCTGCATCTTCTTTACCTGCTTCAGCATTCCCTGCATTTGTCCGGGATTCATTCTTAGTTTCTCCTTAAGTTTATATTGTTTTGTTTTTTAAAGTTGTTTAGACTTAATTGAAAGTAAGTTACAAATTACATCTTACAAATCAAAAGCTATTCATTAAGTATCAATTGTTAACAACTGTTAACGATTTTTAAAATTGTTAAAAAATGTCAAAAATAGTTTTATCATCCGCCTTTATATTTTCTTGCACGAAGTAAGGCTCACCGTATTCAACTCCGATCTTGAATCCAAAGTGTCTTGCCCGGGCTTCAATTTCTTTCTCAAATAATTTTGTGCTGATAAATGTTTGTTCTTCATCACTCGTGTTGTTAAAGAACTGTGAATCGTAACACTTCAGGACATTAAACTTTTTCTCAAAAGTTCGGCTGATATCGAAAATGAAACTTACAGGGAAATCAAATACTCCTCCATAATAAATTGACCTGACCGGGCGATATGCTTCCATGCTCCTGACAGCAATTTTTTTTAATCCCGAATAAAAGGAAGCTTCACGGATAAGATTTCCGGCATTCACGTGATCGGGATGCCTTTCCAGTGGATACGGCGCAAAGATAAGCCGGGGCCTATATTTTCTGATTACCGAGATGACGGCGAGTTTGTTGCGCTTGTTAATCTCGATGTTGCCGTCGCTGATTCCAAGATTTTCCCTTACTTTAATGCCAAGCAGTTTTGTTGCTGCATTAGTTTCCTTCTTGCGCAGAATAAGGTTTCCTCTTGTGCTTAGCTCCCCGCGAGTAAGATCTACTATGCCGACTTTCCTGCCCGAATTTACAAGTGAAATTATTGTACCGCCGCAATATAATTCAGCGTCATCAGGATGAGTTCCGAAAAAAATTGCGTCAAGGCTGTTGATATCTGATTTGTTTGGTTTAATGTTTCAAATATAATTATTTGCGGTGTTGAAATAAATTTTAAAATTCGGATAGTATGTGAAGTTTTAGGACACGATAATACTTTTCAAATAAGAGGAAAATCTGATCCAAAATTAATCACATCCGTCCAAAACAATCTCCGAAAGTCAGATCAAAATTTTAGGTCCGGGGCTGTCCCAAAAGTAAGGATTTAATCGTAGCACAGGCTATTAGCCTGTAGAAATCCTCAAAAAACACAATGACAATTTTGAAAATCCGATTCGGCGAGACTTTTTAGACAGCCCCTTGGCAAAAGAAAAATCTCCCGCTGGTGAAAAATTGCCGGAAATTCATGCGCAATGGCGGCAAGAATT
>JBDHXH010000017.1:0-44829 GCA_039810605.1 Ignavibacteria bacterium | reverse complement strand
CTGCAAATATAAGAAAATTATTTTTTCAAATTTTCATTTTACAGCCTAAAAATGAAAATACTTTTTGGACAGCCCCTGACAATGCTGACAGTTCATGGGTCAATCAAAATTTTGCCATTCTTCCGACTGAACTTTATCTACAGCTGAAAATAAGCGTGTATTCGTTCAGTCACTAATACCCAAAGAGCAACGGTCGAAACCGTTTGAAACGGTTTCGACCCCACACTGCTCCTTTCCGACTGCAATGAAATAAATCTAAATAAATCATACAGGAGATTGCGAATGTTTAACTTCAAAGAATGATCATGACGACATTTCAATGTCCGATTACTTCAAGTAACTCACTGACTTCGTAAGGAAGTTTTGTTTCATATAACTTTTTTTCTTCTTCCGGGTTTGAAACCTTGTCAGTGCTTGTATTTGAATATTTGATCAGAGAGTTATTCTGGAAATAAAATTCTTTTCCAGGTTCACCTGTATCTTTTCCTTCATGCTTTGGACCTACATCCTGAATGAAAGCAAAAACCAGTTTGCCGTCTTTTAGATAAAACTCTTCTGTCCTTTCCGAGATCCCCTTATGTGGGTAGAGCATAATTCTTACCAACTTATCCCCATCGTAATAAGCATCCATCTTTTCCCATTTTTGTTTTATGTTTTCCTTTACCTTGTCTCCCTTGAGTTCGAATTCTTTTCTCGTAAGCTTATTTGCAACAAGCTTTGCTTCACCTTCAGCTCTGTATTTAGAAATTTCGTTTACCGCTTCCTCTGTATTGACGACAGGTACCTTCTTAACTGTATCCTTAACCTCCGCCTTGGGTTTCGGCGTTTCAGTCTGCGATGTCTGTTTGCAGCCAGAAACCATCAAACTAAAAACTGCTATTGCTGCTGTAATAAATACAATTTGTGCTTTCATGATAATTTGATTTAAGTTTTGAAAAAAATAGTTCAGATAAATGTAATTGTAATTTTGATAATAAAAAGTTGATCTTAAATTTGGTTAGACGATATTTAATATTCGATAAACTAATTTTTGCTTTAATGAACAGAGTTTGAAAATTCGATTGCAACTAATGTTATTTACATATCCACGCTCCGACAATTAATTTTACAACTTTATAAACTTCATAAACTTGTCTATATTGATTCAGATAATTGCCTCACAAACTAATGGAATCAGAGAACAATTCCGAAAGTAGAAAAAGAATGCTTATAGGAATATTGATTGGCATTATTCTGCTGATTGTAACCGGCGGAATATATGCTCTCGCAATTTTCTTTGTTTCAATTCTCGTATTCGCCTGCATGCAAAGTCCTCCTGACTGGGTTTACATGATTGTGTTTGTCGGATTCCCAATTCCGATGATCATTTCTTCCATTGTTATCCCGTATCAATTTTTTAAAAAGAAAAAATGGGCATGGATGATACTTTGTTTCTTTCTCGGATTATTCTTTAGTGCTCTCATCTATTTGATTTGGTTTTTGATTATGTCACAATACTGTTAATACATTCCTTCAATTTGTAGTTTATAAATAAAAAGGGGACTCAAAGAGACCCCTTTCTTTTCTGAATTTTGACTTCCGACGAAAACATTTCATGCTTTACGTCTTATGTCTGTAATCTTGCTTATTTTATCAGCATCATCCTTCTTGTCTGTGTGAAGTTTCCTGCTTCGATTTTGTAGAAATAAATTCCGCTTGCAAAATTGGAAGCATTAAACTCAACATCATAATAACCCGCAACTTTATTTTCATCAACAAGTCTTGTAACTTCTTTTCCGAGCACATCATATATTTTCAAAGTTACAAATGCAGACTGCGGTATTGCATAACTAATCTTTGTTACAGGATTGAACGGATTCGGATAATTTTGCATTAACTCAAAATTCTCCGGAATGCCGGATGTGTTGTTTGAAACACCAACCGGACCGACGTTCAATCTGATGCGGACATCTTTTACCGGTCTGTTCGGATCATTACTGTTTACTTTCAGGAATCCGCTGTATTGACCGATTGACAATCCTGTAGAATTAAATGTAACAACTACGTTCTGGTTGCCGCCCGGACCAATCGTGCCCTGGTTTGGTACTTCATCAACCCAGCCAAGACCTTTCTCGATCTTTATTGCAAGATTGTTATGAATATAATTGTTATCAAATACAACCTGAAGTCCCGTTGCACCGCCCACATTTTCAGTTCCGATTGTCGCGGAATTCAAAGGCGAATTCATTGTTTGATACTGATAATAAATTCTGCCGTCGTTATAAAGTATTACCTGGTATGTATAAGGACCGCCTGTGCTGTAATGAGGTACGTCCTTCCACTCGACGATGAATCTGTTGTTATCACTCTTGTAATAGATACCTCCGGTTGTTCTAACATCGTGATCATCCCAGAACGGATACAGGCAATTATTCGGTTCGGAAGAATTGGGAATTGATACGTTGGAATAAGCAGTATTTGTCGAAGCCACATCAAATCCTACCCATCCGTTTGTACAAATCTTTAGCTGTGTATAGTTGCTTCCGTAGTAGTTAAATGTAAAAGGAAGCGGCACAACAACTGAACCATCGTCTCCAGTTCCGTTAGTCCATGTAGTAATCAGCGTTCCGGTTGTTGTGATATCAATCCAGTTGAATGTTGGACCACCTGGTTCATCGCTGTCAATCCATCTGTAGCCGCCTGCATCCGGACCGCCCTGACCATCTGTAACAGGAGGACCTTGATACCTGTCAGTTGCACCTTTTGGCGCATTCACCATTTCTCTCAATTGATCTTGAGTAAATATGGAAGACGGGTTTACATACGGTGCATCATTGTTTGATGAAGTTTCTGAAATCGTCCAATTCAGCGGGAACTGTCCGGAGTTTCCGATTGTGAGATTTCTGTTAGTAGTTTGACCTGCAGGAAGATTTACAATTATTGAATCAAGCGAGGTCGTGACTGTTGGAGGAATTCCTCTTCTTAATGTCAGATTATAAGTCTGTGCAGAAGCAAGTGAATCACTTGCGCTGTAACCGTAAACTCTCCATTGACCAACTGCAGAATCACCTACATTTACAAATGCAGCAAGCAATGAATCCATCTTTGAATTATTCAGAATCAAAGCAGAATCAAATCCGTTATTCCTTGAAGCAATTCTTAATTTAATGTTTGATGAGTTCGAAAAATTAGGAACGGCATACATCCATTTATAAGTAACAGCTTCTCCCGACTTTGTCCAGTTAATGTTAATGTGTGAAGTGTCCGTCTGCAGAGTCAGATATCTCGAATTATTTGCAGGAGCGACAAGGTTAAATGCCGTAAGCAATGGTTTCCTTCTTTTGAGTGTAATTGCTCTCGGACCGTTAGTCGCTTTCATTGAATCGTTAGCCTGATTGTTTCTGAAAGCCCATACATCCCATTGACCGACGAGCGAGTCTCCCTGTGCCAAACCAAGTCCGGCAAGGATGTTGTCCAATTCACCACCTGTGATTTCAAGATGATTGCCGTTTGGTTGCAAAGTAATTCTTCTTGGTGTTGTAGTGGGACTTCCGAAAACCCATTTGTATGAAGCAGTTGAAGCAGAAGTATCCCAGGTGAATGTATATTGAGTCGTATTGTTTGGAAGTGTACCTATTGTAATTCCGGATGCAGGTGTATTGAGATTGAATGCATTCAATGGATAGGTTTGAATTTGAACCGGAGCTGTCCATGCCTGATAAACTCCTGTTACGTCATCCATCCATAGCGGCCAGAATTTTCCGTTGCCTGATGTGCAACCGATATAGTCACCCTGGTAGCCGCCAGCAATTCCTCCAATTGTAATTGGTTTTGGTTTGAATCTGTGATCGCTCACCAATGCATCTGTCCATGTGTTTCCTCCGTCAAGCGAACGTGATACATAAACTTCGCTTGAATCTGAAGAAGTATTTCTGTCATCATAATAAACTATGTTTATACCACCTGCTTCATCAACTCTTATCGCAGGGAACCACTGGAACTTTCCATTGTTCAGAGGATCTTGATTTACTCTGATACCTGAAGACCAGTTTGCTCCGCCATTTGATGATCGGAACATTACAACATCAGGATCGCTTCCCGAAGGAGCAAGATTTTTTTCCGAGGTTACCATATAGATCCAGCCATTCCTTGAACCACCGCTTCTGTCAACATCAATACGTGGGAACCCGTTAACTCTGATTCCTGATTTTGACGGGAACGTTCCACGAATACCATTTACATCAACAGCATTATCTGTTACTGTCCAGTTCAATCCGCCGTTTGTTGACTTAGCAAATCCCAGGAAGTCTTCCGTGAACGGTGAGCCCGAAATCGGAGCTGCCCAGCAAACATAAACTTCACCGTTTGGTCCCACTCTTATGTCGCATCCTTGAGAGTAGTGTCCCGAGGCAGAAGTATTGATTTGAATTGGTGAACTCCAGCTTGTACCACCGTTGGAAGTATAAGAGATTCCGATCGGAGGGCTTGATAAGTTAAATAATGACCAGACAACATAAGATCTTCCGTAGTATGGACTTGAAGGAGCATCGTCAGTACCTGATAAATTCTTATCTTGTGAGCCCGTTGCTATTGTGAAAGTCGGTGTCCAGGTTGCTCCAAAATCAGTAGATGTATTTGCGAACATTCCTGATGTCGTATAGCCTAAATGTGACATGTGAAATCTTCCATCCTTGTCAATCACAGGTCCGGGATCACCGCCGTGATTTCCAAGTGGAGCGCCGTTCAATGTATCGGAACCGAACCATGTCGCACCACCGTTAGTCGTAACATAAACACCTTCACTGATGAACAAACTTCCACTTACATTGTTGATTGCGTTTGAAGAGCCGAACATTATATTCGGGTTCAAAGGATTTCTGCAGATTGTTACTTCGCTCTGCCAACTGTTCGTTCGAGGTAATACTCTCACGTTTGGTGCAACTGCAAGAACTTCATAAGGAGTTCTAATAATTCTTGTTACAGGGTTAGGATTAAAATAATCGTTACCCACCGGTAGCGGCGCTGATGTAACAATACTGCCGTCAAACATTGCACTCGGCAAGACAAGGTTCCATTTTTCCGCATCCTGACTTTTTTGTCCTGTCATGATAAAAAATCCAATAATCATTACAGGAATACATAAAAGAATTTTCTTCATTTTATCCCTTTCAAAGATTTGTTAAAACAAAATTTGATTTTGTGTTTTAATAGAGTGTATACAAAATATATTTTTATTTTTGTAAATACAAGAAAGTAGCATTAAAATAAATCTGACAAATTTCTTAACATCGTTTTGGAGGTATGTTGGGGATGTGTAAATTGAAAATGTTAGGGATAAAACTGTTTTTCGGAACGAAACACTTTGAGGAATAGTATTTCGTTTCTTAGATCACCATACTTTAAAAATCATATCCGAAATAGAAATTGTGAAATAAATTTCCTTGAAGTGTTTTAAAATTATTTTCAATTCTTTTACCGAGATCATACCTTAATACAATCAGCCCCAGAACATTCATTCTAATGCCTGCGCCGATGCTTCCATAAGTCATTCCGTAGTAACCGTTGTCCCATGCATTTCCCGCATCAAAAAATATTCCTCCTCTGATCCCTGGAAAATCAAATCCAATCCCGAGAGGAAATCTTATTGCGACAATATTCAAAAGAGGGAAGCGCAGCTCTGTATTGAACTGCCACATCCTGTTCCCGCGAATTGAATTCAAAGGCCATCCTCGCAGAGACCAGCTTCCACCCATAAAAAATCTCCTGGGCTGTTTGCCGTCATTCATGAAATATTGAGTACGGACAGCAATGGTTGTCGGAGCTGCCAGACGAAAATATTTTCTGTAGTCAAAGAAGAATGAATAATAATTGTAATTTGAATTTGTCATGTCTGTTGTATATCCCAGCGTAACATTCAGTCTCTCGCCATCCATCGGTCCCGTCCATCCCCAAAGTGTGTTGTCCTTTACGTAACTCAAATAATTTGAGAGTAGCAGAGAGCGGCTGTTATCAATAAAATCAAGACTCCTTATTGACTGTGAAAGTCCCACAGTCATTTCCAGTCTTCTGAAAAATGAAAGCGGATAAGAAAGACTTAGATAGCCGCCATACTGCCGTTCATAAAAAGATGAATTGTATTCACTAAGATCATAACGTCTTCCGGATAAATGAAATACTCCATAAGCATAGTTCAGTCTCTTCTCGGTTGATATCTTTGATATGGCAACGTTAAAACTTTTCCAGAATTCTTCGTCTCCGTTTGAATTATTGAATACAAGGAAGTAGTATTTTTCATTGCCAAGCAAATCGCTTAAGGAAATAATTCCTCCTGTGTTTGCGCCGAATACGGGATCAACAGTTAATGCCGTTGTGGCAATATCCAGTGAGAATCTCTTTTCATAAGTCAGGGAGTTTTTTTTGGGGACGCTAAGAATCTTGTCTGCTGTCCAGTTCTCTCCTTTATTCTCGAGATTGATTTTTTCTTTAATCACACTGCTGTCGTACCGCTCCTTTATATCTCTTAGCAGTCTTATATTTATTCCGCCCTTCTCAAATGTTGAAAACACAATCTTGTCTTTCCCTGCCCATCTCGGATCATACGCAGCTGTCGTAAAGTTTGTAATCTCCCTCATCTCCAGATTTTCATAATTTACTTTTCCATAATTGATCAGCGAATTGCTTCCTGATCTCACCGGCTCTGATGTCAGCGATGTTCCAAGATCAATCATCCAAATATTCTGCGGACCGTTTACATTTGATGTGAATACAATTTTCTGCCCGTCATCGGAAAAGTGCGGGGAATAATCAATCTGATTTCCAAGCGTAAGATAATCAATCTTCCCCGAAGCAATGTCATAGAGGAAAAGGTTATAGGCATTGTCATTTCCGAATGTAGTTCTGTCGGAGGAAAACACAAGGAAATTTCCGTCGGGAGAAAAATCCGGATCGCGGTCATCATAGAAATCATTTGTGAGTCTCTTTAACTCGTCTGTCTCAACATTGAGAATGTAAAGATCGGTTCTGCCGCCGAAATCAGAAGCAGGAAATACAATGCGTGAATTATCATTGCTCCATGAAGGGGAGCCGACGCTTACAATGTCTTTGAATGAATAGTCTGCAATTATCTTGTTTGTCTTTGTGTCGAGCAGATGCAGTGCGTCCGCATTTCCCTGCTGTGTTACAAATGCAAGTACACCCGATTGAGATACGTCAAGTCCGGTCCTGAAAAAATGAAACTCTTCGAACTCATCACTGTTTTCGCCTTCCACCACCAATTCGGGACCTTCGCGCGACTTCAAGGAAATCTTGTAAATGCTTGTGAATCCAGTCTTGTTGCCTATATAATAAATTTCTTTTTTCCCGTTGGCATTAGAGTATGTGGGTTTATGAGCAAATGATTCTGTCGGAATATTTTCCGTTACCTGTGAAGGATTGTCCAGATCTTTCAATTCCGGAAAATATTTTTTCTCAAGAGAATAAAGGAAGTCTTTATCGAATGAGGCATAATCTTTTCCGATCGTGATTTTCATAATGTTTGAAAAGCTTTCATCCATCCAGAAGTTATCCATAAGTTGCAGCACTTTATCTTCACCATAATTCTCTGCAATGAATTCAACGGCTTTTTGTCCCATCTTATACATAAGATAAGTTCCGAATATTCTTTCCCAGTTGTCAAGACCCGGCAGGTATCCGGTCATCACGGCATCTTTCAAAACCATGTCAGCCTGCGTATCCCACTTTGTTGACCAGTATTCCGCAAGTCCTTCAGTGAACCAGAGCGGAGGAGATTGTCCGATATTTTTTCTGTGAGAGGTCAGAACATTATTTATTTTACTTGTCATAAATACGTGAACGAGTTCGTGCGTGATGACATGCTTGAACTGCGAAAGCGATCCCTCAAATGGAATTACAACTCTCCCTTTTACAAATTCAAAAAATCCGCCTACTCCATCGGGAATAAATCCCGGCGTTGTGTTGGTTTGCTTAAAATGCAAAGGTGATGAATAGAAAATCATTGGTACCGTATCAATGAGGGAATGATTGAATTGCTGCTGATGCAACTTGTATGCCTCCTCGGCATAGTTTGCTCCTATCTCCGCCAGCTCTTTTGCTTCTTTATAATAATAAATCTGGAAATGTTCGGTCTGTAATATCTGCCAGTCAAAATCCGAATACATGACCTTGTTCCTGCCGAAATCAACGAACTGTGATTGAGAATAATCCGCGGTTATAAGTATCAGTATAATGGAGTATAGCGCCGTGAAACTGGTTATTGGATTTTTTTTTGTCCTGAAATTGAGGCGAGACATGACGCAGCACGCAAATCTTCTTGCCGTATAGCAGAAACAAATTTTGTTTCCTGCCCTGATGAGTTCTTCAGAAATATTTTTAAATTTTCCGGCCATGATTACTCGTGTTCAATGAATATTTTCAAAGCTAAAGATACAGCTAAGTTGATTGCACTAACAAAGCGGAATGAAATTTAATTGCAATAGTGAGAAAATACGAGGGTTGGAATCCAAACTTAAAATATAAAACACGTTTTAAATTTCCAATCAAATTAATAAGAGTAGGGAATAACATGGGGAATGGAATGAAATGAAAAATTTTGATGAACCCTGAAACTGCGAGTATCGGCTTTATCAACTGGTCAAAACCGTTTAAAACGGTTTCGACCATACATTTCGCAATCTCCGGAAATTTGCTTAAATCCTCCATACGGGACCACCGGCACGCGGGAAAGATTCTGACGTGATACTCTGTTATTGACGGCTTTATGTCTGCGCTAATAAACTTTTATTCTCAATTGCAAATTTTACCAGGCTATGGCTGCCCTTGAGATTCAATTTATTGCTGATATTTGCCCGGTGATTTTCTATAGTGCGCGGGCTCAAGAATAGTACATTCGCAATCTCTCTGCTTGTCTTGTTTTCAGATATGAACTTGAGAATTTTCTTCTCTGTGGCTGTTAGATTATCCAGAGCCGGAACGCTGTCCCGAAGCTCCCTAAGTTTTTTTCTCCTGTTGATGAGAAAATTTGAAACAGAAGGGCTGATATAATAATTACCATCGCTGACAGTGGAAATACATTCTATAATATCATTGACGGCGGAATCTTTGAGCACATAGCCTTTGATTCCCAGATTCATCGCTTCATCAAAAATATCTTCTTCGGCATACATGGTAAGAAAAATTACCTTTGTACTTTCTTCTTTCAGGTTTTTCAATACCTGGAGTCCGGTCATTTTTGGCATATCGAGATCAAGAATTGCAATGTCGGGATTTTTTTCCCTGATAATTTCCAAAGCCTTTTCACCGTTATCTGCCTCGCCGATTATCTTAATATTCTTTTCGCCCTCTATCAATTGCCGCAGTCCGCTGCGAAAGATTGGATGATCATCGGCGATCAGGATGCTGATTTCCTTACTCATCGTAGTTTAAAATTATATTAGTACAAAGATAACAATGCATGCCCGACAGACTCAATAAACTATTTTATCCTCCTTCTTATCCCACTCCTTAAATACATCAATTGCGTCATCACGCATAATCTGAATCATCGGAATGCTTCTTTCTGATTTTGGCTTCTCAAGTTCGAGATAAATAAATTCATCTGAAAAATTAATGTCCTCTGCATCAAGACTTGTATTTGCATAATAAATTTTGTCAATGCGAGCCCAGTAAATTGCAGACAGACACATCGGGCATGGCTCACACGAAGAATAAATTTCACAGCCTTCAAGAAGAAAAGTATTCAACTCCCGGCATGCCATACGGATTGCGTTAATCTCTGCATGCGCCGTTGGATCGTTAGTTGAAGTAACCTTATTTGATGCGGCGGCAATGATCTTCCCTCCCTTTGTAATGACCGCGCCAAATGGTCCGCCGGTGCCGTCAATCATATTTTGCTTCGAGTATCTTATCGCCTCGAGCATAAACTCTTTCTGCTTTTCATGCATTTTGATCGAAATGAATTTTCCCTTAACATATTAATACGTGAATGGAAGTTCAACGTCAAACGTCAGAAAGAAAGGTATTAGCAACTTCCCTGGAATTAAGCCTGAATTATTGAGTATGATTACTTAGTGAATTTATGCATGTCAGGCTATATTGACTAACGTGCGTAATATTGATTTTTGTATAACATAAAAATCTGAAAGGAGAAAAATCAATAATGTTAGAGAAAATATTTAAGAAAGCAATCCTGGTGATATTTATCCTGGTTGCTATGTATAGAGTTACTGTCTTCCCGCAGGCAGATGAATATAATTCCGAAAACAACGATGACCAAAAGGACATAAATTACTATCAGGTTTCAGATGCCGGAAACAATAGTATCCCCGAGGATGAACTTGGAAATTCTTCCCTGGAGACTTTTCCAAATCCATTCAGCATTGTATCACTTATTAAATTCGAATTAGTGAAGACGGCAAATATCCGGATGACAATTACAGATATGGAGGGGAAGGTAATTGATACTCTTGCCGAAGGAGAGCTGGAAAAAGGTGTTCATCATTTATTCTTCAAGGCACCGGAATTTCTTCCTGAAGGTAATTACAAATGCAGGCTCGAAGTGTTTTCTGATTCCGGAAACAAGTGCAACTTGTCGGAAAGAATCATGACGCATACAAACGAAAGCATTTCTATTTACAAAAGGTAGAAGTCGAAACTGAAAGCGCCCAACCCTCAAACTAAGGAATCAAAGTGTAACTTTGATTCCTTTTTATTTGCTACACTTTGTCAAGCGCCGAAATAATCTTTTTTACATCATCAATTCTGTGCATCGGAAAATTCGCGATTCGAACTTGATTATCTTTGAATTTGCCGTATCCCGAACCAATAACAAATCCCTCTTCGAGAAGCGATTTCTTTATCGCTGTCAGGCTTTCCCCGACATCTGCAACTACTATAGTATTGGAGCGGTCTTTCTTCTGCTTTACAAATGTGCCGAACTTTGAATGCGAATCAAAAAATTCATACAGCATCCCTGACTTCTCTTCCGTTTCGGACCTGATTTTTTCAATTCCGTAATTGTTCAACATTTCACAAACTCTTCCCAATAAATAAATCGTCAGAACATTTGGTGTTTCAGATGTCTGAAACTTGACAGCGTTTTCATCTAAGGATAGAAAATTATGATAACTCCCGATTCGAATATTTTTTTCCTTCAGAGATTTTGCCTTCTCAATACATCTCTCATTGACAATCAGCACACCCAGACCTGCAGGAAGACCGAATCCTTTTTGAACTGAAAAGAAAGCGCAGTCAATCTTAGTGAAATCAATCTTTAAATAAGGAGATGCCGTTACAATGTCAACAGCAATAATAGCTTCGGGGAATTTTTTCCCAAAGCCGTATATCTCCTCAACAGGCAAGGCGACGCCTGTGCTGGTTTCATTCTGTGTAAAGCATATTAACTCCGGCGTATGTGCTATGGTAACATTTTCAAAATCAAATCCGCTTCCCGAAGTCGCCTCGCATTTTCCTGCCCTTTTACCAAGCTCAAGCGCCGTCTTGTAAAACCTCTCCGCGAATGCTCCGTTGACAAAGTGGAAACAATTTTCGGCTACAGTGTTCTGAATTATTCTATCCATGGATTCAGTTGCCGATGCAAGAAAAAAAATCCGAAAACTATTCGGGATGCCGAGAAGTTGTTTGAGACTGCTGGAAACCTGTTTGTATATTTCCATGAACTCGCTGCTTCTGTGACTGATTGAACAGATATTATTTCCGATAGCCTCCTCAAGATATTTCGGAACTTCAGAATAAAGTTCAGTGGGACCCGGTGTGAAGTAAACTTTCTTCATTTAATATAAAATTCTGAATTTAATTGTATGAGGAATCTTCTTTAGATCGCTGATGACATCCGGCTTATACTTTTTGCTTATGTCGGTAATAACGTAGCCGATTGATTCATTTGTTTTCAGATACTGACCAATAATATTTATATTATGATTGGCGAGTACGTTGTTAATCCTTGCAAGGATTCCCGGAACATTTTTGTGAATGTGGATGAGCCTGTGCGCGTTTTGCAATTCCGGAAGTTGAATCTCGGGAAAGTTTACACTGTAAAAAGTATTTCCGCTGTTGATGAAGTCAATAATTTTTCCCGGGACGAACCCTGCGATATTCTTCTGTGCTTCTTCAGTGCTGCCGCCTATATGCGGAGTCAGTATTACGTTTGGAAGATTCTGAAGGGCTGAATCAAACCTGTCATCATTCCCGTGAGGTTCTTCGGGAAAAACATCAATGGCAGTTCCCCGGATCTTCCCGGAAGAAATGTTTTTTACCAAAGCATCAATGTCAACCACCTGACCTCTGCTAAGATTGAGGAAAATGACTCCGTTTTTCATTTGCCGGAATTCATGTTCGCCTATGAAATTTTTGTTTCTTGCATTACCGTCAATGTGAAGAGTAATTATGTCGGATTTCTTCAAAAGCTCACTTAAAGTAAGGCATCTCTTCGCATTTCCCAGAGCAAGCTTCTCCATTGTATCGAAGTAATAAACTTCCATTCCGAGATCTTCGGCGAGAACGGAAAGCTGCGAGCCGATTTTCCCGTAGCCAATGATGCCGATTTTTTTCCCGCGAATTTCAAAACTTCCTTTGGATGATTTATCCCAGGTTCCCTTGTGAAGAGAATTACTCTTGTCAAAAATATTTCTCATCAGAATTATTATCTCTGCAAGTGTCAGCTCGACAACGCTTCGGGTGTTGCTGAACGGAGCATTGAACACCGCTATGCCTTTCTTCAAACAGCTTTCGAGGTCAATTTGATTTGTGCCGATGCAAAATGCTCCTATGGCGATGAGCCTGTTTGCGTGCTTTAATGCATTGGCGCTGATCTGCGTCTTGGATCGAATTCCAAGAATCGAGACATCCTTTATCTTCTCGCCTATTTCCTTTTCACCCAAACTCTTGCCGACCGTTTCTACATTGTATCCTTCATTCTTAAAAATCTCAACGGCATCGCTGTGGATATTTTCAAGAAGCAGTACTTTAATTCTGTTTTTCGGATACGATATTGACATGGGAAGTTTGTTGACGTATAAAAACTCATCCAGACTCGGTGTAATATAATCTGCGTTTGCAGTCACGATGTCCCGTTCAATGTTTTCGGTAAATGCAAAGAACTTATGAGCTATGCCTGATTCCTTAAGCTGATAATCTGTGTATCCGTCCCCAAGTACATAAAGTTCTCCCTTCAGATTGAGGTTTTTCAGCACTTCAATCTTTCCGTTATCTTTGCTCATGAAATTTTTCTTATCGAAACCAACTATCCTATTTTTTTTGTCGAAGATTAAAGTATTCGCAAAAATGTTTTCTTCGGGAATGCTAAATTTCTTTACAATTGGAGAAATGATTTCCCTGAAACCTCCGGAGATTATGAAAACATTATGTCCATGCTTCTTGAAAAATGATTTATTGCGTTTAATGGAATTTGAAATGTTCCTGCCCAGTTTTTTTACAAGATGCTGCACATCTTTTTTATCGGCATCGAGCAGTTTGATTCTCTCTTCAAGTGATTTGGAAAAAGGGATTTTTCCTTCCATTGTTCTTTTTGTAATCTCTTCGAACTCTTTTATGAACTTATCTTTGTTTGGTTTCTTGGAAACGGCAATCCTGCAGAGTTCGTCGAGAGCCTCAAGCTTTATGAATGTACTGTCAAAATCTATGATGAAGTTAATTCTGTCGTGAGAATTCATTATTAAAATTTTATTTCAAATATGGAGGGATAAAGAGCGATGGACGGGATTCGAACCCGCGACGTCAAGCTTGGGAAGCTTGCATTCTACCCCTGAATTACCATCGCATAAATCAATTTAATCTATTTTAAAATCAGAACTACAAGCAATACAATTACCAGAACGAGAATGATAGTTATCAAAGTATAATGATCAAGATCCATAGTATTCTCAATGAACATGACATCATATTTTGAATCTTCTTTTACAATTCCGAAAACATCCTTGTCATTGTCTCCGTCATTGTCTGCGAAGAAAACAGGAACGGGGAGACCAGAAGGAAGAAATGAACTCACTTCATAACTGTCATAATTCTTATTCTCGAGAATGAAGACCGGACTTTCGAGAGTCCCTGTGTTCTTGTAATATTCTACCTTTCCTTTTTTGGTAAAGTTGAGCAAATCGAAGTCTCCGTCCCCGTCAACGTCTACTATCGCCGGATTCTTAATATGAAATGAATTATTAACATAAGTCTCTGCCAATGCTTTAATCTCATTCTTGCCAAACAATTTATTAACGGGAGCAATGTCCTTCGCAAATGTGAAGTGACTCATCAGAAGCAAAATAAAACCAGCAACAAAAGATGTTTTCATTTTGATTTCTTGTTTTGATTTTAAAAATAAAATTTTAAAAGTTGAGAAAAAATGTCATTAAGTTGCAAAGGGCACAGAATCCATTCATGTCCTGCTAAAACAACTGATTGGATAAATCAATATGTGCTCTATAACCACATAGGCACATAGGGAACATAGGAATATAGAAACAATGGAACATAGTTTTTTTTGTTTTCTTTAAATTACAACTAAAACTTCAGATTGGATAAATCAATATGTGTCTATGTGTCTATGTGTCTATGTGTTCTATGTGTTCAATGTGTTCAATGTGTTCAATGTGTCTCAATGTGTTCAATGTGTTCAATGTGTTCAATGTGTTCAATGTGTTCAATGTGTTCAATGTGTTTCAATGTGTTTCAATGTGTTTCAATGTGTTTCAATGTGTTTCAATGTGTTTCAATGTGTTTCTATGTGTTCTATGTGTTCTATGTGTTCTATGTGTTTGAAGAAATTTCAAACTTTAAATTGGCAAAATGCTTGAGTAAATTGCACGTAACTTTCCAATAACCAATCTTTTACTTTGAAAGGTATCATCTTAGCAGGAGGAGCAGGGTCGCGTCTTTACCCTGTTTCGAAAATTTACAGCAAGCAACTTACTCTCATTTATGACAAACCGCTCATATATTATCCTTTGTCCATACTAATGCTTTCGAGCATCAGAGAAATTCTCATCATATCAAATGAAGAGACGATCCCGCTTTATCAGAAATTATTCGATGATGGATCCGATTACGGAATCAAGATAGAATATGAAGTTCAAAGTGCGCCGAACGGAATAGCGGAGTCGTTTATCATCGGAGAAAAATTCATCGGCAATGACGGGGCTACTTTGATTCTCGGAGACAATATTTTTTATGGCAACATAGATTTCATATACAATGCGATTCAGAAAAATAGCGGAGCAACAATATTCGGTTACAGGGTTAATGATCCGGAACGATACGGCATAGTCGAGTTTGACGAGAAAGGCAGAGTTATTTCAATTGAAGAAAAGCCGAAGAGCCCGAAGTCAAATTACGCGGTGCCCGGGCTTTATGTTTATGACAATGAAGTTGTAAAGATTGCAAAGAATATTAAACCATCTGCACGCGGTGAGCTTGAGATAACAGATGTTAACAATGAATATCTTAAGAAAGGAAAATTGAATGTAGAGAAAATTGGAAGGGGAGTTGCATGGCTTGATACAGGTACTCCGGAGTCTTTGCTGCAAGCCTCAAACTTTTTCGGAGTAATTGAGGACAGGCAGGGATTGAAAGTGGCGTGTATTGAAGAGATAGCGTACGCAAAGGGATTTATAAACAGACAGAAATTTGAAGAAGTGGTTGCGAAAATTCCAAAATCACTTTATAGGAATTATTTGGAAAAGATACTTAAGGAAAGTTGATGAAAGTAACCGAGACTGAATTAAAAGGCGTGCTGATTATTGAACCGGATTTCTTTGAAGATACGCGGGGATTCTTTTTTGAATCTTACAATAAGAAAAAGTATGATGAAGCAGGATTAAGGTTTGATTTTCTGCAGGATAATATTTCCAAATCTGCAAAGGGAACAATCAGAGGTTTGCATTATCAGATTGGCGACAATGCGCAAGGGAAGCTTTGCCAGGTAATCAGCGGCGCTGTGCTTGATGTTGCGGTGGATATACGATTCGGATCAAAGACATTTGGAAAGTATATTGCAGCAGAATTAACGGGTGAAAATCATAAACAGATATGGATCCCTCCGGGGTTTGCTCACGGATTTTCGGTCTTAAGCGATGAAGCAATTTTCTCATACAAGTGTACGGCATTCTACAGTAAGAAGGATGAAAGAGCAATACTGTATAACGACATTGACCTGAATATTGACTGGAAAGTTGAAACTCCAATTGTGTCGGAAAAAGATTTGCTTGCAAATAAATTTTTCGAAATTGAAAGAGACTTCGGCTAATCACATTGCCGATTCCCGACTGCCGACTGCAGATTCACGACTCACGATTCCCGATTGCCGATTGCCGATTCCCGATTCCCGATTATACATCCCCAAACGAAGCAATGACAGTAGAGCTAATCCCTCCGCGAACTGAAAATTCTCCCTTCACCTCCATCCATTTCGGACGCAGGGCATTAACAAGGTCTTCAAGTATTCTGTTTGTTACATTCTCATAAAATATTCCCTCATTGCGAAAGCTCTGCAGATAATATTTCAGCGACTTAAGCTCGACACATTTCTTCTTTGCAATGTAAGAAATTGTAATGACACCGAAATCAGGCTGACCGGTCTTAGGACAGACAGAAGTGAATTCATTTGCCGTGTGAACAATGAGATAATTTCTATCCGGAAAAGTATTATCGAATACCTCGAGCAATTTGACTTTTGCAGGATCGGATTTTGCAGGGTTGAATTTTTTCATTGAATAAATTTATTCAAAGCAGAATGAATATTAAAGTTAGAATAATTTATATCTGAAATGTTTTTCCGCATTTGGTTAATTTGAAGGTGAAAAATTTTTTCGGACACATTAACAGTAAATATGCAAAAACGAATACTCATCACGGGCGCTGCCGGATTTCTCGGCTCGCATCTTTGTGACAGATTTATTAAAGAGGATTATCACGTAATAGGAATGGATAATCTGATAACCGGTTCGATGAAAAACATCGAGCATCTTTTCCCTTTGAAAAACTTTGAGTTTTATTTTCACGACGTGACAAAATTTGTGCACGTTCCGGGAAAACTTGATTACATATTGCACTTCGCATCGCCTGCCAGTCCGATTGATTATCTGCGTATTCCTATTCAGACCTTAAAAGTAGGTTCGCTTGGAACGCACAATCTTCTTGGACTTGCAAAGGAAAAGAAATCCGTATTTCTCATTGCTTCGACTTCCGAGATTTACGGCGATCCGAACGTTCATCCG
Organism: Ignavibacteria bacterium; assembly: GCA_039810605.1. Taxonomy (GTDB): domain Bacteria; phylum Bacteroidota; class Ignavibacteria; order Tepidaquicellales; family Tepidaquicellaceae; genus JAGPCH01. Next base: position 27,592 of record JBDHXH010000017.1, on the reverse strand, counting down.
CAGAATGAAGAGTATTGGGGAAATGTAAATCCAATTGGTCCCCGCGGAGTCTATGATGAAGCAAAAAGATTTATGGAAGCAATCACAATGGCTTATCATACATATCACGGGCTCGATACCAGGATTGTAAGAATATTCAACACCTATGGTCCGCGAATGAGGCTCAATGATGGCAGAGCATTACCGGCATTTTTTTCACAAGCAATCAGAGGTGAAGACATAACGGTTTTCGGTGACGGAAGTCAGACAAGATCATTTTGTTATGTTGATGATTTGATTGAAGGGATTTACAGACTGCTCTTGAGTGATTATGTTGATCCCGTAAACATCGGGAACCCCGATGAGATCACCATAAAAGAGTTTGCGGAAGAAATAATTAAGTTAACAGGGACAAATCAGAAAATAATTTATAAGCCGCTTCCGAAAGATGATCCGAAGCAAAGACAGCCTGACATTTCACGTGCAAAGAAAATTCTCGGCTGGGAACCAAAGGTCTCAAGACAGCAAGGGCTGAAGATCACTTATGAGTATTTTAAGAATGCGGTTCAACTTTCTTAGCGAGCAAGCTTACCCGCTAATTTGGATTTGTAAAGAAGTCTGAATGTGCTTAGGATTTCATCGCGAACTTCGCGGTATTCTTCAAGGACCTGCTCCGGTGTTCCCTTGCAATCTGCGGGGTCAACGAATCCAAGGTGAAGCCTTTGATTAACTTTTCCCGTAAATGAAGGACAAATATCCCGCGCTTTGTCGCAAACAGTAACGACAAAATCAAAAGATTCCCCCAGAAACATTTCCACGCTTTTCGTCAAATTTGCCGATATGTCAATTCCGATTTCTTCCATCACTTTTATTGAATTGGGATTAACCTCTTTTTCAGGTTTCGTTCCCGCTGAATATACTTCAATATCCCCTGCAAATGATTTTAATATGCCTTCTGCCATCTGGCTTCTGCAGGAATTTCCCGTACAGAGAATGAGTATTCTTTTCTTCATAAGGAATCAGTTTAATAATTGCAAAATAGTAAATTCATGGAAAAATGTCAGATGTCAATCAAAAGACATGACAATTAAATACAATTAAAGAAGCGATCATTAAAATCAGGATTCACGAATTTTCATTTACAATTCCCGTTGTATAGAATTGTAATACAAACCTCACTTTTCTATATTTGTAGCACTTCTTATGAGACTCACACAATTTTTTCTCCCGACATTGAAAGATGATCCAGTAGACGCTGTTGTTGCATCGCATAAGCTGATGCTGCGCGCAGGGATGATAAGGCAATTGACATCGGGAGTTTATTCATCCTTGCCTTTCGGACTGATTGTATTTCGCAAAGTTGAAAATATTATCCGGGAAGAGATGAATGCAATAGGCGGAAATGAATTTTATCTTCCTGCAATTTCACCAAATGAACTCTGGGCTGAAACAGGTCGTCTCGAAGACTATGGCGACCTTATGTTTCGCATTGAGAATCGTGAACTTGTACTCTGTCCGACGCATGAAGAAGTTTTTACTTCAATTGCGAAACCAAATTTAATTTCATATAAAGATTTTCCGCAAGTCTGGTACCAGATACAGTCGAAATTCAGAAATGAGGAGCGCCCTCGTGCCGGCGTGCTTCGCGGAAGACAATTCACAATGAAGGATGCATATTCTCTCGATGCCACTTGGGAAGGATTGGACAAGGCTTATGAAAACATGGACAGTGCTTACAGAAATATTTTCAGAAGATGCGGACTTGAGTTTGTCGTTGTGTCTGCTCACAGCGGAGCAATGGGAGGCAGTGCATCTGAAGAATTTATGGTACCTGCGGCAGCAGGCGAAGATAGTATAGTTATCAGCGAAGACGGAAAGTATGCATCGAATCTGGAAGTTGCTGTTTCATTCAAAGAAAATGTTCAAAGAAAAAATTCTAATCTGCCTTTTAAAGAATTTCATACGCCGGAGATAAAAACCATTGACGAACTTGCGAAATTCATTAAGGTAAAAGACAAGTCCCGTCTTGCAAAGTCTCGAGTATATGTTAATCCGGGTAAAGAAAGTGATGAATACATAATGCTGCTTGTCTGCGGAGACGATGAAGTGAATGAATCCAAGCTTCAGAATTATTTCGGGATTAATATTCGGCCTGCGCATAATGAAGAACTTGTTGAGATTACAGGAGCTGATGCCGGTTCAATCGGTCCTGTCAATTTCAAAAACAAGAAAATTAAGATCATTGCCGACCTGCTTCTCGAAGATGCAGATGAACTAATCAGCGGCGCGAATAAGAACGATTACCATTATGAAAATATTGATTTGAAGAGAGACGTTCCCGGAATTGAGTATAAAGATTTACGTGTTGTGAAAGAAGGTGAAAATACTGCTGACGGGAAGAGTACAATCAAGATTACAAAGGCAATTGAAGTCGGGCACATATTCAAGCTCGGGACAAAATACTCGGAAGCGCTTGACGCGAAGTTTCTTGATGCTGACGGAAAAGAAAATCCGATTGTCATGGGAAGCTACGGCATTGGCGTTGAAAGAACGGCGGCCTCATTCATCGAACAGAATCACGATGAAAAAGGAATAATATGGAAGGGGGAGATCGCTCCGTTCAAAGTTCTGCTCATTTCACTTAATCAGAATAATGTTGACATAAAAAATCTTTGTGAACAATATTATAAAGAACTTCGTGAAAAAAGGATTGAAGTTCTTTTTGATGACAGAGCTGACGTAAGACCGGGAGTGAAATTTAATGACGCGGATCTTATCGGCATTCCTGTGCAGTTAATAGTCGGAGAAAAAAATTATAAGGATGGAAACGTCGAGCTTAAAATCCGTTCAACAGGTGAAAGGATGATCATTAATAAGAATGATGTGACGGAAAAGATAATGAGCATGTAAATCACAATATTTGCTTAGTTCCTCTGTATCATGATTCACAGGTTCGATTGATTTATTGTTCCCGGGTCATAATTAATTCTAACTCTTTGTTTAATACACGCACGACTTGTCCAGTCTGAAAAGAATCCTTAACGAAGAATATATTCTCGCCTCAAAGTCTCCGCGAAGAATACAATTACTTAAGCAGATCGGATTGAAATTTACATCTGTTGACAGCGGAATTACAGAACTCGAGCAGGAAGATCACCATCCTGTCAAATCGGTGAAACACAATTCAATACTCAAATCGAAAAAGGTTGCCGAGAGATATGAAAGCAGAATTATCATCGGAGCGGATACAATTGTTCTTTTGGATAATAAGGTTCTGAATAAGCCGCGAGATATTGCCGAAGCAAAAAAATTCCTGAAACGGTTGAGCGGAAAAAGACACATTGTCTATACCGGAATCTGCATCATAAACGGAAGAAATGGAAAGGAAATTTTTGATTTTGAAAAGACAGCAGTCTATTTCAGAAATTTAAGCGATGAAGAAATTGATTTTTACGTGAAGAAGTATAAGCCGCTGGACAAGGCAGGAGCTTACGGGATTCAGGATGACTTCGGATGCTTGTTCATAAAAAAGATAAACGGAGATTATTACAATGTTGTCGGACTCCCGCTGGCAAAATTGTTTGAAATGCTTTTTTTTGCAATTAGATAAATTTTGTTTAAGAAGTACAAGAAAAAAATATTAATCTCCGTTGCGTTCGGAGCGGTCGTATTCCTGGCATTTAGCATATACGCTGACTTTGACAAGCTCATCAGAACCTTTGGAGAATTCAACTGGTATTACTTTCCTTTGGTGCTTGCTCTTTCCTTTGCAAATTACATCACAAGATTTTTCAAATGGGAATATTACAGGAAGTTGCTGAATATTGAGTTAACAACCAAAACAAGTTTTCTGATATTCATGTCAACATTTGTGATGAGCGTAACACCGGGAAAGATGGGCGAGCTGCTCAAATCATATCTTGTCCGCGAAGAGAACGGAACTCCGGTTGCGAAATCGGCGCCGATAATAATTGCAGAGAGGCTTACCGATTTTATTTCAGTCGTGTTGCTTTGCCTTGCAGGAGCATTCGTTTTTAATTATGGAAAGGGTATCGTAATAGGAGTGGGAATATTTTTTATTGCAGGCGTCGCTCTCATCAGTTCAAGAAAAATTTCACTCGGAATAATTTCAAACCTCGAAAAGGTAAAAGTATTTCACAAAGTTGCGGAGAAGTTTCATGTAGCTTATGAAAGCATTTATACACTTGTAAAAATAAAACCTCTGCTGATTGCAACAACTGTAAGCGCGTTTGCATGGTTCTTCGAATGTCTCGGACTGTATGTCATCCTGAAAGTATATTCATCTTCAACCCACATTGATGTAAATCTGCTAAGCGCGGTTTTCATCTATGGATTCTCAACAATAATTGGTTCGATCGCAATGCTCCCGGGCGGACTTGGTGTTACGGAAGCATCTCTCACGGGCCTGATGCAGCTTCTCAATATTTCAAGGGACATTTCGGTCGCGTCAACATTCATAATAAGAGTAGCAACACTTTGGTTCGCAGTATTAATTGGAGTTGTCGCAGTTTACTTTTATCAGAAACATTCACACAAAGAACTGGAAGAGATTAGTTGATGCGGTGATAGATAAAAAAATTGAAACTTCAATGCACCAAAAATTTCGACATATCTGATTGCTTCAGTTTTCCTCTCTTTCTCTGATACTCTTTCAGCATTATAAAAATTACCGGTGTTACAAATAACACGTGTACAGCTGAAGTAAGGATCCCACCGATGAGTGGAACAGCTAACGGCTTTGCAAGATCTGCTCCGGTTCCTGTTGACCACATTACGGGCAAAAGCGCAACGATTGCAACTGCAACTGTCATTAGTTTTGGTCTCAACCTCAATATTGCTCCTTCTTCTGTTGCATCTTCAAGATCCTGCGCTGATAAGTTATCTCCCTTTGCAATCAATTTCTTGTCAAGTGATTCATGCAAATAAATTACCATGACAACTCCCGTTTCCACGGCAATGCCATAGAGTGCAATGAATCCCACCCATATTGCAACGGAAAAATTCATTCCGAGTATTGCCATCAGATAAACGCCTCCGATTAATGCGAACGGAACTGAAAGCATTACCAGACTAGCTTCGAGCAAACTTTTGAAAGTAAAATACAGCATTGTAAAGATTATGAGAAACACAACGGGTATGATTATCTCCAGCCTTTTCTTTGCCCTTATCTGATTTTCCCACTGACCGCTCCAGGTGTAGAAGTAACCTTTGGGGAGAGATGATGAAAAATCCTTATCTAGAACTTCCTTGGCTTCATTGACAAAACTACCCATGTCGCGTCCCCTGACATTTACAAAAACAACAGATCTCAACAAAGCATTCTCCGACGAAATCATTGGCGGACCGGATTCTATTTTGATATCTGCCAGTTCTCCAAGCGGAATCTGCATTGCGGTATTTCCGGGGATGATTATTTTTATTTTCTTCAAAGCTTCGATGTCCGTCCTGAAATCTTTCATGTATCTCACGCGAACAGGAAATCTTCTTCTCCCTTCGACAGTCTTTGAGATGTTTTCTCCGCCGATCGCGGTTTCGATAACGTCCTGAACATCACCCGTGTTGAGTCCGTATCTTGAAATCACATCTCTTCTTATGTCTATATCAATGTACGATCCCCCTTCTGTCCGTTCTGCATAAACATCCACTGCTCCTTTTATCTTTCTGACAATATTCTCCGCATTGATTGCAAGTTTCTGAAGCGTATCAAGATTGTCTCCGAAAATTTTTATTCCGAGATCGGTTCTTATCCCGGTAGAAAGCATATTTATTCTGTTAATTATCGGCTGCGTCCATCCATTGCTCACGCCGGGAATCTGCAGCTTCGAGTTAAGTTCGGAAACTATATCAGCCTTGGTCATTCCTTTTCTCCATTCTGATCTGTCTTTGAGAATTATTATAGTTTCTATCATGCTGACTGGCGCGGGATCGGTTGGAGTTTCGGCGCGTCCAACTTTCCCAAGAACGCTCAACACTTCCGGGACACTTTTAATAATTCCATCCTGCACTTGCACTACGCGCTTTGCTTCTGTTATTGAAACGTTCGGAAGCATCGTCGGCATGAATAATATGCTGCCTTCATCAAGCGGCGGCATGAATTCGCTTCCGGAGTTAGTGATGAGCGGGATTGTTACAAGCAGCGCAATGACATTAATTGCAAGTGTTGTCTTCCTGTATCTCAAAGCCAGTCTTAGTATGGGGTCATATATCCTATTGAAAAATTTTGTGACGGGATTTTTTTCCTCTTTATAAAATTTTCCTCTCATGAACAATGTCATTAGCATCGGCACGAGTGTAATTGTAATGAACGCCGATCCTGCAATAGCAAATGTTTTTGTGAATGCAAGCGGATGAAAAAGTTTTCCTTCCTGACCTTCAAGCATGAACACTGGAAGAAACGAAACAATGATTATGGCTTCGGAAAAAAATATTGCTCTACCCACCTGCTTGGCTGACTTTGCAGAAATTTCGAGATAGTCAATTTTCTCACCCTTCTCTTGTGCAATTGCGAGATTTCTGTAAGCATTCTCTACCATTATTATTGATGCGTCCACCAAAATCCCAATTGAAATAATCAGCCCGCCCAGACTCATGATATTTGAAGTTACCCCGAATTGCCTCATCAATATAAACGAGATAAGCAGAGCGACCGGTATTTCAATAAGTATTCTGACCGCGCTTCTGAAATGAAATAAGAAGACAAGGACGATCAGACTTACAATTATTGCTTCTTCAATGATTGCGTCCCGCAATGTAGCAATCGCTTTGGATATAAGGTCTGTTCTGTCATAAGCAATCTCGACTTCAATTCCGGGAGGAAGTCCCTTTTCAAGTTCCTGCAGTTTCTCTTTTACTTTGTCTATAAGTATCTGCGCATTCTCTCCGTATCGCATTACGATTATTCCTCCGACGACTTCGCCTTCCCCGTTAAGATCGAGGAGTCCTCTTCTCGTATCGCCCCCAATCTGAACCGTTGCTATGTCTCGAATCTTTACGGGTATACCTTCCTTTCCCGTCATAAGCGTTATCTTCTCAAGATCGCTTGCATCATTTATGTAAGCCTTTCCCCTGACGAAGTATTCGATATCAGACGATTCAATATTGTTCCCGCCAACATTGTTGTTGCTCCTTTCTACGGCCGATACAATATCGCTGATGCTGATTCCATAGGCAGATATTTTTTCAGGGTCAACGTCAATCTGATATTGTTTAACAAATCCGCCGACAGATGCTACTTCTGCAACACCCGGAACAGACTGCAGTCCCAGTTTGAAATAATAATCCTGAAGCGCCCGAAGTTCGCCTAGATCATACTTGTTGCTCTTGAGTACGTACCAGAAAACATGACCGACTCCTGTGCCATCAGGTCCCATGACAGAACGAACACCTTCAGGCAATAACGACTGAATCTGTGAAAGTTTTTCAAGCACTCTGCTTCTTGCATAGTATATGTCAACATTATCTTCAAATATTACATAGATAAAACTCATCCCGAACATGGACTGACTCCTTACTGCTTTGACATCAGGCATTCCCTGAAGTGATGTAGTAAGGGGATAAGTAATCTGATCTTCAATAATCTGCGGGCTTCTGCCCATCCACTCTGTCCAGATAATAACCTGATTCTCCGAAAGATCCGGGATTGCATCAACAGGTGTATTAACCATTGAATAGATTCCGTAACCGATTATCCCGAGGTAAATAACGAGAATTATAAATCTGTTCTTTACCGAGAAGTCAATTATTTTTTCAATCATCGTTGGTAGAATAATTTATTTGCCTACATAATGCTGTCGAATTGACAGAGGAAGCAAATCGTAAAACGAACTTTATATCTTAAGCATCCTTGCGTTGATTGCGACTATCACTGTGCTCAACGACATTAGAACGGCTCCGAGTGCGGGGCTTAGCAGGATTCCGAATGAAGACAGGACTCCTGCTGCGAGAGGAATCGCAAACACATTATATCCCGTTGCCCATGCAAGATTCTGAACCATCTTTGCGTAAGTAGATCTTGAAAGTCTGATGACAGATACTACATCCATTGGGTTGCTTTGTATCAGAATGATATCAGCAGTTTCAATTGCAACATCGGTTCCAGCACCAATAGCTATACCCACATCTGACTGCGCAAGCGCCGGCGCATCATTCACTCCGTCTCCCGTCATTGCAACTATCATTCCTCTTTGCTGTACTTCTTTTATCTTTTTCGATTTGTCCTCCGGAAGAACCTCTGCGAAATATTCATCAATTCCGGTTTCCTCTGCCACGTATTGAGCCACCTTATTATTGTCTCCGGTAAGCATAATAGTTTTAATGTTCATTTCTTTGAGCAGGCTTACCGCTTCCTTCGATTCTTTCCGGATCACATCAGCCAATGCAATTGAGCCCACTGCTTTGTTATCAATGAGTATATACACAACTGTCAATCCCTTTTCAAAAAATCTTTCGATATCACTATTTTCAATTTTAATTTCGTTATCCTTCAGATATCCCGGACTTACAATCTTAATGTTCTTATCTCCTATCATTCCTTCGGCGCCTTTACCCGGAATCGCTTTGAAATTGGTAACGGAGAATTTTTCTTCCGAAGCTGCTGCAATTCCTTTTGCAATTGGATGTTCAGAATAGGCTTCAATCGAAGACGCAAATTTAATTAGTTCGTCGCGTGAAATTGTGTTGTCAAGTAGAATGATGCCGGCGATACCAAACTTACCTTCGGTCAGAGTTCCTGTCTTGTCAAAGACAACAGCGTTGATTAGTCTTGCCTTTTCAAATGCATTTCTGTCACGAATGAGGAGTCCGTTCGCTGCGCCGATCGCAGTTGACACTGCTACAACCAAAGGAATTGCGAGACCAAGAGCATGAGGGCATGTAATCACCATCACGGTTACTGTTCTTTCAAGTGCAAATTCGAGACTCTGACTTGTCAATGCTATCCATACAAAGAATGTTATCCCTCCGCTTACAAGCGCGATTATCGTAAGCCATAGGGCAGCTTTGTTAGCGAGCGTCTGTGTTCTGGATTTGCTCTCCTGCGCTTCCTTAACAAGAGCAATTACCTGTGCAAGAAAAGATTCCGAACCTGTCTTCTTTACACTTACAATAACAGCGCCCTCACCGTTGACCGATCCGCCAATGACAATAGAGTCGGTTGACTTTGAAACAGGTTTCGATTCTCCGGTAAGCATTGACTCGTCAACCGACGTTTCTCCCTTTGTAATTATTCCGTCTGCAGGAAATTTTTCTCCGGGTTTGACAAGAACTTCATCACCAATCTTCAATTGAGATACCGGTACATCTTCAAAATTTTCTCCGGAAATTTTTTTGTGCGCATCAGAAGGCATGAGTCTTGCAAGTTCTTCAAGCGCCTTTGAAGCCCCCATGACAGACTTCATTTCTATCAGATGACCAAGCAGCATAATGTCAATCAGCGTGGCAAGCTCCCAGAAAAAAATATCACCACTTAGACCGAACACCACAATGCTGCTGTATATATATGCAACACTGATCGCAATTGCAATCAGTGTCATCATTCCCGGCTTGAATGAAGAAACTTCTTCATAGAAACCTTTGAGAAAGGGCCATCCGCCGTAGAAGTAAACAAATGAAGAAAGTATGAACAGCACATAAGAGTCATACTTAAAACTCAAGGCATCCTTTAATCCAAGCCAGTGCTGAATCATTGGCGTCAACAGAACAATCGGTATGGTTATGATTAAAGAAACAATGAATCTCTTTCTGAAGTCTTCAATCATATTTTCATGACCGCCGTGCGAATGTCCCGAACTATGATTACTATGATTATTATGACTGTTATGAGTATTATGATTATGGTGGTCCATATATCTTCAATTTATTTAATTGGAAACTCATTGTAACTCATTGTTACTTTTTCTTTCTGTCTTTTGGAAGTTTGCAGCAGTCGTCAAGATGTTTGTAAGCATCGGGATCAGCCTTCTTGTCGTTTGCATCATAACCCGCGCTGACAATCGAGCTTTCAATCTTTCCCAAATCAGTTTTGGTATTATCAAAATCCACATGAGCAACTTTTTCTTTCTTGTCAACAGAGACTTCCGAAACTCCATCCACTTTTCTTACTGCATCTTCAATTTTATCTTTGCATTCATCGCATTGCATTGATTTCACCTGAATGCTTGCGTGCTTCATGTTCATTTTGTCTGATGAACCTGACTGATGATTCGAATGACTATTTGAGTTAGCATCAGAATTATTCTTGGACACTTGTTCGGTTTTAGTCTTGTCATCCGCCTTTGAGGTTCCTTCCTGTTGTTGATTCTTTCCGCAGCCGGCAAATACCGCAATTAACATTACTGCAAATACTGAAATCATGAGCTGACTGATTTTTTTCCTGTTTAACATTTTTTTCTCCTGTGATTTTATTTTTTAAAAAATATTCTGTTAGTGTTTATGTTCCTGATCAAGATTTTTTTCTTTCATGTCTTTTAAAATGTCATGTTCATCATTGAAGACAGGCTCCTCACTCTTATCCATTTTCATATCTTCCATATTCTGCATAGTATTTCCGGAGAAACGGATCTGGCTTTCGCTGTCAATAAGGAAGCCGGCGCTGGTAACGACTTCTTCGCCTTCCTCCAATCCTGAAGTAATGATGTAATTCCCATTGTTTTCACCTCCGATTGTCACCATCTTCGGAGCAAATATATTCCCTTCTTTCTTGACATATACTACATCCATTTTTCCCGTCCTCAATACCGCATTTCTTGGAACGACAAGATTACGAGTTTGACTCGAATTCTTCATTGCAACGCTTACAAACATTTCGGGCTTCAGTTTGTAACTTCTGTTAGTAACATCGAGGCGTACTTCCATTGATCTTGTTTCGGAGTTTAGAAGAGGATTTATGAAATTTACTCTTGCAAAAAATTCTTCACCCGGATAAGAAACGGAAGTAATGTCTGCAGACTGACCTATTCTGACAAAATTAATTTCTGACTGCGGTACTGAAGCAATCACCCATACAGTTGACATGTCTGCAATATCATAGATGTCTTCTCCCGCGTTTGCCCAATGACCTTCGGTTGCAATTTTCTTTGTTACAACTCCGCTATATTTTGAATAGACGTTGATGAAGTCGCTCGCTTCACGTGTTTGTCCGAGCTCTTCGATCTGTTCCGGAGTCAATTCCCATCTCTTAAGGAGCTCGCGAGCAGAATTTACAAGACTATGCGCCTGCTCACGGACAAGAGAATACTCGCTGTTTCCGGATTTGTCATAATTTTCCAGAGCAAGAAGATACTCTTTTTGGGCTGCGAGAATTTCAGGAGAATAAATCTGAAATATTAACTGCCCTATACTGACAGACTGACCTTCAAAATTTACAGACATGTTCACAACTTTCCCTGCGACCGGAGTTGCTATGTGTCTCAATTTTTTTTCATCAAGTTTTACATAACCGTTGAATATGCGCTCGCCGGAAACTTCCTCCATCATGGCTTTCTGCGTCTGAACATTGGCAAGTACCTGCTGCGCTGGAGAAAGGATTATTTCACCTGATTCGGTCCTTGGATGAACACCTTCTTCGAGATTAGCTGCAGGGACATCTTTGAGAATGAGTTCCATATTGCAAATCGGACAGACCCCCGGATGATCCTGCTGAATTTGAGGATGCATCGGGCAAGTATATATTTCTTTCTTTGCAACTTCCGGTTCATTCTTTTTTGAAATGAAAAATTCATACAAAAAGTATGATCCGGCACCTATTGCGGCAATGATCAATATTAAAAATATTATCTTTTTCATGATCAGTTTATGATTAAGATTTGTTTTCCGATAATCTTTTCGATGTTGCTTACAAGCACCAGATAATTTGCCTCTTCTTCTATCAAGGCTCTTTTGTTTTCTCTTAATGATCTGTATGAATCAAGAAGATCAATATATTCAGCAGATGCCTTTTCATAGCTAAGCAGAATTGATTTGAAAGAAAGTTCTGCCCGTGGAATAAGAACCGAAGTAAGATACTTCAGCTTCTCTCTTGATGAATTTATTTTTGTCAGGTTATTTTTTAATTCACTCTTCAGATTCTGTTTCAATGCAAGCAGTTCAGAATTTATCTTCTTTCCTGCCAGAACTTTCTCATCAATGGCAGATTCAATTCTCTTATCATTCCACGGCATGAACGGCAAATCAAATGACAGAGAAAAGAGAAGCATGCTTTCCTTTGTCGGGGTCATATATCTATAACCGCTTTCAAGAGTGATGTCGGGACTTTTCTCACGCGCCGTAACACTTCTCTCCAGATCATTCTCTGTCTGAAGCTGCTCAAGCATTTTAATATCCGGATTATTCTCCGACATTGTATCAGACAAAGATGAATTCAGATCCGGGATTTCGATGTTTATGAAAGTTCCAATGCCTGCAGGATCGTAATCATCGGGAAGATTAAGATTAGACAGCGTGCGGAGATTTTCCAGATAAACCAGTCTGTTGTTTTTCAATTCGATTTCCTCAAGTTGAAGTTTGTCCAATTCGCTGTTGCTCTTTATTATCTGATACTGCTCTCCTTTTCCTACTGAATAATTTATTTCAACTGCGCGGGTAATGCTTCCGAGTATTTGCTGATACTCATCATTATATCCGAGAAGCCTTTGGTTGAGAGACAACATGAAATAATTTTCCTTGACAGACTTTATGAGATCTGTTTCCAGTCTTTTTCTTTCGATCAGCGAAGAATTGGTTTTCTGCTGTGCAAGTTTCTCATCTGCGCCAAGTTTTCCGAAGAGTTTTAACGGCTGCGAATATATCAGAGAATATTCTCCTGCATTTTCGAAATTTACGGGAAGGTAGTCAACCATGAATTGCAGCATTGGTGATGGTTGTTTGGAAACCTGATTTATCCTTGCCGAAAGTATTTTACTTTCGTAATCAATCGGCGCAAGTCCAAGGTTTGAGTTGACAGCAGATCTTATCAGCTCCTTTAGTCCGGGTCTTAAAGAGTCAGTTGAATTCCCGACGCCCGGATAGTCCTGACCAAAGAGAATTCCGTGAAAAAGTAGAATTAAAATTATTGCAGCTTTCATTTTTAAATCCGTTAATGTAAAAAAATAATGCAGGCAAAGTCATGCTATGCCCTTAATAGAAATTAAAAATGAAAACGATTAGATACGAAGTGAGGAAAATAAAACCGGAAAGTCAGATGGCGGACCGGTGTCCGTATTCAGGGATGCCGCCATTATCAAAGTAACCGGAGATTGTCCGGCGGTCTGGAAATGAATTGTGGAGACTGCATTGCATTGATCTTTCTGAAATATTTTGAAGGATTCGAACGTGGTGCTGTTACTCAATTCATGTGTGGTAATCTTACAGCATGCAGATTCTTCCTCATCAATCAAAACAGGGTTATCCTTGCAGATTTCCATGCAAATGCACTCATTTTTCTGCGGAGTCATTGAACAATCCATTATCTTATGGGCAAAACTAAAATTAGAATTGACCAGAACTACGATTAAGATTAAAGCAAAAACTCTTGAAAGATTTTTCCGCATGTGTAAAATTAGGAAGATCCGATTTAAAAAGCAAAACCATTGCAGAGCATCTCAAGTTCCTTAAATGCATAACTGCCAATAAATAAATACTTTTTAAACACTCCAACATTTGTAATCATAAACTTAAATTCAAATGATACATTTAGTTACATTTAGTTCTGAAAGAGAACCCCGCCTGTCCGAAAAATTAGAAAGGATTCTTTGAAATTCGTTGAAGGCTGAAACAAAAATCCCTTGAAGAAATTGCCTAATTACTTTAATTTAACAATTCATCATGCCAAACAAACAGGTTACCGAAAGGAAAATCAGAGTTCTCATCGGCAAAGTAGGTCTTGACGGTCACGACAGAGGCGCCAAGGTAGTTGCGGCAGCATTCAGAGATGCCGGTATTGAAGTAATATATACAGGACTTCGGCAGACTCCGGAGACTATTGTCGAGGCGGCATTACAGGAAGATGTAGATGCAATCGGCATCAGCATACTAAGCGGCGCGCACATGACAGTGTTCCCAAAAGTCAGAAAGCTGATGGAAGAAAAGGGACTTAACGACGTTTTGTTGTTTGGCGGTGGGATTATTCCCGGACAGGACATTGAAGACCTGAAGTCGCAAGGCATCGGAGAACTGTTTACTCCCGGCACTCCCACTTATGAAACAATAAGTTATGTTAAAAACTGGGTTCAGCAAAACAGAAAAGGAGTAGTTGCTTAGGAAAGAGTTTTACGTTTTTTCTAAATTAAACTTGATTGAATGAGTAACAAACCTGAACCTGTAAAATTCGGTACCGATGGGTGGAGAGGAGTCATAGCCGATACATATATCTATGAAAACATAAGAAGAGTTGCATTAGCGACAGCATTAGCCTTCAAAGACCACCCTAAAATAAACAATGGAATTGTAATCGGATATGATACAAGATTCATGTCCGCACAGTTTGCAGAAACTGTCGCAAGGGTAATTGCAGACCAGAACATCAAAGTAATCCTCACAAATTCATTTGTTACGACCCCTACCATCTCTCTGCTTTCGCGCGATCTGAAATGTCCTCTCGGCGTAATGATAACAGCTTCTCACAATCCGGCAATTTATAACGGCTATAAACTCAAGGATGAATTCGGTGGGTCAATGGAGCCTGATGAAATTACTAGAGTTGAAAATGAATTGAAGAAAATCGGAGAAGTGAAGCAGGGGAGATCTGTCGTGGAACTTGAGGCAGCCGGTCTGCTTGAATACTTTGACGGCAGAAAATATTTTCTTGAATATCTGAAGAAACAAATTGATACCGATCTGATAATTGGAGCGAAGTTGAAAGTCATTTATGATGCGATGTATGGCGCAGGACAAAATCTGATTAATCATTTTATCGAAATAAGGCAACTTCACGGGGAAGTAAATCCGGGATTCGGAAAAAATCCTCCGGAGCCCGTTGAAAAGAATTTATCTGAAATCATGGGTGACATGAAAAAGGATAAATACAACATCGGAATAGTTACCGACGGCGATGCAGACAGGATTGCCATCATTGATGAGAACGGAGATTTTCTCGATGCGCAAAAGACTTTTGCATTGCTGCTGAAATTTCTGTATGAGATTAAAGGGATGAGAGGAAAAGTTGTAAGAGGGTTTTCGACAAGTGATCTTATAAAGAAGTATTGCGAGAAGAATGGCATTGAGCTTGTGACTGTTCCTATCGGATTCAAACATATTTCAAAAATCATGATTCATGATGATGTTTTAATTGGCGCGGAGGAAAGTGGTGGAATAGGCATAAAGGGACATCTCCCGGAAAGAGACGGGATCTATAATGGCATGCTTTATATGGAGATGATTGCAAAGACAGGAAAGAGCATTTCTCAAATGAGAGACGAGCTTGATAAAGAATTCGGAAAATATTATTACAAGAGAAACGATGTGCATACAACAGAAGAAAAGAAAAAGGCGGCGCTCGAGAAATGCAGCACAAAGAAAGTCGGCGATGAGATTGGCGGTATGAAAATAATTTCAATTGACAATCTTGACGGTTACAAATTTTTCTTCGACAACGGATGGATAATTGTAAGAGCATCCGGAACGGAGCCGCTACTTAGAATTTATTGCGAAACTACCGGAACTGACGAGACGGAAAGCGTATTGTCAAAAGCAATAAAAGAACTGGATATATGATGAAGTTTTCCGCGGCATTCATATTGTTCATAATATTTTTCTCATCAGTCTCTTATTCTCAATTCAAGAGCAAGGATAAAGAACAGAGTGATGATCCGATGAGCAAAATTTTGAGCAAGCCCGGAACTGCGGAAACCAAGGGTGGGATCAATGCAGATGCTCCAGACTTGTTCGACCAGCTTGATAATCAGAACACGTTCACAACAAAGTCTGTGCCTATCGAAGGCGCAATTGATGCAGACAAATACATCGTCGGACCAAACGATTTGTTTACGCTGGGTTTGTATGGTTATCTCAATCAACAGATACCGCTTGTGATTTCTCCCGAAGGATCCGTTGTGATTCCGACAGTGGGAGAAGTTGATGTTGACGGAATGACATTGAGGCAGGCAAAAGAAAAAGTTGTGAGCGCAGTGAAGAAGAGATATTATTCAAGCGAAGTCAGCTTTACGCTTAACACACCCAGAACATTTTTGATCAAAGTATCCGGTCTCACACAAGGCTCGTTTGAAGTCTCGCCTGTTACAAGAGTTTCCGAAATACTTAAACTGCTTGTCTTTGATACGCTGAATACATCAAGAGTTTTTTATGAGAAAACGAATGAGAGGGAGTTTTTCAATACGCAGATATCTTTGAGGAACATAGAGTTATACAGGAAGAATGGCACAGTAAGGCATGTTGATATTTACAAATATTTCATGACTAACAACGATGAGCACAATCCGTTTTTCAGGGAAGGCGATCTGCTGAAGATACCTTATATACAGCTTGAAAATAATTTCATAACGATTGGAGGAGCGGTACAGCTCGGTGGTTCTTATGAACATGTAGAAGGCGATGATCTTGAAACTGCTATCGGACTTGCGAGGGGATTTGACGTGAATGCAGAACCCGATAGCATTACATTGTATCGTTCAAATGACAACACTGACAAATACGAAATGATTAATCTTTCGTATGAGCATGACAAGGATTTTAAGATAAAGACATTTGACAGATTGTTTGTAAAATACAAGCTGAATTATCAGAAGAATTTGTCTGTGCTCGTGCTTGGTGAAGTTGCCCGTCCGGGCTATTATCCAATATCATTCAAGAATACGAGGTTGAAAGACGTGATAGATATGGCAGGTGGATTTAAAGACAAGGCATATCTTCCGCTATGCATATTGTTCAGGGAGTATGATGCCGAGTATGCTGCCAAGGATACGACGGAGATAATTGTCAATTCGAGGGCAAATGATTTATTGGTTACGCAGGCTGACGTTCAAAATTTTTCAACGGATGTAAAATCAAAGCGTAACCGTGTCGTAGTTGATTTTGAAAAGTTGTTTGAGAAAAATGATGAGAGCCAGAATGTCGTGCTTGAGGGGAAGGATATTATTTATATTAATGACAACAAAAATATAGTATATGTTTTCGGACAGGTGCAGAATGAAGGATATGTTCCGTTTAAGAAGGGTGAAGATTATGAATATTATATAAAGAAAGCAGGCGGGTTTACTCTTGCTGCCGACGAATCGAATGCGCGAATAATAAAATTCAATTCGAGAGGATGGTATGAACCCGATGAGACAAAGGTAGAATCCGGAGACTATGTATATGTTCCAAAGGAAGCGAAAGAGCCATTCTCGCAAACAATGACAATAATCGCACAGATAGCCGGAGTAATAATAGGAGTATTGACAACATACATATTACTGAAGCAGAACAAGTAGGGATACTTTTATAAATTATGCATTCATTTAATTTCTGACATTGCAGACAGAAGAGACGGAAAAGGGAAATGACATCCGGTTTTATCTTCGGATTTTTTTGGAGAAGAAAAAATCTATTCTTTATGCGGCTTTAATCGGGCTGGTTGTTTCTCTGGTTCTTGTACTGTTTGTTATAGAACCAATATTTTATTCTGCCGGAATTGTCAGAACTTCATCCCAGAGTTCCGGACTTCAGAACCTTCTTGGTTTGTCGGGAGGAGGTTTGGACTTCAGCGACCTTTCAAGTTTTTCCGGAGGAGGAGGCGCAACGAAAGAGCTTGCACTTTATGTTCAGATATTAAACAGCAGAAGAGCAGTTGAAGAGGCAATCATAAAGTTCAATATAATGGACGAGGAAAATTTCAAGTATATGTATGATTGTGTTAAGTATTTCAGAAATTCAATAATGGAACTAAGCCAGGACAAATTAGCCGGTACCCTTGAAGTCGGGATTTATAATAAGAATCCGGAGAAGGCAAAAGAAATGGCGGATTTCATGATTTACCAGTTGAACAAGATTCATTCCGAGATGAGCGCTTTGAATGCAAAAAATAATAAGGACTTTCTTCAGTCAAGATATGATACAGTTAAGATAGATCTGAAAAAATCAGAGGACAGTTTGATTTATTATCAGAGCAATTATGGTATCTCACCCGACATTGCAATACAGGCCGCAGTAAAGGTTCAGATTGAACTTGAAGCCGAAATTAAGAGTGAAGAGGTGAAACTTGATTTGATGAAGAAGATTCTTTCTGCAGATGAGCCTGAAGTAAAGGTTCAGGAATCAAAGATTAGTGCGCTGAAGGAACAGATGCAGGGTATTCAAAAGACGCCTACGGACAAAGAGTCGGTGATTGGGCTCAAAGGCTCTCCGGAAGTGGTGATGAATTTTTTGAGATTGAAAAGGGATGTTGAAATACAGAATAAGATTTTATCCACAATAATCCCTATTCTTGAGCAGTCTAAAATCGAAGAAAAAAGAGAGACTCCCACAGTGTTGATTCTGGATCCTCCGAATGTTCCCGACAAAAAAGCCAAGCCCAAAAGAGCATACATAGTTGCAGGGGCAACATTCCTCTGCGGTTTCCTGACATTTCTTTATTTCATATTACTGATTAAATGGAGAGAATTTAAAAGAGACAACATAGATGTGTAATGTCGGACAAAATTCAACTTCATGAAAAATTAATCCTGTTTTTTCTTCTATGTGTATTTATACTTAGTATTACAATCCCGCCGATACATTTTTTAAGTACTGTCTATGTCAGGTTATTCCTTTTTGTAACTACCATTACAGTATATTTTTCATTTAAGCAGATAGCATCAATTAGTGTGAAGGGTTCAATACTTCTTAGCACTTTGCTGGTTGCTGTAATTTTTGTTTTCCTATGGTCAGCATTTTATGTTAATTTCGATGCTAACATGAATCTTGATTCGATACTTAGCATATTGTCGTTTATCATGAATTTCGGGTTGTTCTTTTTTATTTTATCAAAGAGTTTAAGATTAAGTGAAAGGAAATTTGAGTTCTTTACATCGTTGATTCTGTACTTTGCTATTGTCTTATCAGTATTTGGGGTGTTGTTTCACATACTTGGAGTTCATTACCTCCCCCAATTCGCCAATACAACTGCGGGGCTGTTCGGACATCCAAACACAGCTTCAATGTTTTATACAATTTGTATTCCGGTTTTAATGTATAAATACTTTTCGAAAAACATTTCAACTTTGAAGTTTTCGCTGCTGATGTTTCTGTTTCTATATGTTCTGTTGTTTACATTCAGCAGAGCAGGATATATTGGAGTAGGTGTGGGTATACTCATATACACATTTTATAAGTCAAAGACATTATTCGTTTTTGTTACGTTGTTTGTCCTGGTCGTAGTTTTCACGGTAGTACTTGATTTTGCAGGCTCGAAAAGCGACAGCTCTGCTTCAAGATTTTTGTTGTGGCTTGCAGCAGTTAATATAATTACTCAAAGCACAACTTCACTTTTGTGGGGATACGGACCGGATAATGCTATGAGTCTATTCATGAACGAAAAATTTTTTTTTGGCAATGAGCCCGTACCAAATCCTCACAACTTAATACTTCTGCTTACCATGCAGTTTGGCCTGGTATTTACAATTACAATGGCAGTATTCATAATTGCGGTTCTGACAAAGGCTGTTATAGTTAAAATCCGTAACAAGAAATTTGCTAATGATCAAAAGTTGAACTTGTGCATAACTATTATTATATCGCTCATACTTCAGAATATGCTTGAGGATTTCGTTGCAAGTCCCCGTTATTTTGCCATGCCAGTGTTCCTTATTTGTTTGGGATATGCTTACTATACTGTTCAGTTGCAAAATATCATTTCAAGTTCTGAAGAATAACTTTAAGGTATCTGACCGGAATTTTTTTTGGAGAAATTTTCTCGTGAAATTTAGTCCGGGTTAAATTTAAAAAGACAGGTTATCAAAGATTTATTAAAAGCAAATTACCGGATTTTTATAATGACAGGAGTTAACTTTGCGACTGGCATTTTGAAAAACAAAGTTTACTCCATATATCTGGGCATTAGCGGGCTTGGAGTCATTTCGCAGATTTCTTCTGTGATCAGTTTATTGAGTTATGTTGTACCATTAGGATTTCCCACAGGCATTACAAAGTTGATTGCGCAGTCTGTATCAAAGGACAGAAGCAAGTTAAACGAGATAATGCATACCTGCATACTGGTGTTAATCATCCCGACGATATGTTCTGCAGCAGTTCTGTTCTTTTTTGCAGACGATTTGTCAAAGATGTTATTTGATGAAGGTTCCTACGGACATTACATCAGGATCCTGACTGTTTTTGTTCCTTTCATTTTATTTTATTCGATCATTGAAGCTTTCATAAAGGGTATTTCAGACATATCTCTGTACATAAGAGCGAGCATAGTTTCTTCCGTCATTTCTTTTTTATTAATTGTTCCCATTGTAATAATTTTTGGCGTGAAAGGAGCCGTGTATGGTCTCCTGATCAATTTTGTGATCTTTGTTTTTTATTCAACAATAAAGATCAAAGGACTGTCTGTCATTTCTTTTAGCATTAAGACGTTTAAGATAAACAAAGATATCCTAAGGCAGATTCTTCGTATAGGCTTTGCATTATTATTTGTCGGAGCCTTAAACCAGATTGTTATTATTTTCCTTAAGAGAATAACTATACAGTATTTCGGCGTGGAAGGAAATGGAATCTTTCAGAGCGTCTTCAGTATTTCTCTTTTTTATTTTGGCTTTATTTTTACGACATTATCAAGTTATACATTTCCGAAAATATCGGGGATTGAAACCATTACAGAACTCAATGCTGAACTCAACAGCACCATGCGATTTATCATGCTGATTATGGTTCCGCTGATCATGATATTGATAGTATTCAGAATGCTCATAATTTTAACACTGTACACATCTGACTTTTTGGTCGCAGAGCCATTTTTCAAGTTCCAGTTCCTCGGAGATTTTTTCAAAGCTCTCTCATGGGTGCTGGGCATCTGGCTTGTACCGAGATCAAAACTCATAATATTCGTTCTGCTTGATTTATTATACAGCTTCAACATCATATTCATATATGAAATCTTTCTCAATTACATGAATTACGGAATTGTATCCGTTTCGATGGCATATCTTGCAGCATACATTTTGCATTTCATGGTGAATTTTTTTGTTTCAAAGAAAATAATTGGTTTCAGGTTAGCCGGTGTGAATATAAAACTTTTTTTGGTAAGCATTTGCATTCTCTTCCTTGCTGCAGTTGCTTCGTATCAAAGTGCGGTGCTCGGTTATATTTTGTTTGTGCCTCTGCTTGCTGCATGGTTTTTTTCAAATGTCTCTGTAGCAGAGTTAAAGGAAGTACGGAATTCCGTAACAGCAGCAATAAGGTCCAGGATGAAGCAATGACCCGTGCTGTCTCAAAATACATTCACAATTTAAGTTTTTAATTTGATTTCAATTATCATACTTACATTTAATCGCTATGAGCTTTTGCTTCAGTGCATAGATTCGATTCTTAAACAGACATATCCGGATTTTGAAGTACTGATTGTCAATGATGGCTCCACGGACCAGACTGTAGACCTGAAGGATGTTTTGCAGGACAAGCGTGTCAGAATTTTTAATCTTGAAAAGCAAAACAATCTTGCAAAGTTGAGAAACTTCGGCATAGGCAAATCCACGGGTGAATTTATAGCATTTTGCGACGATGATGATATGTGGATTGAGAACAAACTTGAAATACAAATGGAATATCTGAACAGGTACGACTTTATATGCACCAACGCAATACTCATTGACGTCAGCAACAAAGTAATTGATGACAAGTATATTAAAGTCAACGAGTCTTTCATTCTTGATACTAAGAAATTACTGATTGATAATCTTGTCCTTCCGTCGTCTGTAGTTTTCAGAAAAAAGTTGCTGGGCGAAGATAAAGCGTTCGATGAATTTGACTTTACAAGTCTCTGCGAAGATTATAACCTCTGGATAAAGTTATCTCTTCGTTGTGAAATGTTTTTTCTGAATCAAAATCTGATATACAGCCGCGCACATGCGAGCTGGGCAAGGAAGTTTGAACATACCAGACAAATATACAAAAACCATGTGAGGCTCATTACTCCGTTTTTAAAAAGCTCCGACAAAGATATAAGAGAAGCTGCATATACAAGCATCATTAATAACAGATACTATGGGCTGCTGAATCTGGCGAGGAACAAGAAATATCTCCCGCTGATGAGTGATTTCATGAAGTTTGTTTTCCTATTCAAAGATCCCCGTTACTGGAGCGCTTTTTTAAAGAGAATAAAATTGAAATTTCAGAAATAAGAAAATATAATTTAGCTTCAGCTCATTTTTTGATTTGGAAAACAAATGCATCGTATCGGTAATCATAGTTAATTATAACACAACGCAGTTCACGGAGAAATGTGTCCGTTCGATTCTGAACACTCAAAAGAAGGAATTGATTGAAATCATTGTTGTTGACAATAACTCTACTGACAGATCAGTTGAAATCCTTGAAAAAGATTTTCCTGAAATAAAATTATACAAAAGACAATCCAATGACGGCTTTGCTGCCGGATGTAATTATGGTTCAGAGAAGGCGACGGGCGAATATCTTCTGTTTGTCAATCCTGACGTTGTATTCGGAAGTTCGTCAATTGAATTACTGATGGATTATCTCACAAGAAATGAATCAGCAGGTATCTTATCCGGAGTCATGCTCGATGAGTCCGATAATGTCTTATACTTTTATAACGATTTTCCGGATATTGACTGGGAACTGCGACTGATGTTCCCTTCTCTGTTGCAGAAAAGAATTGACAAACTGACTTCGTTAAAGGAGATTCAGAATCGCGTTAATTTTGAAACAGACTGGTTTCATGGGGCATTCCTGTTTATGAGAAAAAGAGACTTTGAATTGGCGGGAAAATTTAATGAACAGTATTTTATGTATTATGAAGATGTGGAATTATGTTATAAGATGAAGGCAAAACTCAATAAGGAAATTATCTGCATCCCGGAATTCAGATATTACCACTCGACTAAGTCTTCGTTATCGGAAGAAGCAAATGATAATATATACACGTTTCATTTGAACAGAAGCAAATTGTTATTTATTAAAAATTACAAGTTCTTTAAGAGAATGCTGATTAAGTCAACGGCGTTTCTGAATATAGTCTCGCGTCTGATATATCTTCCATTTTGGAAAAAATATGCTTCCGGGAAATCTGAAAAGTACAATCAATTGAAAAAAATCGTGAGACTTTATTTCAGCGATAAGTATTTGTATTCGAGTAAATATGAATTCATTGTGAGATCAAATTGAAGCGCCGAATCAAATTGCGGTGTCTGTTATTCGGAGGTCACAATTAATCAACTTAATCAGAGAAAAGCAGGTTCGTAAATGACGGGAGTCAAAACTAAGAAAGTCCTTGTAACGATTAACAACAACAGGCTTAGCGGCATTGAAAGATTTGTGTTTTTGCTTTCAAAGTATATTGACAAAGAAAGATATGATGTAACCGTTGCAGTTCCCACGCGTGGTCCGATTTGCGATCTGTTCGAAGAAAATCAAATCAAGTATTTTGTATTTGACAACAGAGTAAATGAAACTCATACTTTGACGGGAGTTCTTTCTCTCTTCAGAAATATTCTTAAATGCAGATATGATATCATTCATGCCCAGGCAGGTATTGCTCCTTGTGTCATCGGGAAGTTTCTCGGGACAAAATTATTGGTTGAGCATAAGCACGGACTTGATTTTACAACAGAACAGATTCAGAATATGAGTAACATGAAACTTTATTACGAAAGGATAAAAAAGTATTTTGTTGATACAACAATTACCGTTTGCAGAAATGACAAGCAAACTCTTATTAAGCGATTCAATTATGATGAAAGCAAAGTATCAGTTGTGTATAACGGACTCGAAGACATTCAAGACTTTGAAGATGATGATAAGGGTGCAGGGAAGAAATTTGTAGTAGGCACAATCGGAAGACTTACATATCAGAAAGGTCAGGAGTATTTTATTGAGATGGCAGCCCGATTGACTTCTGAAGGTTATGATTTTGAATATCAAATTTTCGGGATGGGAGAGAAATTTGAAGATTATAAAAAGTTGATTAGTGAATATAGTCTCGAAGACAAAATTGTTCTCAAGGGGTATGCCGACGATCCGGAGAAAGCGCTCAACGGAATGGATCTGTTTGTACTTCCTTCAAGGTATGAAGGGATTCCCTATGTCATCCTTGAAGCAATGCGCGCTGCAAAACCTTTGATATCAACGAATGTCGGCGGCATCGGAGAGATTATTCAAAACGGGATAAATGGAGTTCTGGTGGAAAAGGAGAATGCGGAAATACTTGCGGAGAAGGTGAAAGAGCTTTGGAATAGTCCGGAATTGAGGAACCGGATTTCGGGCAATGCAAGAAAACATTTTCTTGAAAATTTTCTTGTCAGCGGGACTGTTAAACAAATAGAAAATATTTATTCCTGATTTTTTGCTTTAAGAAATTTTGTGAAAAAAATACCACTTTTTTGAATTTCAAATATAAGGCATATCTGCAGAATTTTTTTTCTATGATTCCTTTTGGTGTAACGCTGAATTATCTAATGCAGACTAAAGTAACTCATTCTCTGCCGATTTCCGATAGAGAGTTCATGGAAAAAATCGAAACTGTAAAATATCATTTTGAGAATTTTAAAAAATATTCTTCAGGGATTGATGTTTCTGAATGCAGGTATTATGAATTTGGAACCGGATATGATATGGTGATTCCGATATGTATGAGTCTGCTTGGCTTTAATGATTTGACGTGCATAGACATAAGACGACTTGTGTTTACTGACCTTATCAATGATTCAATTAACAGGTTAAATAAAGTAAATGATGAGTCTTTGAAACTAAACAAACTTAAAGGAATCCCGGCAATAAACAAGACCAATATAGCCCGGGTTTTGAAAGAGTATATGGGAATCAGCTATTTAGCGCCTCGTGATGCAAGGGATACGAAATTGAAATCTTCTTCGATTGATTTCATTGTTTCAAACGCAACAATGGAACACATACCACAAAATACTATAAAGGATATCCTGAAGGAATGTTACAGAATTCTGAAACCGGGAGGAATCATGTCGAATGCAATTGATTACAGAGACCATTGGTCTTTTTTTGATTCAAGTCTTAGCTGCTATAATTATCTTCAGTATTCGGAAAAAGATTGGAAAAAGTACAACCCCGGTATTATGTATCAAAACAGAATGCGTCACCGTGATTATCTTGAAATTATTGGTGAGACTGACTTTGAGATTGTCATGATTAAAACTGATCTTCCCAATCAGCAGGAGAAAAACATTCTGAACAAGCTGCCGCTTGATGAAAAGTTCGTGAAGCACTACAGTCCGGATGAATTGAGCATAAAATCTGCAGCTATTGTATTGAGGAAAAATTTGAAAGGCGATATTTGAAATTGAACAACATCATCTCGGAGATAACAGATAAGTAATGATACCAAACATTTTTCATTTTTGCTTCGGATTGTCTGAAGATTTCGGCGGAAAGAAATTCTCATTGGTCCATTATCTTGCAATTAAATCGGCAAGGGAAGTGAATCTTCCCGAAAACATTTTCTTATATTACAAATATGAACCCTCGGGAGAATGGTGGGAGAAAGCCAGGCAAATTATTACACTTGTAAAAGTGGAACCGCCGGATGAAATATTCGGGAATAAACTTCTGCATGTTGCACACAAAGCGGACATTATCAGATTGCAGAAACTCATTGAGTTTGGCGGAATTTATCTGGACCTGGATACCGTTTGTAAAAAATCTTTTTCACCGCTTCTGAAACATAACTTCGTGATCGGCAAGCAAGGCAAATGGCGCAGAATGGGGCTTTGCAATGCTGTGATGATGTCGGAAAAAAATTCGGAATTTGCCCGGCTGTGGCTTTCCGAATATAAGACATTCAGATCTTCTGGAAAGGATAAGTATTGGGCAGAACATTCCGTTAAGGTTCCGCTGAAACTTGCAAAACAGAATCCTGATCTTCTTCATGTCGAGCCTTACGACAGTTTCCATTTTCCGCTTTACTATTCATTTGAATTGAAGAAGATGTTTGAAAAGGTTTGCAGTTATCCAAATGCATATTGTCACCACTTATGGGAAGGCGGTTCATGGGAAAAATATCTGCAGAACCTGACTGTTCAGGAAATTATGAGCAAAGATACAACATACAATTTGATTGCCAGGAATTTTCTCTGATTATTTTCTTGAGACAATCATACTCTCTATTCTCTTGAATAATGCTTTTTGACGAATCAAAAATTTTCAAAGGACTTAAAAGGTTTCTAATTAGTGTAAATACTTAAATAATTTTTGTATATTGAAAATCAAACAAAACTCCAATTGAAATGAAGTATACAAAACCAATTTCCATTAATGCGGCAGCAAAGTTTCTGATACTGTCATTGGCAGCAGTTCTTCCTTTGATTTCGTCTTGTGGATTCAGAACCATGGAAAAGTCGGAAGACTATAGCTGGAAACTGACATTTGAGGATAACTTTGATACATTTGACAGATCAAAATGGATTACGCTTCATGACAATGGTAACAGAACAATCTGGTCAAATAAGGAACTTGAGTGGTATGTAGATGAGAATGTTGCTGCAGAAAATGGCGTTCTCAAACTGACTGCGAAGAAACAGTCTATCTACGGAAAGGATGTTGAAAGTGAAAAGCAATTTCAATACACCTCGGGCATGATTTGTAATTCGAAGAGTTTCACACAGGCTTATGGAAAATGGGAGATGAAAGTTAAGTTTCCTTTTGCTAAAGGATATTGGCCGGCATTTTTTCTGGTGCCGGTACAAAGACCTACTCTTCCGGAGGTAGATGTGTTTGAGTATTTCGGAAAAGAGAGAGATAAGATTTCATGTACACTTCACTGGGGTGTGCAGTATGGACAAAAGGAACCACTTTATTATATGAAATCAAAAGAGCTGGAAGGAGACTTTGATAATAAATGGATGGTCTGGTCGTTTGAATGTCTCCCGGAAAAGATGACATGGAAACTCAATGGTAATACCGTTTTCGAATCAACGGAGGGAATACCTACAGCGCCGCTATATATGATTGCGAATGTTGCAGTTAAAGACTGGGATAACAATCCGGTAGATGACTCGAATCTTCCATACATAATGGAAATTGATTATGTGAAGATTTACCAGATGGTGCCGAAATAATTTCTCTGTTCGAAATATTGACAAATATTTACCTATCGCAATTTTATAACTTTAAACTTAATTCTTTGCTTCCTAGGTTGTAATCCTATCTATATGACGGATTCACTTTCTCCCCGTGTCAGCATTATCTTGCCCACATACAACCGCGTTGATATGCTGGAAAAATCAATCGAAAGTGTCTTTGAACAATCTTTCGGTGATTGGGAATTAATTATTATTGACGACGCTTCTACAGACGAAACTCAAAGCAGGATGACCGCGCTCGCACAAAGGGAGAATCGAGTTAACTACATGAGAATTCCCCGCATTACGGGAAAAGGTATCTCCGAATACCTTAACATAGGATTGCGAAATGCGAAGGGTGAATACATAGCACGAATTGA
>JBDHXH010000016.1:0-45757 GCA_039810605.1 Ignavibacteria bacterium | reverse complement strand
TCCTTAAATTGCTCGGACAGGATTGGTTTTTCTTTTCCGTTCTGAAGCATTTCACTCTTGCAAGCCTGCAACGTATAAATTATTATATTCCCCTTACGGTGTATGATATGCGCAAATTTTTCGCCCTTTATCTCATTACACACACCTCCGATGAGTACCGCATCTTTGACATCGGGAACAAAGACTTTGAAATTCAGGAATTTGTTCATTGAGTCTGCAAGGTCCTTTGCATTACTCGACGGATATTGAACTTTTATTTGTCCGTCCTGAATCTTGTCAAAAATATTCCTGGACATAGCAACAAAGTCATTATCACTGATGTCACTATTTTTTAAATAATTGTTCAGCAAGAATACGGCAGCAACAAGGATTACGAATACAAATGACGATATAAACAGATATCGTCTAAGATTTGATTTTTGGATGCTGTTCTGCTTGGCGAGGAATTGTTCCTGTGAGGATACAGATTTAAGCTCTGCTTTCCTGATGTAATCATCAATCCCTTTTCCGATATTCTGCATCACATAGGGAGGGGTTTCAATTCGCTTACTGTGATCCCGGAGATTCTCTTTAGTGAGCTTCTCTAAAATAAATCGGTTGCGATAATCGTTATCGGTTTCTATCAGATGTTTCAGTTTAACCGTCTGCTCTTCATCAAGCTCATTGTCAATGTAAGCAGAAATCAGTTCGTATCTTGTATCATCGTTATCACTGTTGTCCATACGGTCATCAGGAGAGTTGTTAGGTGTTAAATCCGGCATTGGAAAAAGTAAAAATTAATTTATGCTGTTATATTATTTTATTAAATTATTTTCAACGTCATAACCACGCTGCTTAGCGTAGTCGTAAAGTTTTTGCTGAAGCATTTTTCTGCCTCTGTGAAGCCTGCTTCGCACCGTTCCAATGGGGCATTGAACAAAGTCCGCAATTTCTTCGTAACTCAATCCTTCAAGATCGCATAATATAACCACAGTCTTAAAGTCATCCTGAAGTGAGTTCAAAGCATTTGTTACATCGTCATCAAGAAGATTTGAAAACATCTTCTCCTGTAAATCTGTACTCTCAATCTTTTCCGATCGTATATTATCAAAAAAATTTTCTATCTCATCATAATCAACTTTACCCGGTTCCTTTTGTTTCTTCCTGTATTTATTAATGAACAAATTTTTCATGATACGGAACAGCCATGCTTTACAATTAGTTCCTCGCTCAAACTTATCAAAGAATCTAAAAGCTCTCAAATAAGTTTCTTGCAGAAGGTCATCGGCATCGAGCTGATTTCCGGTAATTTTGTATGCGTAATTATGCAGCAAATTCATGTGCGGCATAGCCTCTTCATCGAAATCTTTCTTTCGCTGCTTTAACTGTTCTTCAGAAATATTTTCGATTTCATCGCCGCTATAAAGATCAAATTCATTTTCTGATTCTTCAGTCTGAACATCGGAATCGGATGATTTGGTCTCGATTTGCTTTACGTTCTTGGAATCGGAATTCATAGATCCTTGCTAATTAAACTACTTATAAATGGTACCTTATTCAAGGGAAAGAATCCAAATTTAGGACATTAACAGTTCATGCCATGAATTTGAATGAGACAATCATTGCGAACAATTTACATTTCTATAAATTGCAAAATGGAATAGATGTGAATAGGCTAATTTTAATTCTTCGGGCGAGTAACGGGGCTCGAACCCGTGACATTCAGAGCCACAATCTGACGCTCTACCTACTGAGCTATACCCGCCGTCTTTCTACAAATCTAATCCACTAAATAATCTATGTCAATAACAATTTCTACAGTAGACGTAGATTTCATCAAATGGTTTTACTGAATAAAATAAATCCCGGAATTGCCGGGATTTATGCTGCTCGACAGGTAGGACTCGAACCTACAACCCTTCGGTTAACAGCCGAATGCTCCACCATTGAGCTACTGTCGAATGAACTACAAATATAACTTTATCTGATTTTTTAATCAATGCGATTATCAGACAATTTTTTCTGAATTTTTGCTATGGATCTTCATCTGATCTGCTGCTTCATATCCGTACAACCGGTTCAAGTTTTGAAAGTCTTGTCAAAGCCTTACGAGTTGCCTTTGAAATATTTTCATTAGGTGGTAAAATAAATCCCGTCTCTAATTAAATCCAATAAAGTTTTCACGCAAGGTTCGCAAAGTATTGCAAAGCCCACAAGGAAAAGCTGCAGTTTTAATTCTTTGACTTTTAAAGTTGATTCTCATCTTCGATACAATTATTTTGGTTCCGTTCAATTTCCAAAAAATCCAAAACAATTTCATAAAATGAAAAATATTTGCTATTGTTTAATCTTTCCAATAATAATCCTGACTGCTTTCCCATCCGCACATCCGCAAGGTTTTAATAGTGTTACGACACCTGACGGAATAAATATATTTGCCGTGGGCAATGCAGGAAAATATTACAGATCCGGTAACGGGGGAGTTACCTATTCAAGTTATACAATTGTGGGAACGCCTGTTCTGAAAAGTGTTGCATGTTACGGAAATGATATATGGTTCTGCGGTCAGAACGGAAATGTTTATAAGACGCAGAAAACAGTTTCTCCGGTAAGTTCTTTTAACGTAGGGAGCTCGGGGACTCTGAATTCAGTTACTTTCATTAATTCTAATACCGGCTTCGCTTGCGGTGACGGCGGTGGAATTTATAAGACAGTTAACGGCGGCATAAATTGGTCTTCAAGCAATTCAGGCATCGGAGTATTCAAGCTTAATTCAATATCGTTCAGAAATGCAAGCAACGGAATCGTTGTAGGAAATTCGGGAAAAATTTATGTGACCGTAGACGGAGGTTCAAGTTGGACTCTTCAGAGCAGCCCGGTTGCTTTCAATTTTCTCAAAGTAAAATATTTTAGTGACAGTGCTGTAATTGCAGGTGAGTTCGGAACGCTGCTATTGAATTCAGGAAACGGGTGGACCGCAGTTGATACGCGTACTAATTCCGATATCAGAGGGATTGGAGGAATTCACATGAACTCAATGCATGTTTGCGGCGGCGGCGGTTTTATCAGAAATAATAAAAATGGCAATTCATTGTTTGGGAATTTTGAAATTAATCCGATGCTTGCAAACCTTGTTGATATATTCTTTTTTGATTCAAATAACGGATGGGCATGCAGCAGTCTTAATAATGTCATAGTCTATACAACAAACGGCGGTGCAAACTGGAATATGCCATCCGGCGCAGCAGTTTCATTTAACTGGGTGTCAAAGACTCCTTCAGGAAGCGGAATCGGGAATAACCTGTGTCCGCATCCCAAAGATAGAAACTCGATGTTCGTAGTTTACGGAAACAAAGTCTATGTTAGCCGCGACAGATCTGAAACATGGACACAGATTGCGACCATTTCGATCGGTTCCAGAGCGCATTCGTTTTATGTAAGTCCGGTTGATACTAATATATGGTTAGCTGCAATGGAAAGTTCGCCTGACTGTGTAGTCCGTTCCACAAACTATGGAGCGAACTGGACCAGCATTATCGCATACGACTTCAGCACTTACGGACAGCCGCTTGAAATGGACCAGAATAATCCGTCAACCTTTTACTATGCTCCTTCAAATAATGGCTCCAGTACGGGATTGTTTAAATCTACAGATAACGGAGCCACATTTAATCTGGTGTCATTATACAATCAGGCAAATATCAACCAGCCCTGTGATATAATAGTCATGTGGGACAGCTCATCAGTCATATACATTGGAGATGACGGAGCGGATATATGGAAATCAATTAACGGCGGTTCAACCTGGACATTAGTAAAACCAGGCTCTTCTTCTGAAATTCCTTCAATGTGCAATTCTGTTTTTGATAAAAGCATTTGTTATGCAACCACATGGGGAGGCTCGCAGGTTTACAGAACTGTGGACTTTGGAAATTCATGGAGCGTTGTATCGAATAATTCGGGAAGCGGATGGGGTTCCGATTTATGCAGAGAAGATCCCTCCGTTGTGCTGACGGGTAATTTTGGATCTGAAGCTTATTTGACTACAAATGGCGGTGCTAATTTTTTTAATATCAATACCGGATTAAGCGGAGCCGGTGCGGGCATGATTGTGCCGGACCGCGGTTATATGCTCAACATGCAAACAGGAAATTTATTTAAACTAAATATTACATACACTGATGCTCCGGTGATGAATAACATTGACGTTCAGGTGTTATCTGTCGGAAGCACCGGGGTGAATTATTATTCATCATCAACAATTATTCCTTCAGGATCAGTCAAGAATAACAACGGTGTCATTGCAGCAACATTTTCGGTGACCAGGACAATTTCTCCCGGAGGATACTCAAGTACAAAAACAGTTTCTTCGCTTGCTCCGAATACTTCAACAAATATTTCTTTTGATTCATGGACTTTTGTTGCCGGCACAATTTATACAATAAGAGATTCAGTCTTTATCAGCGATGATACAAATCCTGTAAATGATGTGATGACCGGTCAAATTACTCCCTATGTCGGGCAAAATGCAAGCCTGATGAATGAACAGTTTGCATCTGTTTTTCCTCCGGTTGGCTGGACATTTGATTATTCAGGAACCAATTATTGGATGGGAAGCACTGCAAGCGCTTATGGAATTGGAAATGGCTCTGCAAAGTATAATTTCTGGAGTTCCCCAAGCGGTACAAATCAATCAATGTTAACTCCGATTTTTGCAGTTCCGTCTACTACAGGAGATTCTCTGCGCTATGACTACGCATATATGCCATATAGCACGAACTATATTGATTCGCTTATCATAGAGACATCAACAAACGGCGGCTCTACATTTACAACTCTGGTGAAACTCTTTGGATACACAGGAGCTTCAGGTAATTTTGCATTGAACACAACTACAAGCGGCGGGAATAATTTTGTCCCGACCGCAGGTCAATGGTTGTCAAAGAGCTGGCTGCTTCCTGCAGGCACCAACAAAGTGAAATTCAGAGCAAGGAGCGGGTATGGAAATAATCTGTATCTCGATAATATTGGCGTTTCCTCTGCTTCTCTTTATACTCAATATAATATCAAGCTTGCACCACAGGGATTTTATAATGGAAGCACCTTGAACATGAAAGATTCCGTAAGAGCAAATTTAAGGAGCAATGTTAGTCCGTATAATGTTGTGGATTCTTCAATTGTCGTATTGGATTCTGTTAATTTGACTGCTTCTTTTGTTTTCAAAAATGTTCCAACAGGAACTTATTATATTCAGTTACTTCACAGGAATTCAGTTGAGACATGGAGTAAATCGGGCGGTGAAGCCATTACAAAGGGAGTTACGGCAGGTTATGATTTTACTTCGTTGCAATCAATGAGTTATGGAAGCAATTCAATTGCGGTGGGAAACAAGTGGTGTCTGTTCAGCGGTGAAGTTAACTCTGACGGTTCAATAGATCTTTCGGACATAGTAACGATATTCAACGATGCGTCCATATTTGCTTCGGGGTATAACGTAACAGATGTAAACGGCGACGGACTATCCGATCTTTCTGACATTGTAATTGCCTTTAACAATTCATCTGACTTTGTAACAAAAGTTACCCCGGAGACTTCACCTACTGATTTGCAGAGGATAAAAGAATTGAATAAGAAAAATCTAAATGAATACTTGAATAACCGGAATACATCAGATACACATTAGAAAATTCGTGCGGCGAACATTTGCAGATTGATTTCATTCAGGGAATAAAATAATAATTGCCGGAGTTTAGACTCCGGCTTTATTTTTTTAACCGTCGAAAGTTGAACTATTCTTGCTGGAACCAAAGATAAACATTGAGCACATATTTGTAATTGATAACTTGAAATTTGCAACCTATAATTTGTAATTTGTAACTGAAAATGAATGTAATTACTGTATCAGAGCTTTCGAGAAAGATCAGATCTGTCATTGAGAATGATTTCAAAGTTATCAGTGTCGTAGGTGAGATTTCAAATTTCAGACATCATCAGTCAGGACATTTTTATTTTACTTTGAAAGATGACAAGTCACAGATTGGGGCGAACATGTGGAGTTCGAATAACATACTGTTGAGATTCAAGCCGGAAGACGGAATGAAAGTAATAGTGAAAGGAAGAGTAACGGTTTATGAGTCAAGAGGGAGTTATCAGATAGATGTCTGGGAAATGGAGAGGGCAGGGGAAGGAGAGCTTCAGTTTGCCTTTGAGGAACTTAAGAGAAAACTTTTTGAAGAAGGATTGTTTGATCAAGTGCATAAGAAGGAACTTCCCGAATTCCCAGCGCGTGTTGGGCTCATTACTTCTGAAGCAGGTGCTGCATATCATGACTTCGTTAAGATTACAAAGAAACGCTATCCGTTTGTAAAACTTTTTTTGATTTCAGCAATGATGCAGGGAGCGTCTGCCCCCTTGAGCATAATTAACGCCATTCGAATCGGGAACAAATCAAAGCATAAACCGGAGATGCTTGTTATAGCACGGGGCGGAGGGTCAGCGGAGGATCTTTCCTGTTTTAACAATGAGAAATTAGCCCGCGAAATATTTGCTTCGGAAATTCCTGTAGTTTCGGCAATCGGCCACGAAATTGATTTTACGATAGTTGATTTTGTTTCCGATCTTAGAGCACCTACGCCCTCGGCTGCTGCAGAGATGATCTTTCCGGACAAGGCGGAATTGATGAAAAAACTTAACAGCATGAATTATGAACTCGGAAATTCAGTCTTCACGAAATTTTCAAACATGAAGAATCAGCTCAACAGTATTTCAAACAACTATTATTTCAAGAGACCCGCCGATATCCTGAATCAGTACAGATTTACACTCGATGAGAATGAAAAATTATTGCAGAGCATACCGGCAAGGAAATTAAACGGAATGAAAACGATTCTTGACTCAACAGAGAAGTTGCTTAACAGCCTCGCGCCGGAGCAGGTATTGAAGAGGGGATTCACAATTATAACAAGGGATAATAAAGTAATGAGCAGGAAGTCAATGGTGAAAACCGATGACAATATTGAGATAAAGTTTTTTGACGGGGTCAGCGGTGCAAGAATTACAAAGCCACACGGGACTCTAACAGCAGACGAAAACAAAATTATCAAAAATGAAATCAAGCAAAAATAATTCCGAAGGACTCTTCGAATCACGCGAAGCTTCTTTTGAAAAATCCTTCAGGCGTCTTGAAGAAATTCTCGGCAAGCTCGAAAATGAAATAGAAGACTTTTCATTGGAAGAGATCATTAAGCATTACAAGGAAGGACTACAGTTGCTCAAGATATGCCGTGACAAGCTCAACGCTGCAGAGTTGCAGATTGAAAAAATAAGCACTGAAGAAAAAAATTAAATACAGTATATTTGTAAACAATGAGCTGATCGGGACCAATTTGGGATTATTGAGTTACCTAAAGGTCTTGATATTCAATTGACACGGAAGCGTGTCAGCCGGTTAACCGCGATTCATTGAAATAAACTTAGAAAATGAGCGAATACAATCTCACCGATACAAAATTTCTCAAAGACATAAATTATCCAAGCGACTTAAAGAAACTGAATCTTATGGATCTGCGGGTTCTTGCTGATGAAGTCAGAGAGTATTTAATTGATACAATTTCAAAAGTGGGAGGACATCTCGGAGCGTCGCTTGGAGTTTGCGAGCTGACATTGGCGCTTCACTATGTTTTCAACACGCCTGACGATAAAATAGTCTGGGACGTAGGTCATCAGGGATACATTCATAAGATTATTACAGGAAGGAAAGAACAGCTTAAGACAATCAGACAGAAAGACGGCATCAGCGGATTTCTGAAGAGAAGCGAAAGCGAGTATGATGTGTTCGGTGCAGGACATGCTTCGACTTCAATTTCTGCAGCACTCGGCATTGCCGTTGCGCGGGACTTCCTCGGGAAGAAATTTAAAGTAATTTCTGTAATCGGAGACGGCGCAATGACGGGAGGAATGGCTTATGAAGCAATGAACAATATCGGACTTCTTAAGAAAGATATGATAGTCGTTTTGAATGACAACAAAATGTCAATTGCTCCGAATGTATGGTCACTTCAGAATTATTTTAATGAGTTACTGATGAATGATACTTACAATAGATTCAGAAGCAAGGTATGGGATCTGACGGGAGTTCTTGACAAGAAGACAAGCGACAGATTGAGAAGAGTCGCATCAAAAGTTGAAGGAAGTCTCAAGGGCGTGATAACGCCCGGCATGCTTTTCGAAGCGCTCGGGTTCAGATATTTCGGACCTGTCAACGGTCACAATGTAGTTAACCTTGTTAAGACGCTTGAAGAAATCAGCAAGATGAACGGACCAATATTGCTCCATATAATAACGGATAAAGGAAAGGGTCCTTCTTATGCAGCGGAACATCCTCAAAAGATACATGCACTTAATCCGTTTGATAAACTAACAGGAATTGAACTTAAGAAAGCAACCATTCCTGCATACACGAAAATTTTCGGTACTGCATTAGTTGAACTTGCAAAAAAGGATGAGAAAATTGTCGCGGTGAATGCAGCTATGCCTGACGGGACAGGATTGAATTACATTCAGAAAGAAATTCCGGAAAGATATTTTGATGTAGGAATTGCGGAGCAGCATGCGATAACTTTTTGTGCAGGTCTGGCGACTGAAGGTTTTACGCCTGTTGCAGCAATTTACTCAACATTTCTTCAGAGAGCTTTTGATCAGATCGTGCACGATGTTGCGATTCAAAAACTTCCGGTAGTGTTTGTTCTTGACAGGGCAGGGCTTGTTGGTGCTGACGGTCCTACACATCACGGCGTATTTGATCTCACATATCTTAGAATGATTCCGGGCATGACAGTAATGGCGCCAAAAGATGAACGTGAACTCCGGAATATGCTTTATACTGCAACTATGCATAAGCGCGGTCCAATTGCTCTGCGCTATCCACGGGGCAATGCGCTTGGCGTGGATACGGGCTCATTTGAAAGAATTGAAATCGGCAAGGGTGAAATCTTAAAAGAAGGAACTGATGTCGCCATCATTGCAATTGGAAACATGGTAAACAATTCTCTTCAGGCTGCTATGCTTCTTGAAGATGAAGGAGTAAATGCCGAAGTAATTAATGCGAGGTTTGTGAAACCGCTTGATTCGGAATTACTTCATGATGTGTTCACAAGATTTAAAAAAATAATTACCATTGAAGATAATACGATAGTCGGAGGTTTCGGAAGCGCCGTAAATGAATTTGCGGTTCAGCACAATTTCAGGAATGAACTGCTAATGCATGGCATACCCGACAGATTTATTGAACATGCAAAGCCTGAAGAACTACATGCAGAACTAAAACTCGATGCGAAAGGAATTTTTGAGGTGACAAAAGAATTTCTATTGAGAAATGTTAATGTCTAATCTATGCCAAAGAGAATAATTTCCTTTTTGATTCTTGTATTCGGGGGAATCATACAATTGTCCTGCAACGAAAATTCTGTCGAAGGTCAGCGAGTTGAGAACCTCGTGCTGCAACTTGACGGTGAGTTGGAATATATACTTGGCGACTGCTCTGCAACGCAGGTAAGAACAAGGAATCTTGGAGTGCTTGATTTTACTAATGCACAAAAAGTCAGATTTGATCTTTCCGGTATGACCGATGCCGATATTTCAAGCATCGGAATTTTTTATGTAAATAATAACGAGAACGTATTCCTTGTTGATCTCCCCGACAGGAATGCCGTTAACGGCACAGGCAGCGTTGAAGTTAATTCACCACGAACCAATTCCGAAATTTTCCTCCGCGTTACACTTCGCTCTTCCGTTTGTACAGGTCAACTGTTTCATATTAGAGTAAGTGATCTGAAAATCTATACAATCAATTGATAGAACTGACAAATCTCATATTGAACAATGCGCCGCGTGATTTTCCTGGTAAAAATTTCAATAGAAATTTTAACGATAAGAAAGTTTATGTAGAAACTTACGGATGCCAGATGAATTATTCCGACACTGAAATTGTATTGAGCGTGCTTAGTGATTATGGGTTCAATGAAACTTCCGAAATCGAAAACTCTGACGTCATCCTGCTGAATACCTGCAGCATAAGGGATAATGCAGAGCAGAAGATTTATAAACGTCTCGACGAAATTAAGAAGCACAAGAAAAGAAATCCTGAATTAGTTGTCGGCATACTTGGATGCATGGCGGAAAGATTAAGGACGGAATTGATTGAGAAGAGAAAGATTGTTGATTTGATTGTCGGACCTGATGAGTACAGGAAAGTACCGCATCTTATACATAACATTGTTGAGACAGGTGAAAAGGGAATAGCGGTAAAACTTTCGCGGATCGAGACTTATGATGATATAACGCCGCTGCGTCGCGAGGGTGTTACTGCATGGCTTTCGATAATGCGTGGCTGCGACAAGTTCTGCACATTTTGTGTTGTGCCGTTTACACGCGGACGCGAGCGCAGCAGAAGACTTGGCAACATAGTTAAGGAGGCAGAAAGACTTTTTGAAGAAGGAGTCAGAGATGTCTGGCTTCTGGGACAGAATGTGAATTCATACAAAGATGAGGAATCTGATTTCGCGGATTTGCTTGAAGAAGTTGCTGCAGCAGTTCCTCAAATGCGCATTCGTTATACGACCTCACATCCTTATGATTTATCTTTGAAACTTCTTGAAGTCATGGCAGAGCATGACAACATCTGCAAGTACATTCATCTTCCGCTTCAATCCGGTTCCGATAGAGTTCTGAAAGCAATGAACAGGCTTTATTCGGTCAGCCATTACATGAGTGTGATGAAAAAAGCACGGGAGATGATGCCCGGTGTCGGACTTTCCACAGATATAATTTCAAGTTTTCCGGGGGAATCCGAAGAAGATCATAAAATGACTCTTGAGGTAATTCGTGAAGTTGAATATGACAGTGCATTCACTTTTGCTTATTCTCCGAGGGAAAATACCAAAGCTTATTTTATGGAAGACAGAATTGATGAAGATACGAGAAAAAGAAGACTTGAGGAAATAATTACTCTGCAAAGGGAAATATCATTGAAGCTGAACAGGAATCTTATCGGTGATGTCAAAGAAATTCTGATTGAATCGGTGAGCAGGAAATCCAATGACTATCTGATGGGAAGGACGGACTGCAACAAATCAGTGATAGTGCCAAAGATAAACAGCTATATTAGCAATGCGGGCGAGCTCATAATGAAGAAATGTCTTAAGCCGGGAGATTTTATCAGGGTTAAGATTAACGATGCCAATTCGGCAACTTTATTCGGGGATCCATTGCCCGAAGAAAATTCATAAAATCACAAACAAAAGTTTGACAGACAGACTAAGTGTATTTGCGTTTTCGGTCATAGGCTTCATTGTCAGACTCTTTCCGTTTTCATTCATACAAAGATCCGGAAAATTATTCGGGCTGTTTTTTTTTATCTGATTCCCATCAGGAGAAAAGTTGCAGCACAAAATCTTTCGCTATGCTTCCCCGAAAAGGACAAATCATGGCGCAATAATATCTTGCGCGAGAGTTATATTAACCTCGGAATAAATCTTTTTGAATTCCTTTATTTTCCTTCTTTGAAAGAGAATGACATCAGAAAGATTGTTACATATCACAATCATGAACCGGTTGACGAGTCAATAAGTGAAGGGAAAGGGACATTCCTTCTTAGCGGGCATTTGTCAAACTGGGAGTTCGAAGCCTTCGCATATCCTGCAATTTACAAACGCAAGCTGAATATCATTGCGAGGATTCAGGCGAGCAGGTTACTTAATGCGAAGATCAATGAATTCAGGACTCTGTACGGAAACGAGATAATTGAGATAGGACCATCGCTCAAGTCAGTATTCAGGAAGATTCATGATAATGAGATAGTTTGTTTTCTTGTTGACCAGTCGGCGCATCCTGATTATTCTTCGTATGTGGATTTTTTCGGAATAAGCGTGACGGCATTTTCAGGACCCGCAAAACTTGCGCTTAAGCTTCGTCCCGGACTTATAGTTGCTTATGAGCAAAGACAAAAAGATTTCTCTTACAAAATTTATTTCGAAAGAATTTTATATGATGACATAACCGGAGCGACGGAAGAAAACATTACACTTCTCACCCAAAGAATTCAGTCTCATTTTGAAAACGTGATACGTAAGAGTCCCGGTGAATGGCTCTGGTTTCACAAAAGATTTAAACATATAAAGTAATTTTATAGACAACGTTAGAAAAATATTGATTTTGCAGACAGCATTTCCAGGAGATGTTATACTTACACTTCCGCTGCTTCAGATCTGCAAACAGAATCTGCCCGGGAGTGAAATTGACTTTCTGCTGATTCCTGCAACTTCAAATCTTCTGAAAAATAATCCTTATGTAAGTGAAGTCATTGAATATGATAAAAGAAATAATCGCTTAAGAGATTTGTTTGACCTGACACAAAAACTTAGAAGGAAAAAATATGATGTCATAATTTCTCCGCACAGATCACACAGATCCGCGCTGGTTAGTTTTTTGTCGCGTCCGCGTAAGAGCATTTCATTTGATGTTTCTTCGATGAGTTTTCTTTATGACGTGAAAGTAACTTATCTTCCTAAACTTCATGAAATCCGGAGAAATCTAAAACTCCTTGAACCGCTCGGGATTACGGCAAGTGAGATTGTCAGACCGGAGTTATTTCGCGGAGCTGAAGAGAAGTCTGCCGTTGACGATTTTTTTACTGCAGCCGGGATCAACGCAGGAGACAGAATCATTGGCATTGCACCCGGTTCGGTCTGGTTTACTAAAAGATTTCCGAAAGAAAAAATTGTTAAACTCATAGGAAAGTTGAATGATGAAAGCGTCAAGGTTGTTCTTGTCGGAGGGAAGCAGGATGAGGAGATATCTAAATTCATACAAGAGAATTCCGTAAATTCTAATGTCAAAAACTCTGCCGGAAAATTTTCATTTCTGGAATCCGCAGAGTTGATAAGCAGATTTGATTTGCTAATGACAAATGATTCTGCTCCGCTTCATATTGCGAACGCGGTCGGGACTAAAGCGATTGCGATTTTCGGCTCAACAATTCCCGCTTTTGGATTTTATCCTTATGGAAAAAATGACGCGGTTGTAGAAGTCAATGGACTGAAATGCAGACCCTGCGGTATTCACGGCAGAAATGAGTGTCCTGTTGGAACACTCGATTGCATGAACAAGATCGAGGAGGATAAAATTATTGAGTTAATGAGAGGGCGTATTCCCTAAGCAAGTACTTCTTTCAGCCGTTGTTTTATTTCAGACATATCCAAAGCCATTTCTGCGGAGTTCATTTCTTTGACAATGTCTCTTATGATTGATTTCCCATTTTCTTTCAAGGTGTCTTTTAGAAAACCATCAAAAATAGTTTCGCCGTTAATAGCTCTGTTTATCTCTGCTTCTTTATTATGCTCTGTAAGTTCGGTATAATACACTACACGGAATTTTCTGTTAAAATCTTTTTCCCTGTATATTTCAAACATTGTCTTATCGGATTCGAATGCCATGCTCTTGAATTATTTTTTAATGCAAAATAGAAATTGAAATTTAATTTTTCAAAAAGAAAAATTGTGACCATTTGTGTTGTGCATCATGATTCTCTGTATTCAATATCTTCTGTTATAAGCAGTTCCTTACCTTTGAATTTCAGTA
This sequence comes from Ignavibacteria bacterium, assembly GCA_039810605.1. Taxonomy (GTDB): domain Bacteria; phylum Bacteroidota; class Ignavibacteria; order Tepidaquicellales; family Tepidaquicellaceae; genus JAGPCH01. The sequence goes on along the minus strand of JBDHXH010000016.1, from coordinate 32,143 downwards.
TCAGATTGGCAGCCGTCAACACATCTTTCTGACAATATCTCTTTATTTTTTCGAGGTCCTTATCTATCCAATAAGTTGACCAAACCTGACTCCCATCCATTTCGTCTTTCGGAGAGTCAATTCCAAAGACTGCAGCGAGCAGATCAAGAGATGTGTAATTTTTGAAGTCGCCGAACTTCCACATTTCCATTGTATCAAAGCATCTTAGCTCCCACGGCTTTTTCCCGGAATTATCGAGAATAGCCGGAATTGGAAGACCATTGATCAGGCATCTTCTCGCAATGAATGGGAAGTCGAACTCTTTTCCGTTATGCGCGATCAGACAACTCCCGTCATCGTTAAAACTTTTATTTAACAATTCAGAAAATTCATGAAGTAGATCCTTTTCATTCTCACTCGCAAAAGATTTTATGTGGAATTTCAATTTATCTTTTTGATCAGCAGAATAAAATCCCGTAGATATGCAGATAATCTTTCCGAACTCCGCATAAATTCCGGCACGGTTATAAACATCGGATGCAGTAACCTGATCATTGATCTGATTTCTCATTTTCTTACTCCAGAGCTTTTGCCAAATTTCATTTAGTTCTTCAAACGATGGATATTGCGGAACCGTCTCGATGTCTATTACAAGTGTACTTTTATTCAAAGCAATGTTTTCCAGCATGGCAATCGTAATTTAAGATTTTAAAAATGAACTTAAGTCAGGGAATGTGAAACTGCAGAAGATCTTTCAATTTAGCTGCTTCGTTCACCGGCAGTTTGCAGGAATAATTTTCACAGACATACACTTCCTCTTCTTTGCTTCCTTCAGTAATATTAACTATAAATGGTGAAACTTTCTCCAACTCTTTTGTTGCATTTAGAAAAACTTTATTCGGAATGAAAATTTCGTCAACTGCTTTTTTCAGCTCGAGGAAACGCAAATTATTTTTTTCTCCCGTGATTATTATTTCTTTGGGTGGATGAAGAAAGAAACTCAACGTGCATAGCATTTGGGGACTTGAAAATGGCGAGACTTTCAATTCGGGGGCAAAGAGATTAAGTGAACGTTCTGATTTCTCAAGAAGAGCAGGATCATCAGTCATGTAGCCAAGACGGAGCTGATTCATGATTGCGACGGAATTACCGGAAGGTTCTGCCCCGTCATAACTGTCCTTAGTCTTTAGCAAAATATTTTTTTCTTCCGGAGTTACATCAAGAAATCCTCCGTTGGAATTGTCGTAGAATATGCTGATGGCAATATTATTGAGATCAATTGCAAATGAGAGGTAATCAAGTTCAAACGATGATTCATATAAATCCAATAATCCGGAAATCAGGAAAGCATAATCTTCGAGAGTTGCATTAATCGCAGAGTCGCCTTCGCGGTATCTGTGGAGAAGTTTTTTATCGGAGAGCAAATTATTTTTTATGAAATTGACGGTTTTGTCGGCGGCTCTCAAATATTCATTCCCGGATGAAACTTTGCAAAGTGCCGCAAGAGCCGAAAGCATAAGACCATTCCAGGAAGTAAGTATCTTGTCATCAAGTTGGGGTTTAGGTCGGGCAATTCTTGCACGCAGCAATTTTGATCTGCTGTCATCTATCAGCTTTGCAATTTCCTCATGGGTCTTATCGAATTTTTTTGCAGTGTCAAAAACATCATTGGCAATATAGAGCACGTTTTTGTCACCGAATACTCCGTGCGGATCTTCTATCGTGTTTCCGTTGGCAAGGGTCCCGAAATAATAATTTACAATTTCTGCATCTTCTTTCCCGAGAATTTTTTCAATCTCCTTTTTTGTCCAGAGATAATAGGCTCCTTCTTCTTTCTCATCGGGATAGTCAGCATTCACGGCGCTTTCTGCATCTTCTGCAGAAAAAAATCCTCCATCTTCATTCATCAGAGTTTCGAGAACATAATGTGCTGTATCTTCTGCAACAAACAAATAAAATTTGTTCTTCGTAGTCAGAAATGAATTTACATACGCAATGATAAGTTGCGCCTGATCGTAAAGCATTTTTTCAAAATGAGGAACTCTCCAATAAGGGTCAACGGAATATCTGTGAAAGCCTCCCGCGAGATGATCATACATTCCGCCTTCATACATCTTCTTTAATGTGAAAGCAGTAATGTCAAGGGCTTCAAACTTTCTCGTATGATAGTAATAATCAAGAAGAAAATTAAAAACAGAAGGTCTCGGAAACTTATTTCCGTTTCCAAATCCTCCGTTGTCATCATCATAAACTTTAGTAATCTTGTCGAATGCAACTTCGAGAATGTCTTTAGTCATATCTACGCTCGCCGCATTAGCAATCCTGTGATTTACAAGTTCCTGCAATTTGTTCAGAATCAGATTGCTGCTTTCCTTCACTTTTGCATTGTCATCAGTCCATGCTTTGTGGATTTGTGAAATCACATCTTCAAATCCGGCTCTTCCGTATTTTGCCTTTGGAGGAATGTAGGTAGCTCCATAAAACGGTTTGAGATCCGGCGTAAGAAACATGCTCATCGGCCAACCTCCGGAACCTGTAAGTGCCTGAAGCGCGGTCATATAAACTCGGTCAACATCAGGTCTCTCTTCTCTATCAACTTTTACATTTACAAAATATTCGTTCATCATCTTTGCAATTTCTTCATTTTCAAAAACCTCGCGTTCCATTACATGACACCAGTAGCATGCAGAATATCCTATTGAAAGAAACACAGGCTTGTTTTCCTTTCTTGCCAGTGCGAATGCTTCATCATTCCATGAATGCCAATCAACGGGATTATGGGCGTGCTGAAGAAGGTAGGGTGATTTTTCTTTGATCAGAGCGTTGGTGTGTTTGTTCTTTTTCATCAATCCAATTTACAAGAAATATTATTTTTGTTTAAGGTGAAAAGTAGAGGTGCATAAATTGACTATGTATACGACAAAACTTTTATTCGTAATTCCGTCAGAGTCCCGGAAAAGCACCGGAGACTCTGACGGGGACTAAAATTATTCTTTTGCATAAGGGAAATCTTCGCATCCAAAAAAAGACCGGCAACAGAATTGCCGGTTGTAATTTTAAATAAGAGTTTGCGAATGACGTGAGAGTTTGCCGGGGCTCATTCTTTTACTACTTTCCCGATTCCGTTGATATTCAAGGCTTTGACCACGGCATTGCCTTTGTAAGAGACATTTCCAATTCCATTCAGTTCAATGTAAATTTCTTTGTTTGAATTTACTTGAGCGTTGCCAACGCTGTTGTTATCAATCTTGAGAACATCAACATAAAGGTCAAAAGCTTCAATGTTTCCAATGCTGTTGTTTTCAATATTTGCTGCAGACGCTTTACCCGACAGACTCAAACCTCCTACGGAGTTTACATCTGCTTCAAGTTTGTTGCAGTTCAGATTAATAGTAACATTCCCGACACCATCATTTTCCAACTTCAGATTTTCAAGATTCAGAGTCCCGTTGCAGTCAATATTTCCGACTCCGCTGTTTGTAATTTCATCCACGTTTTTCAAAGTTACATTCACGAGCATCTTTGTTGAATGATTGATGTCAACATTTTCTTTGATACCGATTTCAAGTACGCCGTCATTGACGTTTGTTACCACGTAGTTAATCAAGTTAGCATCGGTTTCAACTTTTGCTGATTCAGATGCACCTTGTTCAAGATTCACATTGATGACACCGTTTATGTAAATCTTGTTAAATGACGGCAAAGTGCGGGATTGGCTGACCACATTTCCGTCGCCTTTTATCCTTTGAGCAAAGAGAATTCCGGATGACATAATGCTGAATGAAGTTAAAGTTAACAAAAACAAGTTAAAGGATTTCATTGCGGGTAAAATTTGTTTGGTAGATGATTTTAGATAATTAGACGAGTTGTGGAGAAAGAAGTTGCGATAAGAATGTGAAGGGTTTACTTATTCCTATAGTTTGTCAATCTCATTTCTAGAAATGATTCAAAGTCGAAGTCATCGTAGTCAAAAATTTTTTCAAACATTTCTTCTGATCGTTTTGAATCTCCCTTTCTGCTGTAAATTTTTCCAAGTTCAAAATACGCATGGGGGATGAGCCAAAGTTCATTAACAGGATTTATAGAAATACATTTCCGGAATCTTTCCAGAGCTTTGTCGTCGTCCTTTTTGTAAACATAAGTAAGTCCGGAATCAAAGTAATATCTAAGCTCATAGTCATCGCCCCGATATTTCTGCAGGAGTCCGTTACTCATTATTGATTCATAAACTTCAATCGCCTTATCGAGTTCAAAAGATTCGCGGAGGTTTGAAGCTTTGATTAAGAGGATTTCAATTTCATTCAGGGGCTCTGATATTCTTTGATTTGCAAGTCTGAAGCTAAGCTTATCAAGTTCTCCATCGCGTTCGTTGATGAAGTTGTCTCTGACCTTCCTGTATGAATTAATTGCCCGGGTCCTGTCATTGTCAATATCGTAGCATAATCCAAGGAGAAAGAAATATACATTACACCTGTCCTGCGGCAGGACATATTTTGAGAATTCTTCAAAATACGGAATTGCTTCACTGAATTTATTCTGCCGGAAATAAGCGCTGCCGATTATCGCTGCTGCGGATTTTTTTATTTCATTTGTGAAAGAATTGCCATTAATATTCAGAGCATCTTCGGAAACTGCGATTGCATCAGGCATTAAGCCGTACTGAAGGAGAATGCTTGCATAGAGTATTTTGAAAAAGGGACTACCCGGGAATTCATCAACAAGTTCTTTTGACAGTTTTAATGATTGTCTGTCATCATCTTCTTTTTCGTTCAAAGAAAAGATTGAGAGAAAAACTTTTGAGTCAATTTTTGTAAACTGTCCTTTCTGCGATGCAATCAGGAGATACTTCTTTCCTTCTTTGATGTCGCCCTTAAATCCTATCAATGAAAGGAGCCAGCGAAATTTCTCCGGAACGAATCCAATTGCAATTCTGTAAAGACCCAAACCCATATACGCATCAAAATATTTTGGATTTGATTCGACAAGGGATGAAAGGATTCTGTAACCGCTGTTGCCGTCGGAAGCGGCTTGCAGGAGACTTTTGTTGAGAGAAAGCATCAGCAGTGAGCGGTAGCTTTTCGAAAGACCAAGGTAATACAATGCGTCATAGTTGCCCGGATTTGTATCGAGCAGATCTTCACACTTTGAGATGACACCTTCGGACAGATCAATGAATTTCTGATAATCAATCTCATTCCGGGTTGCTACTGCTTTGTAAAAATACAGAAGTGATTCGTAAAAGTAACCTTTAGGGTCTGCGGAATAATCTTTTTGAATCCGGATGAACCTTTTTTCTGCGTCATCAAATTTAAGATTATAAACTTCATTGAGTCCGTATTGCACATCGGCATCAATATCAGAAAGAGTTGCCGAAGATGGAATCGAAGATGCGGTGTAGAAAATCAGAAGAAGCAGAATATTTTTCCGCAGGAAAGTCAAAACCGTTTTAAACGGTTTTGACCCGTCAATACTCGCAGATCCGTTGCTAATCAAAATTTTTTCACTCCTTGCGTCAAGGTAATTTATGAGAATCGCTACTGAAATAACTTTGGACAACTCTAATCAGAATCATCAGAATCTCAAAATCAGAATAAACTTTATCTTTTTTTTCGTTAATCATGTCTATATATTTGTTGATAATTGCAAATCAAAATTCAATATGCCAAAAATTTTATTTGAGATAAACTACAACATTGATCCCGAAAAAAGGGAAGATTTTCTGACTACAATCGAAGATTTGAAAAAGAGTATTGCACAAACTTCAGGAAACAGCTATTCAGTTTTTGAAAGCAAAAAAAACCCTAACAATTTTACGGAAGTCTATCTTTATGATAATGAAGAAGAGTTTGATGCAATGGAAGACAACCAGAGTGATGAGACAGTCAGATTAACACAAAAACTATTCGAAGATTTCATTCAGGATAAAAAAGTCAGCTATTCAACCAAATATGAAGTGACCTCATGATTTATTAGTTCAAATTTTATTTTATTGGACATAACTTTTTTTGTCAAAGAGTAGTTGTATTTTAGAAACTACTCTTTTTTGTTTTAAAATTTGTTTTTGGAAAATATGCCGGATCCTAAAAAATATAAACTGTCAGGTCTGTTGGAGAAATTTTCAAACCTCGACTTTAAGAAGGGGAATATTGTAAAACTGCTGATAATTGTATTTACAATATTTGTCCTTTACCTGATGCTTCCGAGTTATAAGAGCATAGAAGCAAATTTTGAGGTTGGTTCTATTTGGTCATCCGAAGATCTGATAGCACCGTTTTCATTCCCGATATACAAGGACGAGAAAGAATATGAACAGGAAAAACAGGAAGTCATCAATAATATTGCGCTTGTCTTTGACAGAAGCAGTGACATGCCCGATATCAGAGATTCAGCGTCAAAAATTTTTTCCGGACTGGAGTCGGTGCTTGCACGCGCAGCATTGCTCGAAAAGAACAAAGAAGGATTTGTGAATTCAGAAAGTCTTGACGAATTCAAAGAACAGCAAAAAGTACAGCTTTCATTCCCCGAATGGGAAGCACTATACAAAACATTCAGCACCCGGAATCCGGAAATAACTTTTACAGCATTTGATGATGACGTATCAGGAATCATTGCTGATGAAGAAGAGAAAGACATAATCAATCTTGACAAATCAAGAATAGTCTCAAAAAAAATCACAATAAGGACGGAGAATAAGAAAGTTCAGGAAGTAATTGATGCAGATAAGATATTTGACAAGAATGAGATATTAACTGATGTAAAAAATAGGATTGAGGAAAAGACAGGAGATTCCTCTCTTGTATCAATCGCGGGAAAGGTTGCCGATGTATTGATTTTTGAAAATCTGATTTATAATGACGAGATGACGAATGTAGAGACACAGAACCGCATCGAGCAGATTGCAAAGACAACAGGGATTGTGAAGGAAAATGAGAGGATAATTAGTAAGCACGATCCCATAACGAGGTTCACAAAAATGAAGCTTGACTCATACAAGAAAGTAAGGCTTGAAAGAATTGGAGTACAGGATATGCTGCTTCAGCAAGTTGGGAAAATATTTCTTGTATTGATACTCATACTCGTTCTTGGAATGTTTCTGTATTACATCAGACAAAGGATTTATTTTGATAATTTGAAGCTGATAATAATCTCGTCGCTTATATTGATGGAAGCATTCTTCGCTTACTTGAGCATGAACATTGACATTAATGCGCCGATCGAGTTGTTGATATTTGTTCCGGTAGCTTCCATACTCCTTACAATCATATTCGATTCACGCGTTGCATTTTATGTTGTAACGGTTATTTGCTTTTTGATTGCTGCCATACGCGGCGGAGATTATTCGATTGCTTTCATTTCATTCTGCGGATCGGTACTGGCGATATTCAGCGAGAGAGACATTAAGAACAGATCGCAGATTTTCAGATCCTTCTTCTTCATTCTCATCGGATATACATTCTCAATTCTTGCAATTAATCTGATAAGAATTGAAGACACACAGCGATTGTGGATGAAGCTGACCTTCGGAGGAATTAATGCCATTATGTCGCCGGTCATTGCATTCGGACTCCTGATCTTTTATGAAAAAGTATTTAAAGTTACAACTGATCTTACACTGCTTGAACTTTCCGATTTCAACAATCCTCTGTTAAAAGAACTATCGTCAAAAGCTCCGGGAACTTTTCATCACAGCATCATCATGGGAAATCTCTCCGAGGCTGCGGCTGAAGCAATCGGTGCAAATCAGATACTTGCCCGCGTCGGATGCTATTATCACGACATCGGCAAACTAAGCAAACCACAATACTTTATTGAGAATCAACTTGATCAGAACAACAAGCATAATGAACTCAATCCTTCCATCAGCACTAAGATAATTATTTCTCATGTTAAAGACGGAATGGAACTTGCAAGGAAGCATAAGTTGCCTCGTGAAATTATTGATTTCATTCCAATGCACCACGGCACTACTCTTGTCACGTATTTTTATGATAAGGCAAAGAGCGGAGCAAAGGACGAAGTCATTGATTATATGTACAGATATCCCGGTCCCAAACCGCAGACAAAAGAAACAGGAATTGTTATGCTTGCAGATGTTATTGAAGCGAGTACCCGAACGATCGAAGACCCATCGCCACAGAAACTTGAAAACAAGATCCGTGACGTTATCAAAACAAGATTCATGGAGGGTGAGCTTGATGAATGTGACCTCACTATGCATGACCTTACAAAAATAAAAGAGAGTTTCCTGAAAGTTCTTCTCGGTATTCATCATCACAGACTAAAATATCCGGATAAAAATCAGCTTGAACTTGTCACGGCTTCAAAGGAAAAATCCGCTTAAAGATTCTATGTCGGACGAATTTGATCTGAATAAGAAACTCTATATAAACTTTCTTAGAACGGAGAAATCTCTTTCCGAAAATACAATTGTTTCATACTCGTTTGATATCGAAAAGTTGTTTCACTTCCTTCGAGACGTGAGGTTCATTACGAAACTTAATGATGTCAATGAAGAATTAATAACTGATTTTCTGAAGTTTGTAAGGTCTGCTCCAGCCCGCGAAAAAAGTTATTCGGCAAAGTCGCTTGCGAGAATCATATCTTCCCTCAAATCATTTTTCAAATATCTCGAAAGCGAGGAGCTGATAAAAAGCAATCCGCTTGGAAACATCGAAACGCCGCGCACACTAAGAGCTTTGCCTGAATGTCTGACCATTGAAGAAATGGACTTGCTGCTAAGCAAGCCGGATGTGAATGAAAAACTAGGATTAAGAGACAAAGCGCTTCTGGAAACGATGTATGCATGCGGTCTTCGCGTAGGTGAAGCAGCGGCGTTGGAGATATCGAATATTTATTCAGCCGAAGGATTTGTGCGCGTCTTTGGCAAAGGTTCAAAGGAAAGGATTATTCCAATCGGGAGAACGGCATTGAAATTCATTTCGAAATATCTTTCCGAGAGCAGAAACTTTCTTAAGAATAAGAAATCTGCAGCCTACGTATTTCTGAATTTCAGAGGAGGCATGCTTTCGCGAATGGGAATATTGGACATTATCAGGAAGTATGCACGCATTGCGGGTATAAAAAAACCTGTGCATCCGCACACGCTTAGACATTCTTTTGCAACACACCTGCTTCAGGGAGGTGCTGATATAAGAGTCATTCAGGAAATGCTCGGTCATGCAGATATCTCAACTACACAGATTTATACTCACATTGATAAGAATTTTCTCATCGAGATTCATAAAACTTTCCATCCCAGAGCCTGATGCAGTGTCCAATACTTGACGATTAACGATTCACGATTGACGATTGACGATTAATGATTAACGATTCACGATTAACGATTCACGATTGACGATTGACGATTGACGATTCGCGATTAGCGATTGACGATTAGCGATTGACGATTAATGATTAACGATTGACGATTAGCGATTCACGATTACCGATTCACGATTCACGATTCACGATTACCGATTCACGATTGACGATTCACGATTAACGATTGACGATTCACGATTAACGATTCACGATTAACGATTGACCATTAAACATTGAATAAGTGTCTTATATTTCATATTTTTACATCAATTCAGAAAAATTTTTAACCAGGAGAATCAAGATATGTATTCGCCAAAAAAGATAATGGCTGTTTTACTTTCAATGCTTGCATTGTCAGTTTCTGTTTATTATTTCGGTTGTGCATCAGCAGAATCAACCACCGGTAAACTTGCATTCAAGGAGCAGGATTATCAGAAAGCAGAAGTTGAGTTGAAGAAAGGCTTGCAGATAGATCAGAATGACGATGAGGGCTGGTATATGCTCGGTTACTCGCAGATAGAACTTGGAAAATTTGATGATGCCAAGAATTCATTTAAGAAGAGTTTGTCAATTTCAAATAACTTTGGCGAGCAGATACGCCAATATTGGATTCAGAAATTTAATGCGGGAGCAAGTGCGTTTAAAAACGGGATTGATTTAGAAAATAAGAAGGACAGTGTCGGCGCCAGAGGATATTATGAGAATGCTCTGAAATCATTTGAGGCTTCTTCTGCAATTATTCCTGATAGCTTGAAATCATGGAGCGCAATTGGCGAGACATACCTTGCTTTGGGTCAGGAGGACAAGGCTCTGGAGATATTTAATGACATTGTATCCAAATCGAGCACGAAGGAAAATGCAGAAAAGGTTGCGAAGATTCTCTTTGAATCAGGTCTGACTATGATGACTGTCCGTAATTATCCATCAGCAGTTCAAACCTTTAAGAAGGTATTGTCCATTGAATCACTTCCAAAAAATGATCCATATTATGAAACTTCTGCATACAACGCTGCCCTTGGTCTTGCAAAAATGGGAGAGGATATGAGAAAGGAAAACGAGAATAGTAACTACAAGGAAAAATTTTCAGAATCACTGACTTACCTCAAGCCGTTGACTGAAAGTCTCACCAAGAAAGATCTTGAACCTCAAATATATGATTTACTTGTTTCTGTCTATGCTAATCTCGGAATGACACAGGAAGCTCAAGATGCATTGAAGAAGAAGGAAGAATTAAAGAAATAGAAATGGAAAATACAGCTCCGCAGAATAAGCATTCGGACTCGGGAAAGTGGTTCTGGGGGATATTCATCGGATTGCTGGTCGTTGCAATGATTTTCATCGGATTTTCGATTTTGTTTTTTGCAAAAGTAATTTCGATGACACCGGGTCAGGATTACGAGGTGACAGGAAAGGGAAATGAAAAGATTGCTGTAGTTGACCTTGACTTTACAATTCTCTCTTCAGAGACTATTGTCAGACAATTTAAGAAATACGGGGAAGACAAATCTATCAAAGCAATAGTGCTCCATGTGAATTCGCCCGGCGGCGGTGTTGCAGCTTCGCAGGAAATGTATGAGTCAATAAAAAAAGTTCGTGAAAGCGGCAAGCCTGTGGTAGTCTCTATAAGTTCTCTCGGCGCAAGCGGAGGTTATTATGCCTCATGTGGAGGGAATGTGATTGTTGCCGATCCGGGTTCTCTCGTGGGAAGCATAGGCGTGATAATTACACTTACCAACTTCAAGGACCTTGCAGAGAAAATCGGTATTAGTGAGACGATCATAAAAAGCGGCGAACTTAAGGATGCCGGAAATCCGTTCAGAGAACTCAATGAAAAGGACAGAGCATACTTTCAAAATATTGTTGATGATACTTATGACCAGTTTCTGGAAACTGTTTCAAAGGAGAGAAAGATTGATAAGGAAAAGTTAAAGGAATATGCAGACGGCAGAGTATTTACCGGAAGGCAGGGAAAGCAAATTGGTCTTGTGGATTCATTGGGAACATTTGATGACGCGGTAATGATTGCTTCGAGAATGGCGGGAATAAACGGAGAACCGGGCATTGTTAAAGAACGCCCGAAGTCTACGCTTATAGAAAGACTCGTTGAAGGAGTTACGAATTCCGAATTGAAGCAGGTCAAAGAAGAATTGAAGAATGAATTTTTTGATCAGCCAATTTTGCAATATAAATTTCAATATTAGTTTTTCCAAAATTGAGTAATATTACAAGAGCTCAAATAGCAGCTACGATTTCAGAAGCAACGGGTCTTAGCAAGAAGGAAACAGAAATTGTGGTTGAAGGTTTTATAAGTTGTATTATTTCGGCGTTGAAAAATAATGAGAGCGTCGAGATAAGAGGCTTCGGAACTTTCAAAAATAACGTAAAGCACCCTCGCATTGCGAGGAATCCGAAAACCGGAGAAAAAATTTCGCTTGGTAAGAGATTTATCCCGATGTTTAAAGTTTCAAAAGAATTTAAGAAGGGAGTTCAAGATGAACTCTCCAAAGGCAAGTAATAAAAAATAAAGAAAGGAAAAAAATTTAATGCCGTGTGGTAAGAAGAGAAAGAGACATAAAATGTCCACTCACAAGAGAAAGAAAAGATTGAGAAAGAACAGACACAAAAAGAAAATAAGATAAGTTTGTGCTGCCGGAATATTAACCGGCAGCATCCCCGTTTTATTGCGTTCCGCTTCGAAGATTATCGTATCCATTATTCCGGTTACAAAAATTTTCTTTCTTTTCGCTACTTCCATTTATTCAGGAACTTCATAAGCCTGTCCTTGCCCAGTATTTCGGCGATTGCCGGTAGCTCCGGACCGTTCTCGCTTCCTGTGAGTGCTATTCTGATTGGCTTGAAGAGATTCTTTCCCTTGATTCCCGTTTCCTTCTGAATCTCCGCAACCATAAGTTTGTATGATTCTGCAGTAACTTCTATAGTCTTGTCAATCTTTTCGTAAAGTGCTTCAAAGACTTTTTTGCTGCTTTCAGAATTTAGTATTTCCTTCAGACTCTCATCCTCAAGTTCAATTTCATTCTGTGTGAAAAACTTTGTATGCTGTGGAATCTCATCGAGTTTGTTCAGATAAACTCTGATTGCCAACAAAACTTTTCTGACGAACTGTACATTACTTGTATCAATTTCCGATTTCTCAAAAAAGGGAATAGAGATCTCAACAAGTTTATCAATGTCATAATTCTTGATGTAAGCATTGTTCATCCAGTTCAGTTTGTCAATGTTGAATACCGCGCCGGATGATTGAACTTTATCGAGTGTAAACTTTTCCGCAAGTTCTTTCATTGAAAAAAATTCCTGCTCTTCGCCTTCACCGGGATTCCAGCCGAGGAGCGCAATGAAGTTTATCAGAGCTTCTTTCAGATATCCCTTATTAAGGTAATCCTCCACGGCAACGTCGCCCTGTCTCTTGCTTAACTTTGACTTATCCTTGTTGAGGATAAGAGGAACATGCGCCATCACCGGCACTTCCCATCCGAGCGCACGGTAAATGATAATGTGCTTTGGTACAGAGGTAATCCATTCCTCCCCGCGAATTATATGCGTAATGTGCATCAAATGATCATCAACAACATTCGCAAGATGATATGTGGGGAAGCCGTCAGATTTCAGAAGTATCTGATCATCAACAAGGTTGGATTCAATTTTAATTGTCCCCTTAATTGCATCGTCAAATTTAATCTCTTCATTAAGCGGTACTTTCAGTCTCACGACGCGAGGGATTCCTGACTTAAGTTTCTCTTCAACTTCTTCGTTACTTAAATCTCTGGCTCTCCTGTCATACATTGTTTGCTTTCCTTCAAGCTGCTGCATTCTTCTCATCTCATCGAGCTCTTCAGGTGTCTCAAATGCATAGTAAGCCGCGCCTTTCTCAATGAGCTCATCGCAATACTTCTTATATAACACCAACCTTTCCGACTGAAAATAAGGACCGTAATTTCCGCCCTGGTGCGGACCTTCGTCAAATTTTATTCCCAATAACTCAAGATTCTTTGTGAGATTTTCAACAGCTCCTTCAACTTTCCTTGTCTGATCCGTGTCTTCAATTCTTAATATATTTTTTCCATTCGAATGACGTGCAAAGAGGAAATTGAATAATGCGGTTCTCAAAGAACCGATATGAATGTATCCCGTGGGTGACGGTGCAAATCTGACTCTTACTTCGTCTTCAGTTTTATTCATCAAGTATTATTAATTATGATTACAAATTCACCTTTCAATCTGAAACTTCTCTTCATGAAACTTGAAACTGTTCCACGTATTGTTTGCTCGAACTTCTTGGTAAGCTCCCTTGAAACGGAGATTTCAACGTTGCCAAAATGTGCCAGTATTTCATCAATTGTTTTTTGTACCCGGAATGGTGATTCAAAAATTACAATGAGCATCTTCATCTTTGCAAGTTCTGCAAGCGTACTCTGCCTTCCTTTTTTCTTCGGGAGAAATCCCCTGAAATAAAAGTTCTTCAATTCAAATCCGGAGAGGACCAATGAATGAATTAAAGAACTGCAACCCGGTATAGAAATGATCGGTATATTTTTTTCGATACATGAACTCACGAGATAACTTCCGGGGTCAGAGATGCACGGAGTTCCGGCATCAGATACCAAAGCGACAGATTTTCCGTCAATCAGCTCGTCAGTAAGCAAATCTGTTTTTTCGGTTTCAACATGTGAGTAATAGCTGACAACTTTCTTCTTAATTTTGTATTCAGCCAGGAGTATGCCTGTTCTTCGTGTGTCCTCACATGCAATCAGGTCAACGCCTTCGAGTACTTTGATCGCTCGGAATGAAATATCTTCCAGATTTCCGATTGGAGTCGAGACAATATAAAGATGCCCCTTTTGGATTTCAATGTTCCGGAATTTATTCGCGTAATTTTTTAATGCATCTTCCGCGTAAGGATTCAATGAATGGGATTCTGTTTATACTAACAATACATTTCTGAAATTCTGATATTAAAATACTCAATTACAAAAGAATAATAAATTTATTAAATATGCTTGTTATCGGTAAGAATCCTATTCTGGAAATATTGAATTCCAAACCACAGGATTTCAACAAAATTATATTGCTGAAAAAAGTAAAACCGGAAGGCAAGCTCAAAGAGATTGTAAACGCTGCCAAAGAAAAAAATATCAAGCTGCTTTTTCTGAACCATTTCGATTTTCAGAAATTTTTTGATTCAAAGAATAAAGAGGAAGGAATAACACAGGGTGTAATCGGATTCATAAAGGATTATGATTATGTCAATTTGCGGGATATGGTCGAAGTAAATAAAAAGATCGTCAACCCGCTCATACTTATACTTGATTCGATAACCGACCCTCACAACCTCGGTGCAATAATCCGCTCTGCAGCGTGTCTCGGGGCAGACGGCATTGTCATTCCGCGCCATAACTCTGCTGAAGTAAATCATACAGCAATAAAATCTTCTTCCGGTGCAGTCAGTCACATTGCGATTGCAAAAGAAACCAATTTAACAAATTCAATTTTGTATCTTAAAAACAACGGCTACTGGATTGCGGGAGCAGACTTGCGTGCAGCGAAAACCATTTTTGAAACAGACCTCAAGATGCCCCTTGCTCTTATAATAGGAAGCGAAGGTTCCGGTATTAGAAAAAATCTTAGGGACAGTTGTGACTTTCTTTTAAGAATTCCTATGACCGGAAAGATGGACTCGCTTAATGTGTCCGTATCTGCGGGTGTTCTTCTTTATGAAATATACAGGCAGAAGAATGTCTGATTACTTTGACTTGCTTGGAGTCGGGATTTCATACTTTGTCATGAGCTTGTATAGATGACTTCTTTGTATCTGCAAAGCCTCCGCTGTTTGAGAAATGTTATACTTGTAATCATTGAGCATCTTCAGGAGATAAATCTTTTCGGACTGATTCTGAAAATCATTGAGCGTCATATTCCTGCTTAGTAATTCCGTAAACTCCCGCAGATGCTTTGTGCCCGGCAGGTTAATGTCGTCGTAATCAATAACGTCTTTGTCCACGGTAATAATCAAACGCTCGACAAGATTCTTCAACTCTCTTACATTTCCGGGCCAGCGAAATCCAAGCAAAAGATTCTTTGCTTCATTGCTGAACTTTTTTTTCTTCAGTCCGTTTTCACCGCTTAGCCTTCCCGAAAAATAATCAACGAGTTCGTAAATGTCTTCCGGTCTCTCACGCAATGAAGGCACGTCTATGTGAAGCACATTTATTCTGTGATAAAAATCCTGTCTGAATCTACCTTCTTCAACTTCGTTAAGGAGGTCCTTGTTTGTTGCAAAAATAAATCTCACGTCGAAATGCGTTGCCACATTGCTGCCCGGACGGATGTATCTGTTGGTTTCGATAACGTCAAGAAGCTTCGACTGAACTTCATGAGAAAGATTTGTAGTCTCATCAAAAAAAATCGTACCTCCCGATGCCTGTTCAAATTTACCCGGAATTAAATTCCCTTCATCTGCAATACCGAACAACTCTCTTTCGATCTTATCTTCGGAAAGGTTTGCGCTGCTAATTTCTACAAATGGCATGTCAGCCCGGGGAGAATCAATGTGGATCTGCCTTGCAATGAGCTCTTTCCCGGTTCCGCTTTCGCCTGTTATCAGCACATTCGAATTCAGTTGTGCAAATTTATTTACAAGGCTCTGCACATCTTTCATCTTCTGACTGCTTCCGATGATTCTGTTTGAATCAATGAATTCTTTTCTTACTCTTCTTAACTCGTCACGGGATCTCTTGTAGTTTATAGCATTCTTTATCGTTAGCTTGAGTTCATAAAGATCCGGCAGGGGCTTCTGCAGGAAATCATAAGCTCCCTTTTTGATTGACTCGACAGCAGTCTCAATAGTACCGTGCCCTGAAATCATTATGACAACCAGGTCTCTGTTTATCTCCATGATTTTTTCGAGGACTTCTATGCCGTCCATCTTCGGCATTTTAATGTCAAGCAAAATCAGATCATATTCGCTGTTTCTTACTCTTGCAATTGCGCTTGCTCCGTCAAGACAGCCTTCGATCTGATAATTTTCTGCAGACAGGACCATAGAAATAGTTTCTACAATACTTTCTTCATCGTCAATGACAAGGATTCGACTCATTCTTAGTCGGACTTATTTAGTTGAACTATTTATTAAATTAATTCCACGATCGTAACACCGCTGCCGCCTTCATTCCAGTTGCCGGGACGTGAAGTTTTCACTGATGTATTTCTCTTGAGATATTTCTGTACTTCTTCACGCAGACGTCCGCTTCCTTTTCCGTGAATAATGCTTACTTCCTTGAATCCGTTTAAAACGGATTCCTGCAGAAATTTTTCCAGGTCATTTTCAATCTCCATTGAATATTTACCGCGAATGTCAATTGAACCGAATGCCGGACTGTCGGAGATTTTAACCGATGGGATATCGGAGAAGTCCTGTGTAAAGTTGTTTTGCACAACCTTTTCAATCTCATTAATCTTTGTCTTGATCATCAGCCCGTTCATATTCAGAGTCGCAGTTCCGCTGCTGATGCTGATTACATTCCCAATTGAATTTGTATTTCTGATTCTGACGGAATCATTTACCGCAATCTCCCCATCCGCTGGTTGTACAGTCTCGGCAACTTCAGTAATGTCCGTAATTTTTTCTGATTCTTTTGCAAACTCGGATTTAATTTCCTTGGGAGACAACTTATCTTCGCGGATTTCTTTGATTGTTTTTTCTACAAGTTTGTTCGCATCTTTGAGTATCTTTTCGGCTTCAAGTTTGGCTTTATATTTTAGCTCGCGTTCATTCTTGTTCAGCTCGGCAATTTTTTTATCATAAAGGTTCGTCAGTCCCGTGAGTCTCACGTTTTCAACGTCAAATTTATTTTTCAGCGTATTATACTTCTGCTTTGTTTCATTGAGGTCCTTGAGCAATTCTTCAAGACGAACTTCTTTCTTATCAAGATATGTGCGCGCTTCATCAATGACGTTCTGGGGGAAATTATACCTCTTCGCAATTTCAAATGTAAAACTTTGTCCCGGAATTCCCTGCACAAATTTAAAATTAGGAGACAATGTTTCCGAATCAAACTCAAGCGAAGCATTGTCAATTTTTTCTTGGTTGAATGCAAACTCTTTCAACTGACTGTTGTGGGTTGTTACAATTGTAACTGCATTTTTCTTTGAAAGCAGTTTAAGAATTGCAGAAGAAAGTGCGCTGCCAAGGACAGGATCAGTACCGCTTGCAATTTCATCAATGAGAACGAGAGACCTGTCATTTGCATGTTCGATGATATCCCCGATGGACCGAAGATGCGAACTGAAAGTGCTAAGATCGTTTTCCAGAGATTGTTCATCTCCAATATTCACAAAAATGTTTTCATAGATTGTAAATTCACTCTCGGGACTGACGGGAACAGGCATTCCCGACTGAAGCATTAACTGAATCAATCCGACTGTCTTAAGCACAACAGTCTTGCCGCCGGCGTTGGGTCCTGATATTATCAGCGTATTGAACTCATCTCCAATCGTTATATTAAGCGGCACGACTTCACTTCGCTTATGAGTCTGCAACAGGACAGGATGATATGCATTCACAAATTTTGTGTACCGTGAATTCAATACAGGTTTTACCGAAATGGTTTCGATCGCGTACCTGGCTTTTGCATTAAGAAAATCCGTCTCTGCAAGTATGTCAATATTAACTTTGATTTCCTCTGTATGCAAGGAAAGCTGTGATGCAAGTTCACGAAGTATTTTTTCAATTTCTCTTTTCTCCTCGAAGTAAAGCTCGGTCAATTCATTATTCAGGTTAATGGATTCGGTAGGTTCAATAAAAACAGTTGCTCCGGTAGCCGAACTGCTGTGAATAATGCCGGGAACATCCCGTTTATTTTCCGTCTTGACCGGAATTACAAATCTGCCGTCTCGCTGTGTCATAATTTCGTCGCGCGTGTAATCAAGTTCAGAGACCTTCTTTAAAATGTTAGACAAAGTCTTTCTAAGCCTCTCGGATTGTGCATTAATTTGCTTTCTTATTTTATGCAGAGCTGCAGAAGCGCTGTCTTTCACATCTCCATTTTCATCAATTGTGATTTCTATGTTGTGCTCAAGTATCCTGTCAGAAAATAATCTCTTCGTCATTTCAGGAATGTAATGCAAATTCTTAACTTCATCGTGTGGAATGTCGGCGACAAGTTTACGGAGCTTTCGCGAGATGCGCAGAAATTCAAGTATGTCGAGAAATTCCAATGGTGAAATAAAGTATCCTTCAATTTTGATTTTGCTTAAAGATTGCCTGATGTCTTTCAAACCCTCCAATGGCAAGTCGCCGCTGTGATTAAGTATGTTCATCATTTCTGATACTTTATCAAGTTCTGCTTCAAGTAATTCGGGATTCACAAAAAACTCAATCTCATCACAGAGACCTGCTCCAAGATCTGAATAGGTGTGGTGCTTTACCCTGTTAATGACTTTGGAAAATTCGAGTTTATCTTTTGCTTCTTTGAAGTGCATTTAGTTCTTTAAGATGATATGGCTTAAACTTTCATAAAAATCCTTTGCTCCGGGAAAAATCTGCATGATGAAATCATATATCTCCGGCGCAGCATTTATCGTGCTTTTATAAAATCGCGACTCATCCACTGCCTTTTTGTCAAACAAATGAAATGTGTTAGTCGTCAGTATAAGGAATAAACTTGCCAAGACCAGACCTTTGAGAAATCCCAGTCCGATTCCGAGAATTCTGTCAAAAGTTCTTGTAACAACATTAATTCCCGAAATCTTTCTTGCAATGTAAACAGAAATAATGTAACAAAAAATTATGATTGCAATGAAGGAAATCAGCGAGATTAGCTTATCGTCGAGTTTTAGAAACGAAAGATGGGTAGTAAGTCTGTCATTGTATGAAGTTGCCAGTATGAGACCGCCTATTATTCCGGCAAGTGAAAACAAACTTCGGAGCATCCCGTTTTTAAGACCGAGCAGAACGGGAATCAGAATAATTGCGGCTATGACTATGTCGAGAGTATTCAAAACCGTGCAACGAATTGTGTCGGAGTTAACGCAGGAGAGTTGATGGGTTACTGCAGATGGCTCTTTACCAGATCCTGGATAATCTTCCCATCAATTTTTCCCTTAAGTTGTTTCATAACCTCGCCCATAACTTTCCCGAAATCTTTTTGAGTAACTGTCCCCATTGCGCTGACTATTCCGCTTACGATTTTCCCTGCATCATCTGCAGACATCTGTGCGGGAAGGTATTCATTAATTATACTAAGCTGTTTCTGCTCGCGCTCTACAAGATCATTTCTTCCCGCGCTCTGAAACATTTCAATTGATTCCTTCCGCATTTTTGATTGTCTGTTAAGAAGCTGTATCTCTTCTTCTTCTGTCATTTCCCGGTTCATACCCGATTTGTCCATTTTAAGAATTTCAGCGCGTATCGAACGAAGAGTATCAATTCTGTCTGTATCTTTCAACTTCAGAGCAGCATTAAGGTCTTCGTTAATTTTTGTTTTCAGGCTCAAGAGTTTCTGTTTGTCAATTTTTAATTATTGGTTGCCGGATTGCAAGAACAGTTTACAAATCCAAATCAGTTGATAACTGATTTATATTTTTCTGCTTCGGCAAGATATTTCGACTTTGGATAATCTTCCTTTAGTCTTGTGAGAAGTTTCTTTGTATTTTCGAGATCATTTGCTCTGTAATAATCTTTCACGGCATAAAAGACATATTCATCGTTGAACGGATTATCTTTGCTGATGGAGGCAGTTTTTTCAAATTGTTTTGCAGCTTCGGAATAATTATTCCTTGCTTCATATACCGCTGCAATTCCGGCAGATGCGGCTACTTTGAGAAGATTGTTGTGACCGGAAAAGTCTTTGTAATATTTTTCTGCTTTGTCAAAATCACGAAGTGCGTAATAACAGTTTGCGAGCATTATCTTAGCCGTTTCACCGTTGTCCGTAGATCCATATTCATCAACAATAAACTGAAGACCCTTTGCACCCAATGAGTCACCGTTTATTGCCTTATTGAAATCATTTGAACTATACAACATTCTGACTTTTTCAAGCTCTATTGCCGCCAGTTCATTGTTTGCTTTTCTCTTATTTACCAACAATACTATGCCTGCAATTACAATCACAAGGATAGTCAGCGCTGTGTAAACATGCTTCTTGTTCTTCTGAAAAAAATCAACTGACTTGTAGTAAAAAGTCATGAGTTTTTCTTCAGTATGATGCTGATGCTTTGCCATTAAATTAGTTTTTCGTTAACAATAATTGGAAACGTATAATATAGCTATATTGTGAATTGAATTAAAGAGAATTTATGAGGCGAGTTGATCCATCTTTCTTTGCTTGCCGGCAATAAGACAGCGACTATGAAGTATTAAGTCTACGGGAATGCTAAACAAAATCGGGGATCAATCTTAAGATCAATCCCCGACCCAATGAATTTAAAGATTACTCTAACTCATTATTTCCCATGTCTTGTCTCCGGATAGAATTTTATTGAGAGAAGGCTTGCCTCTTTTTGAAATTATTCTTTCTATCTGTGAATTGAGTGATTCCTCATAAGTCGTTCGATCAACTGCATACAGCACTCCGAATGGTCTCGGCAAATGTCCGTAGTCATCGGTTGCATCCGCAAAACCCGCAAGGATATTTGCTTTGATCCTATCCTTCTCATCGTGAATCCACAAATCGTTTACTGAATTATTCGAGTCAGTAAGATCCACCACCACAGGTCTGAATCCGTCAAGCTTAATTCCTTTATCGTCATTCATTCCGAAAACAAGCGGCTTGCCATTTTCAAGAAAAAGAGCTTCGGTCTTTTTTGTTTCTTTATCAGTAAAGATGAAAAAGGCTCCGTCATTAAACACCGGACAGTTTTGATATATCTCGACAAAGGATGTTCCCTTATGAAAATGTGCCTGTCTTAATGTAGCCTGCATGTGCTTTGGATCACGGTCGAGTGTTCTTGAAATAAAAGTTGCCTTTGCTCCCAGCGCAAGTTCGGCGGGATTGAAAGGCTGCTCGACAGAACCGTATGGAGTTGACTTTGTAACCTTGCCTTTTTCGGAAGTAGGCGAGTACTGCCCTTTAGTCAAACCATAGATCTGATTATTGAAAAGCAAAACATTCACGTCGAAATTTTTTCTCAAGATATGAATGAAATGATTTCCTCCGATAGACAGCGCATCACCATCGCCGGTAACAATCCACACGCTAAGATCCGGTCTCGCAGTTTTGAGTCCCGATGCAATTGCAGTTGCTCTGCCGTGTATCGAATGCATGCCATAAGAATCTACATAATAAGTAAATCTTGACGAACAGCCGATGCCCGATATGAATGCAAAGTTTTCTTTTGGTATTCCAAGGTCAGGGAATATCGTATGAATCTGCTTGAGTACCGAATAGTCACCACAGCCCGGACACCATTTTACATCCTGATCCGGTACGAAATCTCTATAAGTTAATTTGGCCGGAGCTTCAGCTCCTGTAATTTCGCTCATGTTAATTTTGATTGTTAATGATTTCCAATATTTTTTCTCTGATTTCCGCAGTGGTAAACGGCAATCCTTTGATCTTGTTTAATCCGATTGCAGGAATCAGAAACCTGTCCCGGATAATTTTGATAAGCTGTCCGTTATTGATTTCCGGGATCAGAACTTTGTCAAACTTCATCAGCAGTTCCGGAAAATTTTTCGGGAATGGATTGAGATATCTCAAATGAATGTGAGCAACGCTATATCCTTCTTTTACAAGATCGGTTACAACTGATTTGATTGCTCCGAATGTTGAACCCCATCCTAGAACAAGCAGTTCTGCATCCTCATTCCCGGAATCAATAGTTTGAAGAGGAATGCTGTCTGCAATCTTTGCAACTTTTTCTGCCCGAAGTTTTACCATAAGCTCATGATTTTCCGATCCGTAGGAAATGTCACCCGTTTCGTTTTCTTTTTCAAGTCCGCCGATTCTATGCTCGAGTCCTTTTGTTCCGGGCTTTACCCAGGGACGAACCAGATTTTCATCACGTTTATAAGGAAGAAATACTCCACCATTATTATTTGACGATTCGACAAACTTAACAGTGATCGGTCTTAGTTGATCTTCTGTGGGATACTTCCAGGGTTCGGATCCGTTTGCAATGTAACCGTCGCTAAGTATGATGACAGGAGTCATGTGCTCGGTCGCAATTTTACATCCTTCATAAACCGCATCAAAGCAATCCGAAGGTGAAGCAGCAGCAATTACCGGTAGCGGAGCTTCGCCATGTCTTCCAAACATAGCCATTAGAAGATCTGATTGTTCCGTCTTGGTCGGAAGTCCTGTTGATGGACCACCTCTCTGAATGTCTATAATGACAAGAGGCTGTTCCAGCATGACTGCAAGTCCCATAGCCTCTGATTTCAATGACATGCCCGGTCCCGAAGTCGTTGTCGCTGCAAGTAAGCCCCCGTAAGATGCTCCTATGGCTGAACATATCGCGGCTATTTCATCCTCTGCCTGGAAAGTTCTGACACCGCACTCTTTATACTTCGAAAGTTCATGAAGAATATCCGAAGCGGGAGTAATGGGATATGAACCAAGGAATAATGGAAGTCCCGATTTTTCAGAGGCGGCAATCAATGCAATTGCAGTCGCATGATTTCCCGTAATGCTCCGATAACATCCCGGCTCAAGATTGGAAATATTAATTTTAAATCTTGTTATAAAAATTTCCGTGTTCTCACCGAAGTTCATCCCTGCTTTCAATGCACGAATGTTTGCTTCAGCGATTACAGGTGTCTTTGTAAATTTTTCATTTATGAAATTTGTCGTGAAGTCAGGCGACTGGTCAAACATCCAGTAAAGTAATCCAAGCACGAACATATTTTTTGAACGCTCAACTTCCTTGTTGCTAAGTCCTAATCCGCTTAGTGCATCTTTCGTCAGCCTGGTTATGTCAATCTTATAAACTTCGTAATCATCCAGTGATCCGTCTTCAAGCGGATTGACTCCCGGTGGATACTCCGCAAGCCTAAGATTTCTTTCATCGAATCCCGCGAGGTTAGTAATTATAATGCCGCCTTTCTTAAGATTCTTCAGATCATTGCCTAGTGCCGCGGCATTCATTGCTACAAGCACATCATACTGATCACCCGGAGTAAAAATTTCCTTGCTTCCGAAATGAACCTGAAATCCTGAAACTCCTGCAAGTGTGCCTGCCGGTGCGCGTATCTCGGCGGGAAACTCGGGGAATGTGCTAAGATCTTTTCCAAGGAATGCTGCGGTATCTGTGAATTGCATTCCCGTGAGCTGCATTCCGTCTCCTGAATCTCCGGAAAATCTCACCACGGCACTTTCGGTTTCTATAACATCACGAACATCTTCTTTTGTTTTCAAAATGGTTTGTCTTTTTCTTTTGTTAAATTTAACTTCTACAAAATTAAGTATTTTTTGAATTAGATTCTGTGAAAGAATATGCGAACAAAAAATCGCGATTCAGCCACGAATCGTCCCGGGTTTAAGTTTGGACAAACTGTACCATTTCAAACTTTAAAAACAACATTATGAAAGCTAAAATTTGTTTACTGATTGTTGTTCTGTTCGTTGCATCCATTGCAAATGCTCAAAATGATTCCAAGAAAAAGAAAAGTTCTTCCATGGATCTGTCAGGCTTAATGGGACAGGTCATCAGCGGGATGAAGTCGAGTTCATTTACCGACGGCAAAGCGGGAAAGAATGAAGTGCTTGGAATGCTTAGCGGAATTGATGCATCTGATTATCTGAAGTATGCATCAGTTGCAGGCTCACTTGCAGGCGCTTTGAAAAGTACATCTTTCTTACCCGGCTGGGCAACTCAAAAAGATGGAGTGTTGGATAAGCTTCAGCAAGCCGGTTCAATTGCTGATGTTGCAGGAGGAATGTCGGGATTGGTCGGAAATCTTAACCCTTCATCAATGTCAAAAGGTCTCAAAGGAAATCTCGGCACCATATCCACTGCTCTTGGAATCTTGTCTATGATTAAGTAGAAATGTGTTCTTTTTTCCGGATGACGTTCCCGGAAGAAGGCCCGCCAAGACACAAAGGGTTTGAAGAAGAGCAATGTCTGAATGCGTTGACTGCTTTTTTTTATCTGCTTTCGCCAAGGTATCTTTGCTTAAGTTCAGTAGTCCAGTCAGCGCTTGAGATTGTATTCAATGTGTTTATGAAGTCGTCTAAGTATCTTGCGTAAAAACTGTTTTGTTCGTCATTGTCAAATGCGAGATATTGTTTGTAACTGTCAACTCCGCTTTGGCAATGACTGTTTAGAATAGGAAAAAGGAAAACAAAAAAACCTTCTTCATAGTCCTGCTGTGTCGAAATGCAAAGGAGATGGTCACGCCAGATTTGGGATAATGGCGGATCTCGCAAAAAGTCAACGCTGCCAGGTTTGAAAATCCCACAAGCATTTGTCAAAGTAGCGTATTGCTCTTTGAAATATTTGTTTGCCTTGTCTCTGGATTCTTGCTTCAAACTTTCTGCATACTTAACCTCAATTCCGATAAAACCTCTTTTGTCTCCCTTAATATATTCCACAAAAACGTCAAACGCAGAATGGTCACCAATATACTTTGCATTGCCACGCCCCGGCGAATACTCAAACTTAATTGCTGTAACTGCGTCAAGACGGCCGGGGAAAAGTACTTTGAAATATTTTGTTGCCAGGTCTAAATCAAAATGAAGCTCGCCAAACAAATTAAAGCAAAGCGGTTGCGATGAAAGTAGATTGTTCCAAATCCTTGGTTCGCTGATTAGCCCTCCATCCTTCTTTGCATTTGCGATTTCCTGTGTTACCAGTTTTCTGATATTGTCAGTCAGAAAGTTTACTTTGGTTGCCTTAGCAAATTCAATTTCAATAAAGTTGCCGAGTCTGAATTCAGGATACCCCTTTTTGTCCCGCCACTTGCTTTGAAGCAGTCGCGCATAGGCTTGAAAATCTGTGTCTTGCAGATAGTCAACATTGAATTTTATTCTTTCGTCTTTGGCAGGTCTTAACATTATTGTGAGGTCGTTCTAAATGCCTGTCTGTTTGACTCCATCACGTATCGCAGTTTCAAGTGTTTCAATATTTATGTCGTCAAGTGATTTGAACTTAATGCAATAGCCCGTTACACCGGCTTTACCAATGGTCTCCCCATAGGTTTCAATCAAATACTTTTTATCTTTCAGTCCCATAATGTAAACTGAAATTCCTGTGGTGTTTGCGCTGATGCCAATCTGATAAAATTCTTTAGTTCTTCCGTCAGCATATTTAATTTTCTGAAGACCATACCCTATATTAGCATTAGTAATTATTTTTCCTTTGTCGTCTTTACCGTCTAAGAACCATAGTTTGCTTTTCGGCAAGAGTCGAAGTATTCGTTTGTGCAACGCTTCAAGATCCGAACGTTTTGGTTCGGCTTGAGAGGATAGATAATTTTTTATTTGTTCCTGAATTTTCATTTTGGAATGTTTAATGTGTCTTTTACAATGATCGCTAATGGTCAAGATAATTCGCATACTCTTCAATCTTCGCTGCTAATCGCGTTGCTAAATATTCATTGCCATCCTTAAGTTCGTTTAATATTGTTCTTGCCTCCTGTTCGTATTTCATTTTCTTCGCAATGTCCCAATCAAGTGGAGGCTTTTGAAGATTGGTTATTCTGTCCGCAAGTTTTACAGCCCAAACTTCCGGCGGCATTTTTTTTATTCTCATCAAACTGTCCTGCATCCGTTGTTCTTTTGGCAACACATTATTTTTTGTCAATGCAGAAACTCCATTCGCTACTTCAGCTCCAAACTGATTTTTCAATTCTTCAAAAGTAGTTGAAGTATCTTCAATAGTGTCGTGAAGCAATGCAACCTGTAACGCAAAACTCAAATTGAAATTGACTGAATTGTAAGACGCAACTATTACTTCCATTGCAACATTACTCAAATGCACAACATACGGAAGGTCTGTCCCGGGAATCTTCTGTTCTTTCTCCGTGTGCTTTGCCGCTGCAAATTTTAACGCTGATTGATAGAGTGTTTGTGTATCCAATAGAAATCCGTCACCCGCCATTACGCAAAACCGATGTTAGCGGTTCGTTGTTTTTCTGTCCACATTTACTTGCCTGTCATTTTCTTAAATTTTTCTATGTCAAGAAACATTATTCCCCAATTATGTCCGTCTAAATCTTCAATATTTCTAATTTGCATAAATCCTTCATCAATGAATTTTGTTGGTTCTGTCCCACCAGCTTTTAGCCCCTTCTCCACAATGTCATTAACTTTGTCAAGACTTTCAACAGGAAGAGTGAACGTAGCAATTCTGTTTATTTTTGGGTCAGTTATTTTTTTCTTTTCTCCAGTTTTTGACATTTCAAGTGTCTGAAGCATAACATAAATGTGGTCTGTCCAAACCATACACTTTTGGTCGTCAAAAGTAAATAGAGGATTAACCTTAAATCCTATCTGTGAGTAAAAATTCATTGATGCTTCAACGTCTTTTACCGGTAAATTGATAAATATTTGTTTCATTGTCTGCTAAATATGTTTAACTTATTATTAGTCCGATTTTGTTTGCTTTATTTTTACGGTGTCGTTTTTACAATGCCCGCTAACGGTTTGCGGCTTTGCGTAGTGGCGGCATTTTAGCACTGTCGTTGATTAGACTTACTACTCTTCAACCTTGCACAAAAATTCAAATAGTAGTACTTCACCGGGCTCTATTGCCAATTTGTTTGTTAGCAGATATTCATTTAGTGTTCTTTAAAAAGTTCAATTGTATAGTCAAGCAATTTTTCATTTCCAAATTGTCCGTGTCCGGGAACTACAACTTTTACTTTTGGATATTCCTCCTTCACTCTTTCAACAGTTGCCGACCAATCCTTAACATTTGCATCAGCTAAATATCCTTTTGTTGCGTTCATTTCCTTAATCAAACAACCTCCAAACAAAACATTTTCACTCGGGAAATAACCAATAATATTATCTCTTGTATGTCCTTCGCCTAAAAACTTGGCAATTACTTTTTTGTTACCCACTTTTAGTTCTAATGAGTCTTTAAAGCTATTTTTAGGAACTACAAAATTGCTTCCTTTAGCCAGTTCAATGGTCTTGAAATAAGCATAAGAAGGTATGTTTTTATCCTCAAATACTTTTAGTCCACCTAAACAGTCAGGATGAAAATGTGTAGGTATCACAGCATTTATTTTACAATGAAGAGTGTCTGAAATCCATTTAATTAATTCTTCTGAACTTTTGTCATTTGCGGGTGTGTTAAAAATAACTACCTCATTGTTATCCATAACAATTAAACCGTTTCCAGGTACAACACCATAATCCTTTGTTTGTAAGAATGAGGTGATTTCAAATGCGTTTTCAGAAACTTGGGTAATTATTAAGTCATTTGTTTGATGTACAATTTTATTTGTTGCCATAGTCTTTTTCAGAGTACTGCAACTTAGAATTATCGTAGAAAATATTAGCGTTGTGATTATGCTCTTCATTTGTCTGTGTCGTTTGTTTGAATATCTGCTAACGTCCGGCATATTTGCGAAGGCACGGCATTTGAAAACCGTCAGCCGAAGATATGCACCAATGTTGAAATACTACAAATGCTCAATTACTTCCTTCCGCGGTGCTCTTGCAAATATATTTGTTGTATGCCGTACTTATTCGTTATTTATTTTTGGTCCGTAAATGAAGGTGGTGGCGGTGAGTCTTTTGACCAGGTTCCTTGCCAATTTTTATACTTCCAAACTCCATTTAATTTTACAAAAATTGCTGTGTAAAGAACTTCGGCAGCATACGTATCATTTGAAAATGCTTGAACTCTCCCATTAATAATTGCAACGTTGTCATATACTTTTATTTTCTGGTCAAAGAATTTGAATTTCAATGACTCTAACATTTTTAGCCTCGCTGTGTCAGCAAGAGTCTGTTCCATATTTACTGCTATCCCGTCTGCGTCAATTGTGAAAAAGTCATCCGCAACGTCGGTTTTCATATAGCTGGCAAGATTTGTAAAAGTAACATTTTGCCACATTTTCTTAAATGCAGCATCTACTTCTTTCTTTGAAATTTCTGTATTGTCAACTGCCGAGTCAGATTTGGATTTGTCGACATTTGTGCAACTAAAAAATAGTGAAAGGCTTAAAATGCCAATTGCAACAACTAATATTAGTCTATTCATTTTATTAATTTTTAATGCCTACTCTAATAGGTTTTCGGCTTGCCCCTTATTCAAATTGAATTATAATTTTATTTTTATCAAACTCAAAAATATTTGGTGTATCCAATAGATCCAATAGAATCCAATAGTATGGCATACAACGGTTTACGGCTTTGTGCAGTGCGGGATTTTTAGCACTGAACTTTAATCGAGGAAAGAAGTTGAATTTAGCGCTTCCGTTGATACGAAGCTGTTCAGCCCGCCTATTGCCAATATGATGTTGTGTGCCGTTTTGATTAATTAGTCACATGCTTTAGAATGAACTCTGCCCTGTTTTCGATTGTGTCTTTTGGCAACACTATAATATTGTAGTCATGTTCTCTATACCATTTCTCTAGTCGATCATGAACCACAATTGATTCTTCAAATGATTGATCTCTTTCCGAATCGTTTCGATAGATTTCTCTCCACGGGGAAGTAATAAAAACTTTAGTGTTAAATCTATTTTGCAAATAACTATCCTTGATTTTATTGTAACCAACTGCATCCGAGTCGAATAATTGACATGCACTGTCCATAAAGGAACGATCAAAAAACAATATCGATGTTACACTTGAATTTGAAATAAAGTTTGTCCAATCCTTATTAAAGATTTCTTCAGCAAAAATGTTAGGGTCGGGTCTTGGCGGAAGACCGTTTGAAAGTCGTTCTTTTATTATTTGTCGCGCTGTTTCGGGAATATATTTATATCCCTTTGATGACAAACTTTCCAATAAGGAAGTTTTACCACCTCCTGGTCCACCAGTAATCACATAGAAGTTATGTTTTGTCATTTAGATGTTGTTAGATGATTGAACGGTTTGGAACTCGCCAATAAAATGGCACATAACGGTTTGGGGTTTGGCGAAGTGGAGGGGTGTTTTAGCACAAAAGTTCAATAGAATTACTGCTGTTGAACTTTGCACAAATGCCCAATCGAAGCCGTTCACCCCCGCTTTTGGCAATACCTTGTTAGCGGTTGGCTTTCTTGTCCTAATCTCTGTATTTGTGTTCTTGTCCATCCGAAACAAGTTTGAGTAATGGAAGCATTAATGATTGGTAGTCTTGGTATCATATTTTTAAATTGTCTGTTCGTCCTAAGTTTAGGGGTTGTCTATTAGGCTGCTGCATACACGCTGTTAACTGATTTATCTTTTAAATTTATTCCCTATTGTCATTCAAAATATGCGAGATCATCATGCATGGAATATCGTAATCATCTAGTCCGATAATGTATGGTGTTTCTTTGCCCTCTTTAGATATTACGAGTCCGGCTTGTGTTAGCTCGAAAGCGTGGATTTTTGAAAAAGGGAAGGCAAAATTTTTCCTATTTCCTTTAAATCCGATTCTTTGGTTGGTAAGCCAAAAAGCCCCAGAATCTTCAGTGACTAAATGTTCACTTGATGATGTCGAAAAACCGACTGAGCCTACACGATAACGAAGACCCTTCATAATTTTGATTGAAGCAGTTGGGCCGCCATAGCTAATGCGATTTGTAACTCTCTTGTACTTTTTTATCACTGCAGAACAGCCCCAATGTAAAACTTCACCTTTCTTGAAAATGATGTCTATATCGTGTTTCTGAATTTCTGGAAGAATGCCATTTTCTATAAGGCCCAAGGTGTAAAATTTGTTAAACGCTTTTTGGTCGAATTTGAAATCTTTTTGGCTTACCCCAAAATAATCCATGAGTTCCTCAAGGGCTTTCTTTTCGTGCTCCGTAATTTTTCCATCGTCAATGATGTTTTGAAAAGCAAGAGTGGTAGCTTTTTTGTGAGAATCCAAGAGTTCTTCTATTGAGAAGCCGTATTCTTTCGCCAGTTTTTCAAGTTCTTGCTTTTCATCAGCGTCTAATTTGCCGTCTGAAAGAAATCCCTTGAGAACTTGATCGTACTTAATTTTGCCTTCCCTTTTTGTGAAGAATTTTTTAACGAAATCGATCATATTTTTAATAGTTAAATTTTAAAGATACTTCAGGTAACGGTTTGGGTATTGCCGAAGTGGCGGATTATTAGCACAAATGTTAAATAGAATTACTGCTATTGAGTTTTGCACAAATGCCCATTTGAAGCTGTTCAGCCCCGCTTTTGGCAATACCGTGTTAGATGCTGTTTAGGTATGATTTTTCTCAATTGATTTAGTTTTTGTCAACGCAAGCAACATGAAAATAAATCCAAGAAACATAAAAGCCCCTCTTATGCAGCTAAACTGAAGCCATCTTTGTCCACGTAAAAGCCATTCAGAAGCAGGTACAGAAGTGTTTTGGTTACTTTGTACAAACTCTTTTATTTCTGGTATAAAGTATGTAAAGGTGACAATTAGTGCTACAACATGGATACTGACTGCATAAACTATGTACTTTCGCCTTGAGGGATTTTTCCAATTAGTGACAAGTGCTAAAATAGTAAATAAAATAGTTATTGGGTTAATCGTCTTCCAAAAAGCTTCATCTTTTAATGGAAAAGGACCATTTTCTAAAACGCTTGATTCGGGAAGATGCAAAAGGAGGCTTGGTAAGATGGCAGTATGCGAATAAAGGACACCGCATACAATGCCCGCCCAACAGAATATTGCCAAGAACATAAAGAGTTGACCACTGTTTTTCATATCTAAATTTTTGAGAGCAAAGAAAAATGAAATAGCAAATTAAAAATTGTATTTAAAGGACAATTTCAATCATATTCCCTTCGATACTCTCTTTCATTTTTTGATATTCTTTTGGTAAAAGAAAGCTAAACTGCAGGAAAGTTTTTACAAAATGTGATTGGTCGTAAAAATGGCAGCCCGTAAGCTGATATAGTCTTCTTGATAGTAGTTGTTTGGTAGATAGACAAAATTTGTTAGCTATTTCGGTTACCGTTAAGTGAGTAGCTGCTTATTTATCCCACAGGTTCCCGCTCTGCTTATACTCCGCTTCGGGAGAAACTGTCGGGACACAATCCATTTTACAAACTTACCTTTGCTTATAATTTTAATGATTATTTTACAGCTTCACTCACTGCTTGTTCATATTCATCATTTGAAACTGGCTCTAACCAAGTATTCTTATTGATTTGAGGATTACATGTTACTCCGATGTGTGAAAACCAATTGTCGGGTGCTGCTCCGTGCCAGTGTTCTACATTGGGGGCGATTTCTATTATTTTTCCAACTTCCATACGAACGGCAGGTTTTCCACGTTCCTGATAATATCCCACACCGCCAACAGCAACAAGAATTTGTCCGCCACTATGACTGTGCCAATTGTTGCGACAACCGGGTTCAAAGGTTACGTTGAACATTGGCACGTTCAGGTCTTTGTTGTTGGTTAATGGTGCAAGCCACGACCTGCCAGAAAAATACTGTGCAAAGCCTGTATTTTCTTCCCCTACTGGGAAATCGCTTATTTTTGGAACATCTGTTTTCATTGTTTTTTGTTTTTGGTTGTTATTGTTGTTGCAAGATGCTAAAGCAATTCCACTTCCAATAATAAATGTAAAAATTGTCAATCTTATGATCGCTTTCATTCTCATTTTATGTGTCCGTTGATATTGTGGTGTCGTTGGTCTGCCATAGCCTATAACGGTTTGGGCTTGGCGAAGGTGGCGATTTTCACCACAAATGTTGATGCGGAGAACCAATGTTTGATTAACCACAAATGTGTCTGCGGAGCACT
>JBDHXH010000015.1:0-47068 GCA_039810605.1 Ignavibacteria bacterium | reverse complement strand
CTGGAAATGCAGAAGTATGCAATGCTGATGTTTACAAGTTGCGGCTGGTTTTTTTCGGACATATCTGGAATTGAAGCGAAGCAGATACTGCAATATGCATCGAAGGCAATGGAGCTTGCGAATAATATCAGCGGTGCAGAACTTGAAGAAGTATTTTTGCAAAAACTTGAAGAGGCAAAGAGTAATTTAGCAGAAGAAGGCAGCGGGAGAAACATTTATGAAAAAATGATCAGTGAAAGCAAACGCAGAAAGGATGTTGTTTGACAAATAAAAATTTAAGAACGCGAAGATCAATGAGTTTATTCATTCAGATCCCGAGACATCAATATTTGAGCAGTTCATATATAAAATAAAATTCTTTGCAGTTTACATCTCTTTCGAATTCCGTCTCTTCGGCAAAATGGGAGCGGCTTGGTTTGCGGCGCAGAAGCGGAGTTGCATTGCCGTTGTTCTCGATTTATTCGAAACGGAGCACGGGTATCGGAGAGATTTCCGATTTGCGTCAGATAATTGACTGGTGCGCGCTGACCGGAAATACAATTCTGCAACTCCTTCCGCTTAATGAACTCGGATATGATTTTTCGCCATACAATTCCATCAGCACGTTTGCAATCGAGCCTATGTACCTTTGCATTGACAAGCTGCGAAAATCAGACCTAACACCTTTCAAAAAAGAAATCCGCGAATTAAAAAAGAAATATAGTATCAGCGCGGACAGAGTTGACTATTCAATAAAGAAGGCAAAACTTGACTTGCTACGGAAGATCTTTGAAACAGCGGATTATTCATCAGCAGATAATTTTAATCTCTTTGTGAAAGACAATTTTCACTGGCTGAAGTATTTCGCATTATACAAGGTCTTGAGAAAACTCAACAATGACAGAAACTGGGAGCAATGGGAATTGAATTATAAATACATTTCATCGCTGAACGCTGAAAGGATCTTGAGCGAGCAGAAGAATGAAATTTTTTTTCAATACTGGTTACAGTGGCAGCTCTTTGAGCAGTTGAAGACAGTGAAGCGTTATGCAAAACAGAAGAATATTCTTCTGATGGGAGACATTCCATTTCTCGTATCAAGAGAAAGCGCTGACGTATGGGCTTACAAGAATTACTTCAAACTGAATCTGTCGTCCGGCGCTCCGCCGGACATGTATTTATCGGAAGGACAGCGATGGGGAATGCCGCCATATAACTGGGCGAATATTGAAGCGGACAATTTTGGTTATGTGAAGCATCGTCTGAAATATGCGGAAAATTTTTACGACATGTTCCGCATTGATCACTTCGTCGGATTGTTTCGTGTCTGGACAATTGACGTAAAGCTTCCGAAGGGATATGGCGGACAGCACGGAAAATTTGATCCGGAAGAAGAATACCTTTGGGAACCGCATGGACGAAGGATACTTCGCGTGGTTTGCGATGCAACTTCAATGCTTCCATGTGCGGAAGACCTGGGAACTGTTCCGGATTGCTCCGATAAAGTTCTGCGCGAATTCGGTATCCCCGGAATTAACGTCATGCGCTGGACAAAGAAAGAGAATAACAATTTTGAATTTCTCCCTGCGGAAGATTACAGATTAAACTCTGTTGCGGTTTTGTCAACACATGACTCGAGCACATTTCCGGATTGGTGGAACAATGAGGCAGGAACGTTGGATGAATTTTCTTTCCGAAAGGCGTGTGAAAGAATTGACATTACGGGAAATCATTATGCTGATGTAGTGAGAATTCTGTTTAATGAGAAGAGTGGATCAGTGAAAAAATTACTTTGGAACGACAGCATCAGCAATGTTTACATTCTTCTGAAGATTCTTAACAAAGATTTCAGTGCTGCTCACGAAATTGTAAGCATGTACCTTTCAAGTTATTCCGAAAAAAAAAGATTTGCCGAATATATCGGGATGAAGGGAGATCTAAAGCCCGCATCAACCGGATTTGTTCAAAAGGGACTTAACAAAATTTCGTCTTCAAGTTCAATATTCAGCATTCAACTCATTACGGAATATTTATTTCTTGATAACAAAATTCTGAAAACGATTCCTGCATGCAATTACAGAATCAATACTCCCGGTACAATCGGCGAGAACAACTGGACAATCAGGCTTCCAGTTTCAATAGAAGAGCTGATGGAAATGAAGATTAATTCTCTGATTAAAAAAATAAATCTGAAAAATGACCGCGGGTGATGACAATCAATGTACTGACTTTGAAATTTTCATTTGGGAAACTTGCGGAATGCGTAGATGTGCTGTTTTACATAACTGACAATGTCGCAATACAAAACCTCGAAAAAAGATACCACCTTTCTATCGCTGTTCAATCCTTCTTTTGAAAGGGGGTAATCCGGTGTATCGCTCAATCCATAAAATTTTGGTTTTCTCACATCGGGATCGGGGAAAAATACCGTTCCGAATATCCAATCCCAGATTGCAAGTTTAGTGCTGTAATTATTTTGGAATTCTCTTCCTCCGTCGTCCGAATGGTGCCATCTGTGCATTTCGGGACCGTTGATCAAGTATTGAAGTTTGCCGAGCCTGACATCAATATTTGAATGAATGAACATTCCCCAGACCGCACTGATCATACCTTTATATATTGCAACTTCCGGAGCAGCGCCAAGAAGAATTATGGGAGCAAACTCGATAGTCTGGTTAATCAAGATCTCCAGTGAATGTGAACGCGCGCCGGAAAGCCAGTCAACCGATTTGGGTGAATGATGAGCTTCGTGAATGCGCCACAAAACTTTATTGTTATGCTGCCAGCGATGAAACCAGTAAATATAAAAATCATGAGTTACAACGAAGAGCATTACCTGAAGCCAGACGGGCCAGTTGCCGATGAGGCTATACTCGTAAAGATTAGTGCTATGCTTTATCCAATTCAGTAAACCGAAGATTATGAGTCCGAGCAGGTAGCTTTGAACAACCGAGTACATTACAACATCGTTAAAGAATCCTTCGCGGAAAATTCTCTGACCTTTAGTATATGGATACATGCGCTCAAAGAGCATCATTAAAACAGCAGCAAAAAAAATTATTACTATGGACCAGGCTTGTAATGTCATTTGATACAAAAATAACTTTCGGCTGTTTATGAAAAAATGAAATTGGAAATCTCAAATGTGAATTTGCTTCTCGGGACTTGTTAAATAATTGTAAAGAATCTTTTGACCTTAGTTTTATATCTTTTAAGTCTTGAATAATGGTTTTATGTTGCACCGTACCTTTCCTGAATCTCTAATGCAAAAAAGAAAAGAGCGTCCACAATATTCGCCCGAATTCCGGAAGAGACGAGCCTTAAACTGGCTGACACTCGGCTTCACGTATGCCGCAATGTATATGGGAAGATATAACCTTTCGTTTGCTAATAAATCTCTTTCCGATACATACGGATGGGACAAGACGGAGATAGGTGCCATCATCACAGCGGCTCTGACAATCTATGGTATCTCGGCATTGTTCAACGGACCAATTGCCGACAGGATTGGCGGAAGGAAGGCAATGCTTATAGGTTCGATCGGCACAGTTGTTTTTAATTTTCTCTTCGGACTCGGCGCATATCTGAAATTCTTCGGGACGGGCACATTGCTTCTCACCTACTTCGCGAGTGTTTGGTCTCTCAACGCATATTTCCAATCATACAGCGCGCTGTCATTAATTAAAGTTAATGCCGGCTGGTTTAAAGTAAGAGAACGCGGGGTGTTCTCTGCCATATTCGGTTCCATGATACAGAGCGGGCGGGCGCTGATCTTTGTAATAGGAGGATTTGCGGTAACAGTACTGCCGTGGCAATGGATATTTTTTATTCCTGCAGGGATTGTAGCGGTGATGTCATTTCTCACATATTTGTTTGTAAGGAACACACCTGATTCTGTCGGACTTCCACATCTTGACACTGAAGATGCAACGAGCGGAGATACAGGCAAGATTGATTTCAAGTATGTTTTCATGAAAGTGATTTCGCAGCCCATTCCGCTTACGATTGCCGTTGCAGAATTTTGCACAGGATTTGTGCGTCATGGATTCGAGCAGTGGTTTCCGAGATACATGCAGGAGTTTCAGAAGCTTGCATTGGATTCGCCGGTATTTCAGAAAGGCGCATTGGGAGTTGTGCTTGCCGGAATTGCAGGGGCATTCATTGCAGGCTATGCATCGGATTTGCTTTTTCATTCCCGAAGAACGCCCGTTGCGTTCATCGGATATTTTCTCATAATAATTTCTCTGATTGTAATATGGCAAATCAAAGATTTGAATTTCATAATCATCGCTTTCATAACCAATTCACTTGGGATCAGCATGGTTCATTCAATGCTATCCGGCACCGCGTCCATGGATTTCGGAGGGCAGAGGGCAGCAGCTACGGCGACAGGCATGTTCGACGGAATGCAGTATCTTGGAGGTGCGGCGGTGGGAGTGGGAATTGGCTGGCTTCTCGATAATTTCGGATGGGAAGCATGGAGTCCCAGTATGATTGGTTTTGCCGCGGTCGGTGCAATACTGATGTTGTTTTTGTGGAATGCAAAGCCGAAACCAAGGGAAGTTAAAACAGGGGAGTAATAATTTTTAGCGCAGTAAAATCATTTTCCGGCATTCGTGAGTATCATCTGAATTCAGAACATAGAAGTAAATACCGCTCGACAGACCTTCACCATAGAACTTGGCAACGTGCGTTCCGCTTTCCTGCCATTGATTTACAAGAGTCCTGATTTCTTTTCCGGTAATATCGAAAACTTTAAGAGAGACAATTTGAGCTTTGTTAAGTTTATACTTAATTGTAGTTGATGGATTGAATGGGTTGGGAAAGTTTTGGTAGAGCAAAAAGTTATCAATTGCAGAACTTTGGTCATGGATTCCAACGTTTGTATTGTTAAAGAATCTCAATTTATAAACTCCATTTTGAAACATTCCAATAGCATAGTTTCTCTCGGGAAAAATTACGGCGGAAAAAGCCGCAGATGAACTGGGTCTGTTAAATGAGTTGAAGGTAAGTCCTGAATTTGTGGTGTTGAATCCGTTTCCCGAATATTGACCAGTCACAATGCAACTTAAATCCTCCTTACAAATATCCAGTGACCATAAAGGACCATGTCCTGTGTTTAATTTGCGCCATGAATCTCCAAAGTTTGTTGATTCATATAAATCATCGGAAGTGGCCAAAACATTTTCGGGTTCAAAAACACTATTTGCAAGAGCAGGAATTTCATTCAACGGAATTTTGATTTTGACACTGAAGTCGAGTCCTCCATTGGTTGATTTCAAAATATTGGATGAATCCCCTGACTTTGCGTAATAGGAAGCGTCGGCTATAAGTAAAGTCAACGGATCTAATTCATTAACAAGTATGTCACAAGGATTCATAAATTCATAACTGCCAATCCTCTGAAACGAGACACCCGCATTGGTTGATCTGTAAAGTCCGCTGTCAGTCGTTGCCAAATAAACAAAATTCGGATCTGCTTTGCTTATCTCAAGGGGTTTAGTATATCCTCCAATTTCAAAATTTGATAGCGGAACATCCCAAGTTACTCCATGATTGCTTGTTCTTACCAAATAGAATCCCATATTTGATGATACTATTGCAAGCCAAGTATTTGTATCAGCATAATTAACGGCAAACGTATGTGCCCGCAATATTCCGGGCATATTTAAGGTAGATACAGGAAACCATGAATCGCCTTTGTTACGTGACAAAAAAACTGTATCAGAATACATAACAAAGATTGAATTGGGATCATTGGGGTGCATACAAAGAGTATTTCCATATCCATCATGCTGATTTGGAATTTTACTTTCCCAAACATAGGATTGAGAAAAATTTTGAGTAAACTTCCAATCATCTCCGGAGTTTGTAGATTTAATAACAGAAACGTCCTCGAGATTGACAGCCCAACCATTTTGACCATAAAATGTCATATCGCATAGTCTTTCAAGAGAGGGGTTTGTTTCGAAATTATTGAAGATTGAATCAACCTTATTGTTTCTGATAAATCCCTCACCCCCGCAAATATGAATCTTGTCGAAACTGTCTATTGCTATTCCACGAACATCAGATTTTGTTTTCAGATCAACCTTTTGCCAGTGTCCATATCTGAATTTGAGATATGTTCCTGCTTCTCCGCAGACTCCTGCGCTGTCTGCAAGAATTTTGACACGCAATAGATTTGAGTTAGTTCCGGAAACTTCATTAACCCAAGATAGTCCTCCATTTAGGGTACTATAAATTTTCCCGGCCTCTCCCACAACGATTCCTGTGAAATCATTTCTAATCGCAATCGAATTCAAGTCAAGAGTTTCAATATTTTTGTTAATGAGTTGCCAGTTTTTGCCGCGGCTAGTGGTTTTGTAAATTTTCCCCGAACTGCCACAAATAAAAAATGTTGTTGAGCTAACTATGGAAATTGAATTAACAGAAAAGTCGGGATCAAAGTTATGAAGAAGTTGCAGTTGTCCGTTAACAAGATGGAAAAATTTTCCATTGTCTGTTCCTAAGAGGCAAGTGTCGGAATTGACGGCAATACTCTTAAAATTATCAGGTACATAATAGTTTAGGCTCCAGGATGTTCCGGAATTACTTGAAATCATAATAAGTCCTGAATCGCCGGCAGCAAATAAATTAATGCCGTCTTCCGTTACTATACCATTGACTTTCCCGGCTTGGACAGTTTGGGAAATTACCAAAAAGATTATGGTTGCCTTTATCAAATGGAAACAACTATGGTCCATAATTTACGCAATCGTTACAGTAAAAGTCATAGTAAAAGGTCCAAAACCCGAATAATTAAAATGACCACCGGTACAATTTGTGCCGCCATTATCTATGACAAAATAATAGCAACCTTCTGTAACATTACCAACAAAACACTTTCCATTTGATCCGGTAGGACCACAACTCAAGCCGGAATAGCTTCCGTCGCAATTATATAATTTGCATGTCCAACCGGAAGCAGGAGTGCAGTGTATGTCAATATTAACCGGACCCAGCAATTTATCTGACTTCTCAACACTGCCGGTGACAGTACCAATAACTCCCAAGGCAATTACAAACTTTGCAAATGATACTAAGGACTTCATAATTCATTTAACTTACCTTACAAATTCTTACAAATTCTTACAAATAAGAGGTTAGAATTGCTGTGCCAAAAATCATTAGTTTAAATTATATTGATTGCATGAAGAAATTAATTTGTAACTGTATGAATTATTGTCAACTGTGACAACAAAATGTCAGATTAGACATGAACAAATTATTTTAGTCAGTCAATTCAGACGGATACATTCTACCTGCTTTTTCCGTTAATTCTTTAGCATATCATTCTTAATTTAGAAAGTTTCTTAAACTTAGCTTCATATAGACAAAATGCTTAGACTTTACAACACGCTTACGCGATCCCGGGATGAATTCATTCCAATAAACACCGAAGAGATCCGAATGTACAGCTGCGGACCGACTGTTTACAATTTTCAGCATATCGGCAATCTCCGAACTTTCTTTTTCGAAG
The DNA here is from genome assembly GCA_039810605.1 of Ignavibacteria bacterium. GTDB lineage: Bacteria > Bacteroidota > Ignavibacteria > Tepidaquicellales > Tepidaquicellaceae > JAGPCH01. The sequence continues at coordinate 39,567 of JBDHXH010000015.1, read as the reverse complement.
ATATTTTGCTTCGAGTACTGAAGTATAACGGATATAAAGTAAAGTACGTAATGAACATAACCGATGTAGGGCATCTCGTTTCCGATGCTGATGAAGGCGGAGATAAGATGGAAGAGTCGGCAAAGCTGCAGGGAAAGAATGTCCGGGACTTAGCGGAATATTACACAACCATTTTCAAAAGAGACATCAAACTTATGAACATACTGCCGCCCGATATTTATACTAAAGCAACTGAATATATCAGCGAGCAGATCGAATTGATAAAATGTCTGGAAGCAAAAGGCTATACATACATTACCGGAGATGGAGTTTATTATGACACTTCGAAATTCGCCGACTATGGGAAACTCGCAAAACTTGATATCGAGGGTTTGAAGGAAGGCGCGCGCATAGAATTTTCGGCGGAGAAAAAAAATATTACTGATTTTGCTTTGTGGAAATTTTCGCCTAAGAATGAGAAGCGCCAGATGGAATGGGAATCCCCGTGGGGTATTGGTTTTCCGGGATGGCATATCGAATGTTCTGCAATGAGCAAAGCAATTTTGGGAAATCATTTTGACATTCACTGCGGTGGCATTGATCACATTCCGATACATCACACAAATGAAATTGCACAGTCGGAAGCTTGCAATGGCGAGAAGTTCGTCAACTACTGGCTGCACGGAGAGTTTCTTGACATGGGAAACGAAAAGATGTCGAAGTCTTCCGGAAAGTTTGTTACCCTGCAGACATTGATGGATAAAGGTTATTCTTCGATGGACTACAGATATTTCCTGCTAATGGCTCATTACAAAAAGAAGCTGAAGTTTTCTTATGAAGCACTTGATGCTGCACGCAACGGTTACAGGAATCTGTCATCAAAATTACTTAACCTAAAAAGTGCAGCCAAGACGAGAGAAGAAGTAAAGAATCCCAATGCGACCGAAAGTTACAGGAAACAATTTTTTACAACCATTAATGATGATCTGAATATGCCGGAGGCAATGGCTGTGCTTTGGGAGATGATCCGTGATGAATCTATTTCTGCAGATGACAGATTATCGGCCGTGTATGATTTTGATAAAGTTGTTGGGCTTCAGCTTGATAAGATTGAAGAAAAGGAAAGAGACTCCGAAATTCCGGAAGAGATAATTCAACTTTCGGAAAGAAGAATTGAAGCAAAGAAGAATAAAGACTTCAAACTTGCCGATGAACTTCGCGCCACGGCGAAGGAAAAGGGATATGAATTTGTGGATACAAAGGGTGGGGTTGAAATAAAAGCTATAAACTGATGCTCGAGACATCGGATGCTACAATGTCAAACTACCATTCGCCTTGAGCTTGTTCCCATATTGAATCGGGAACGAGAGTTTCCATCAGCAGGTAAAGGTTGTTTACTCCCGCAGAATAATTCTCGGTTACAAAATTAGGAATGATAATAACCGGGGGTTTTTCTTTTTCATTCTCGTCATACTCTTCCTCATCAGGAAATGGAAGCGTAATGGTGCAACTGTTGACAGGTCCTCCGATAAGATTTTTTTCTGACTTAAGTTCATCGGAAGATACCGAAAGAACTTTGCTTGAAAGTATTGCTTTATTCAAGGCGTTCACATTTTTTTTGCTTACATTAAAATTATAAACATTGGTCTTGCCTGATTTGGTATATTCGAGTTTCCCGTTGCCTTCTTCGTCAATGAGAATGTTATAATTATACTGATACTCCGGTGACACTGGACCAGTCGCGTGGTAGTACGAAATCTTTTCCCACTTGTATCTGGCTTCGGCGCCGGCTGTTAAAAAAATCAGAATTGCAAGCACAAGAATTTTTTTCATTGTGAAAGTAAGTTAATTATTTTCAAAAAATTTTTTCTGCAACAAATTATTGTGAATTGGCTTTTTCCCAAACGTAATCAGGCACTAAATTCTCTATGACCTCATAGAGGATAAAAACATCATTGAAATATTTTTCATTGACTGACGGAGGAACCTGAATTGTCTGCGGCTTCGCATCAAGGTCGGGAGACTGCCACATGGTAACCGATAAATCTCTTGAAGGTCCGCCAATTGCATTATCCGATGATTTCATATCATCGGGACTCACGGAAAAAATTTTGCTTTTTGTCAATGCCTTATTCAACTTTTTCAACTGTTTCTTGCTGATCTTAAAATCATGTTCACTTGTATTAGCACCTTTTGTAAAGATCAATTTTCCATCGCGCGATTCCTGAATAGTGATTGTATAGTTCAGCTGGTATTCAGGAGAGACCGGACCTTTGGAGTATTTGTAATCAATTGTCGCCCAATGGTCGGATTGAGCATGAATGTGCTGACCAAGGATCAGTGCAGCCAGAAGGAAATAGAATTTCATAGGTAAAATTTAGTTTTTAAAATTACAAAATCCTGATTTAAAAAACAGATATTTGTTTGGTAGCCCCGGATTATGAAATCAAGCAAATTGCTTAACGAAATTTTACTACAAAACAAAATTATATTTGATTAACTTTGCGAGACTATGAAAAGGGGAAAGATATTTTATATTTGTGGTTCGATGAATCAGACCACAATGTTGCATGAAATATCAAATCATCTCGGTGAATATGAGCATTACTTCAGCGCTTATTATTCAGACGGAATAGAGAGATTGTTTGCACGTCTTGGCTTGCTTGATTTTTCAGTGCTTGGCGGAAAATTCAGGGAGCAGACCGAAAAGTATCTCATCAAAAATAATCTCAATATAGATTACGAAGGAAGAAGTAATCACTATGACCTGGTTGTAATTTGCAGCGACCTGATTATTCCAAATAATATTCGCAACAAGAAGGTGATAATGGTACAGGAAGGAATGACTGATCCTGAAAATATTTTTTTCCATATCGCGAAGAAGATTAATATACCAAGATATTTTGCCGGAACGGCTGCAACAGGATTATCTGACAGTTACAACTATTTTTGTGTTGCATCAGAGGGTTACAAGAAATTGTTTATGAAGAAAGGAGTGAAGGAAGAAAAAATAATTGTTACGGGGATTCCTAACTTCGATAATTGCGCCAAACATCTTGACAACAATTTCCGGCATAGAAACTATGCACTCGTCTGTTCTTCGGATTCGCGAGAAACTTTTAAACCGGAAAACCGGAAAGAATTTATTCTTAAGGCGAAAGAAGTTTCAGAAGGCAAGCAGATGATTTTTAAACTTCATCCCAACGAGAATCTTCCAAGAGCAGCGAGGGAGATAAATAAGTGGGCTCCGGGTTCATTGGTTTTTTCAACCGGCAATACCAACGATATGATTGCAAACTGCGATATTCTCATTACACATTATTCATCAGTCGTCTATGTCGGGCTTGCACTTGGAAAGAAAGTTCACTCCGCTTTTAATCTCGACGATCTGCAAAGATTAATGCCCATTCAAAACGGGGGAACTTCTGCAAAGAAAATTGCGGATTTCTGTGCTTCAATTCTTGACAATCAGGCTGATCACGAAAAAGAGTTGACAGTTTCCGGTAAGAGAAATCTTGACGTATCATTTCAGACTGCTTCATAATCTTGAGAACTTTCAAAAAAAAAATCGTAATTATTATACAGGCTCGATGCGGGTCATCAAGACTTCCCCGCAAAGTTCTGATGCCGCTCGCAGGAGCTCAACTCTTGCTTAGGATGTATGAGAGAGTTGCTGCATCGAATGTTAAAAAGGAAATTATAGTTGCGACAACAACAGAAAGCGAAGATGACGAGATTGAAAAACTTTGTGATGAAAAGAATATCAGATTTTTTCGGGGTCATCCGAAAGACCTCCTTGACCGTCATTATAGAGCAGCCATTGAAAGTTCTGCAGATATCGCCGTCAAAATTCCATCAGACTGTCCGCTGATTTGCCCTGAAGTTATTGACAGAGTTTTGAATTTTTACATTGAGCGAAATGAAGAATATGATTTTGTAAGCAATCTTCATCCGGCAACATATCCCGACGGGATGGATGTTGAAGTCATTCCGATTGATATCCTGGAAACAGCATGGAAAGAGGCAGAAAAAGATTTCGAAAGAGAACATACTACTCCGTTTATATGGGAACATCCCGAAAGATTCAGGCTTGGAAATGTTGAATGGGAAACAGGACTTGATTACTCCATGAGCCACCGGTTTACAGTTGATTACCCGGACGATTATGAATTGATCAGCAAAATTTATGAAGAACTATACAGTGAGGATCATATATTTGACATGAATGACATTCTGCAATTACTTGAAAGAAAGCCTGAACTAATGAAGATAAACGAGCTTCATAACGGAACAATCTGGTATCGAAATTATCTTGACGAACTGAAAACGATTGATTCCAAACACAAGATCAACATTAACCGAGACATCAAACGAAATTAACTCAAAAGTGGATAAACAAAATCTGGAAGAGCTCCGCTCCATTTCTCTGAAAGTTCGCGAGCACATAATCCGAATGTCAACAGACGGGGGTTGTTTTATTGGTGCTTCTTTATCATGCGCCGATCTGATTGTTTTTCTTTACAAAAAATTTCTCAACATCACAAAAAACAATCTCAAAGATCCTTCGAGAGACTATTTATTTTTGTCGAAGGGTCACGACGTTCCGGCACTCTACGGGACCTTTGCAGAGACCGGATTAATTGAAAAAGACAGACTGAAGAATCATCTTAAGACAAATGATTTCATTTACTGGCATCCGAACAGAAATGTAGATGGAATAGAATTTCATTCCGGCTCACTCGGACATTCTTTAAGCGTTGCAATCGGAGTTGCAATAGACTGTAAATTGAAAAAACAAGACAACAAAATTGTGGTAATACTCGGAGACGGTGAGCTCAATGAAGGTTCAATCTGGGAAGGAGCACTCGTAGCCGCTGCAAAGAAGCTGGATAATTTAGTTGCGGTAATTGACAGAAATAATTTTCAGGCAAACATAGAAACGGAAATGCTCATTCCTCTCAATCCTATTTCGGATAAATTTGAAGCATTCGGATGGAATGCGAAATCGTGCGACGGTCATGATTTTGAGAAAATGGAAAAGACATTCTACGGTATTCCATTTGAACCCGGAAAGCCGAGTGTCATTATTGCAGAAACAGTGCGAGGAAAGGGATTGCCGAGTATAGAAGCAAGAGCGGACAGATGGTTTGTAAATTTTTCAAATGAAGAAGTTGAAATGCTTTTGAAGGAGTTACACGGAGAAGAGAAAGCAAGGCTTACATCGGAAACGATAGTAGCAAGATAAAATTTGAATGCAATGCCGTAACTTTTTTGAAATTGTTTGAACAGCGGAAAATTAATAGTTTGAATAGTTTGCTGCTCTATTTGCTGCATTTCGAAAATCTATATAAATAATCATACTCATCAGAAGTGACTTACGAAGAATTACTGAAACATCTTGTTGAACAGGATGAACGCTTTATGATTTTGACTGCGGAGAACCGCGCCGCAATCAGAAACCTTCCCGGCGAAATTGCCGGCAGGTTTATTGATACGGGAATTACGGAACAGACATTAGTTGGAGTTGCCGCAGGTCTTGCATTGAGAGGAAGAATTCCCGTTGCTCATGCACTTGCGACTTTTCTTACGATGAGAGCTTTTGAATTCATAAGGACAGATGTCGGTATCGGAAACCTTCCTGTAAAATTAGTTGGAGGATTTGCGGGTTTTTTATCAGAAGCAAACGGACCAACACACCAGGCTATTGAAGATGTTTCCATAATGAGAGGGATACCAAATGTGAATGTGTTTTGTCCCGCAGATGAAGAAGATATGATGATCGGTTTGAAAAAGATTCTTGAAAATGAATCGCCATTCTATATCAGATATAACAACATGAAACCTGCTGTTAAGCATTCTGAAGAATTTGAAATCGGTAAAGCTGAAATTATCTCAACAGGGGAAGATGTAACGATTCTTGTTTACGGAATTTTATTAAGACAGGCACTCGAAGCAAAGGAGATTTTGGAAAAGAGTAATCTTCGTACCGGAATTATCAACATGCGTACTTTAAAACCAATAGATGAAGCAGCAATACTTAATGCTGCCCGGAATTCTAAAATAATCGTAACGCTGGAAGATCATTTTCTTACAGGCGGATTGTTTACTATCGCAGCGGAAATATTTTTGCGAAACAGAACAGCTCCAGACATCCTGCCGATTGCTCTGGATGAGAAGTGGTTCAAACCCGCGTTAATCGGCGATATACTGGAGTATGAGGGATTCACGGGAAAAAAAATTGCGGAAAGAATTTTAGAGTTTGCGGCAAATGCAAATGAATGAATACCTATAATACTTGAGACCATCCATTATGAAAAATCACAATAACTTTTGAAAGAAATTCATCATTATGAAAAACAAGATTGAGTTCAACGAGAATTACCCTGACATTTCAGAATCGAATAAATTATACGAAAGAGCAATGGGCCTGATACCGGCATTGACCCAAACTATGGCAAAAGGTCCTTCACAATGGATAAGAGGCATCGCGCCGAAATATTTGAAGAAAGGAAAAGGATCGCACGTGTGGGATGTTGACGGGAATGAATATATTGATTTCAATATGGGAATTGGTCCGATTGTTCTAGGATATTGTTATGACGTTGTTGATAATGCAATTAGAAAACAGCTTGAAGACGGGATTACATTTTCACTGATTCATCCGCTCGAGGTTGAGTTTTCCGAAAAAGTAAGGCAGAGTGTTCCAAATGCAGAGTCAATACGCATTTCAAAAACCGGTTGTGATGCAACAAGCGCTGCAGTAAGGGTTGCAAGAGCTTTTACTAATCGCGAAAAAGTTTTATGCTGCGGATACCACGGCTGGCATGACTGGTATATTGGCGTGACAGACAGAAATGCCGGCATCCCGAAGAGTACACAAGAATTGACATACACTTTCAATTACAATGATATTGAATCTCTTGTTCAATCAATTGACGCAGATACAGCATGCGTAATTATGGAACCGTTTGTTTTTGAAGAAGCAAAAGAAAACTTTTTAAAGGAAGTTTATGAAGTTTGTAAGAAGAACGGGACGCTTCTGATATTCGATGAGATGTGGTCTGGATTCCGAATTGCATTGGGTGGCGCACAGGAGTATTTCGGAGTAATTCCGGATCTGGCATGTTATTCAAAAGCTATTGCCAATGGAATGCCTATATCGGTGATTACAGGAAGAGAGGATGTAATGAGATTGTTCGATAAGGATGTTTTCTTTTTTACTACCTTTGGCGGAGAAACATTGTCCCTTGCAGCAGCAATGGCAACAATAGATGAAATTAGAGATAAGAATGTTCCTGAATATTTATCTAAGCAAGGATCGAAGCTTAAGAAAGGATACAATGAAATTGCATCGAAACTTGGGATGAATTATACAAAATGTTCCGGATACAATTGCAGAACAATAATGAGTTTTGACGCTGCTTCGGGAAATCCGCTTGAGATGAAATCGCTTGTTCAGCAGGAAATGATTAAGCGCGGAGTTTTGTGGTGCGGATTTCACAACATGTGTTATTCTCATTCAGATGAAGATGTAGATTATACTTTAAGGTGTTACGAAGATGTTCTCCCGATTCTCAAAAGGGCGGTTTCTGAAAAGGATGTTAAAGCATATCTTAAAGGTGAACCTGTAGAACCTGTTTTCAGAAAGACAAGCAATTTCAACATGAAACCAAAGGCAATGGGATTGAAATAATGTTGATATAAGTATTTTGAATCATGCATGTAATTCGTTCAGAGTTGTTTAAGAAGTTTCCCGAGCTACTTTTCGGGATGAGCACCAAATCCGGAGGAGTGTCGCTTCCTCCATACGACATGAATCTTAGTTATAATGTTGGTGATGTTGAAGAAAATGTAAGAATGAACAGAGCGGCATTTTTTCGTGAAATGGGAATTAATGAAGAACAGATAACATTCCTGAAACAAGTTCATTCCACAAGTATTCAATACAGTGATAAAGGTCAACTGATAAGTGATTGTGATGCAATCTATACCGATAAGGGAAATGTTTTTCTGGCAGTTGGAGTTGCAGACTGCATTCCTGTATTTTTGTATGAACCGGAAAGGAAAGTTGTAGCAGCAATACATGCCGGATGGAGAGGAACTGCGGGAAAGATTGTTTTAAAAGTATTAAGAGAACTAGTGATGAAGTTAGAAATAGACGTATCTGAATTGATTGCATATATAGGACCCGGAATTTCCGTGAAAAATTATGAAGTCGGCAGGGAAGTTGCAGAGAACTTTAACGAGGCTGTAAGAATTGAGAAAGAAGAAAAGATCTTTATAGATTTGAAGAAAGAGAATTATAATCAGCTAATGAATGAAGGCGTGAGGAGAGGAAATATTGAAGTTAACGAAATGTGTTCATATGAAGAAAGCGAACTGCTTCATTCATACAGGAGGGATGGTTTAAGTAGCGGGAGGATGTTAGGAGTGATAGGGATTCGGAGCGAGCCCTGAGCTTGTCGAAGGGCGAGAGGGGATAATTGAAGTTCCCCGAGCTTGTCGAGGGAGATTTGAGTTAACAAGAAAGGAGATTATGATGAAAACCTACTTTGTCTTTATAGTCGAATGTTCTGATAAGAGTTATTACGTAGGGATCACGCAAGACCTCTATGCTGAAATTGAAAGGATGAATCTTGGTGCTAACCCTAAATGCTACACGTTTAACAGACTGCCTCTGACTCTTAAATTTTATGAAGTATTCAGTGATGTAAGAGAAGCTTTAGCAGCACAAAGACAATTGAGGGGATGGAGCCGGAAGAAAAAAGAGGCGTTGTTCGATAGGAACTGGGACAGAATAATTGAGCTTGCAAAAAATAGAAAGGACGGCTCGTCGACAAGCTCCGAGCCACAGACAGTAACACTCGATCCATAGCTTGCATTAAATCAAACCTTCTCGTTCTCGCAAAACATGTCATGCTTCGACAAGCTCAGCATGACATTATCTCTTCTTATGTAATTTAACATAAGAATATACCGTTATTAATCCCATGAAAACTCCGCCGGTTAAAAACGGAAACTTGTAACCGAGATACTGATATACAAATCCTCCCCATGTAGGTCCAAGAAATCTTGCAAGTGCTCCAAGTGACTGGTTTATCCCCAGAACATTTCCTTGTTCTTCCCGCTTCACGTTTTGTGAAAGCAGGCTTACTGTAACTGTATTACTCATCCCGTTACCAAAAGCAAGTAAAGAAATAATGATAAGAAGAGATGTCAAGTCTGCAGAATAACCGAGCAACCCAAGTCCGAAAATCGCGATAAAATTTCCGGCAATAAGTATTTTTTCTTCACTAAAGAATCGTTGAATATACTTTAGGAGAAATAGTTGAACAAACGCTCCTGTTATTCCCATTAATGAAAAAACATATCCGACTTCTGCCTGATTAAGATTCAGCCCGCCCTTTCTCTCTGAAAACAATTGCACGGTCCCAAAGATATTTGAAAAAGAAAACAAGACAACAAAAAATATTATTATATACTTCCCGATTGATTCATCTTTGAGAATTGAAAATATGCGATTCATGTTCAGGGGATTGACCGATCTTTTGGACAAACGGTTTTTCATTTGAATTTCAACAGGAAGAGTCTCTCTGAAGACAAATATGCATAGCAACACGGCTATGAGCGAAAGGCATGCCGAGACCATTACAGGGAAGCCGTAGCCAAAGTTTTCAGACAATATTCCGCCAATGCCCGGACCAAATACAAAACCAAGTGCAAAGGCTGCGCTTACTATTCCGATTCCCTTAGTTCTATCTTCATTAGTTGTCACATCTGAAACGGCAGCTTGAGCCGCTGAAATATTTGCCGCAAAAATTCCTGCGAATGCTCTTGAAATCAGCAGAAGCGTTGCCGAAAGTATAACACCTGAAAAGACAAGTGAAAGCATTACATAAGAAAGCATACTCCCGGTAAGGCTCATTATCAAAATAGGTTTTCTGCCGTACCTATCTGACAGCGATCCCCAGATCGGACTAAACAAGAACTGCATCAAAGAAAATATACCGGTAATCAAACCTATCATTGATTCGCTGATATGCAAGTGATTCAGTGAGAAAGAGGGAAGCAAAGGAATAACAATTCCAAAACCAAGAAGGTCAATGAAGATTGTCAGAAAAATCAGAGTCAGTTCAATATTATTTTTTTTCAATACCGGTGAAGTTAAGCTTCATAGACAGGAACAGGGCAGAAAGAGATTACAAATATAACAAAAGTGAACCATCCGGTTGCGGTTCTTAAGGAGTTCAAAGGTTGTTCATATTCAGAAAAAGTTTCAGGATGTTTTACCCTGATGACAAAAAGTATAAGGAGTGCCCACACCAGCCAGTTGATTGATCCGATGTTGTAATTGAGTCCGGCAAGTGGAAGCAAACCTGCGAAGCCAAAAATCAAAATCAGTCCGAAGACAACATAAGCGACATATTTATGTTTTCTGCCGAACATTGCATAAGAGATATGTCCGCCATCGAGTTGTCCGACAGGTAGCATGTTCAGTGAAGTTATTAGGAGTCCAAACCATCCCACGCATAGAAAAGGGTAGTGATAGATTTCATTCATGGGTGGCATGAATATGCCCGGAGATGATGTGAATATTTTTTCAAATGTCCAAAACAAAATATTGTATCCGAATGTAAATCCGTTCAAGGGAATTCCCGTAGAAGCATATTCAGGATGAATCTCATAGATATATTGCAGAGGAGGAAGATTTACAAATCCTATTATTAGAATTATCAACGATGTAACCCATCCGGCGATAGGACCTGCTGCTCCGATATCCAGAAGAGCATTACGGCTGTAATAACGTGCTTTCATCCTTATCACCGCGCCCATGGTTCCGAAAGGATTCAGGAAAAGAAACGGAAAGGGTATATAATATGGAAATGTTACCGGAACTTTATGCAGACGCGCAGCAAAAAAATGACCGAACTCATGCGTTGTTATGACAAGCATAATCAGAAAAGAATATGTCAGTCCCGAAGCAAAATTTGTCAGGTCATAAGGATCTTTGTTCAGCCAGCCGACCCCTGCTAAAGTGGTTGAGAAAAATGTAACAGCAAAAAGAATGAGATTGAGAAATATTCCCGACTTCTCGGAAGATAAATCATCCTGCTTCCGGTCAAATGATTCCGGTTCTTCATTGTACTGTATTGTTTGCCGTTGATTCATTTTCATTAAAATAGAAAATCTAAAGGTTTGATTAAATGAACTATCACAAAACAGCCGTCTCAACTTCAGATTATAATAATTGATGTCAATGGAATTAACGGGATTGCGGTGAAACAAATTTCATATAAAACATGGTATGGATTTGTTAATATTGTGAAAACCATTTCAAAATAATTGTCCCTTAACGATAACAAGTCAGAATCCGACGGCATGATAAAGAAGAGAGGTCCTCTTACAAACCTTTCACCCCTTGCATTTATTTTTGTATCGCTTGCTGTAGTATTTTTTCTCTATCAGATTGTCGGTGGGTCTTTGTTGTATTTAATTCTCGGTGAAGGTTTATATTTCAAAAATGAAAATTTATTCTTCACAAGAATAGTAATTGCGTTTTCGCAGTTTATGTTTATCTTGTTTCCGGTGTTGATATTGGTTCAGCTTCAGGACAATAATTTTAATGAAACTTTCCGATTGAAATTGCCGGGACTCAAAGTACTTTTGTTATCGGTACTTGCGATTCTCATTGTTCAACCGTTTCTACAGGTTTATCTCTACTATCAGAATGCTTTGATATTTTCGCTTCCATTCGGAAGCGGCTTCATAAAACAACTCAAGGAAGTTTTTGATTCACTTGAATCCGCAACTAAGTTTCTTGTAGAAGCGCAAACAGTACCTGATTTCATTTTGATAGTTCTTTCAATTGCTGTTGCACCTGCAATATGCGAAGAGTTTTTGTTCAGAGGGTTGGTATTTAAGAATTTTGAGAAAGTTCTCTCATCATCGAAATCAATTTTCTTTACAGGTTTACTATTTGCATTATTTCATTTCCATCCTTTCAATATTGTTCCGCTTACTATTCTGGGAATCTTTCTTACCTTTGTTGTCTTTCACAGCGGAAGCATTTACACTGCTGTCGTTTGCCATTTTGTAAATAATTTTATTTCAGCTCTCGCAGTATTTGTGTATGGAACGGACAGTCTTGAAAACATTGATAATATGCAGATGACGACGGGAGAACAAATTCAGTTTGTGATCATTGGAATAATTTCAGTGATATTGTTTGTGCTGATAATGATAGTTATAAAGAAGAATTCTTTGAACAAACATCCACTTTCCAATGAGCAATAATCTCAAAAGAGTAATCGCCGGAGTCTTAGGCATACCTTTAATATTACTTGCATGTTTCTTTCGGGGAGAAGCATTTCTTGCATTTTCTGTGATCGTAACTTCAATTGCTTTGTGGGAGTTCTTGAAGTTGATCAAAGAAAGGGGAAATGTTGCCGGTTCTATTTTGATTTTGCTGGGGTCAGCGATCATGATCATCTTCTACAAAGATTTATTTGTTGTCCTGTCAGTTTTTATTGCTGTTGTGATTTTTAGCATGTCAATAGAAATTTTCAGGGGACAAAATAAGAATCCGCTCGATCCTGCAATTTCAATATTCGGAATAATCTATATCACATTACCTTTCATATTATTGAATGTATTAGTGAACAGACCCGGTTTTAATTTTGTAATATATATTTTTGTACTGATATGGACATGCGATACATTCGCCTATTATGGAGGAAAACTCTTTGGCAAGAGAAAACTCTCTGAAATCAGCCCGAAGAAAACAGTCGAAGGGTCATTAACAGGTTTTGCATTTACAGTAGCTGTATCTTTTTTTGTGCATATTATTTTCCCTGAAGAGATTAGACTTGTTGATTCAGTAATAATTGGAATAATTGCCGGAGTATTTTCACAAATTGGCGACCTGTTTGAATCTCTCATAAAGAGATATTGCAATGTAAAAGATTCATCGGGAATAATCCCCGGACACGGAGGAATGCTTGACAGATTTGACAGTGTGATTTTTACTTCCCCTGTAATATATTTATATTGTGTAATGTTCGTAAATTAACGATCGGCGAATCGGTAAAAATTTTTGCAATCAAATAAAAAAAATTTAATTGACAATTTGAATTATTCTTATAATTTGTAAATACATAAAATTTCATCTGTAAAAAATCTTTGCGAATATTTGCATAAAATCTTTTGACTAAATGGAAACCAAGAAAACACAGAATAAGATTGTAAAGGAATCAAAGGCACGGAAAAAGACCATTGCCGTTGACGATGAAGAACGTATTCCGAAAGATGAACGCGAAATAGAGGAAATGCTTGAGGAGGAAATGCTCGGTGAACTCGATGAAGAAGATGATGAGGAGTTCATTCATCAGGTTGAAGAATTTAAGAAGGAACATTCCAAGGGAAAGATGATCCGGGTTTATGAAAAAATCGGAAAACCGAAATTCCCTGAATTGAAAAAGGTTGATCCGCATAAACTGAAAGAGGAATTGAGGCGACTTATCGTTGCTCTTGACAGACACAACATAATTGTCCATTCCCATGGAGAGTATGACGACAAAGAAAAGTACAGATTCATTACAGAAGAAATCTTTAACGAAGTTGTGGAAGACAAGAAACAGCAAATCACTTTTGTTTATGAGGATTATCATCCCGAGATGGAAGACGATGATGAGGACGAAGAAAATTATGAAAATGAATATTGAAATTTAAGCAGGTCAGCTTTATTTTCATCAAATCAAACATGCATGGCTGCACAAAGCAAAACTGCTGATCTGAATTCATCAATAATTGACTTCAAATTACCGGGAATAGATAACAAACTTTATTCTCCTTCGGATTTTGACACATCTGAAATTGTTGTAATCCTTTTTATTTGCAACCATTGCCCCTATGTTATAGCTGTGATTGAAAGGCTGGTTGCGCTTCAGGAAAAATTTAGAAACAGTCTGGTGCAGTTCATTGCGATCAATCCAAACGATACTGTTTCGTATCCCGAAGATTCATTTGACAATATGAAAAAGTTTGGTTCAGAACATAAGATTAATTTCCCATATCTTATTGATGAAACGCAGGAAACATCACGACTTTATGACGCTCAATGTACGCCCGATATTTATGTTTATGATAAGAACAGAAAACTCAAATATCGCGGAAGAATTGATGATAACTGGAAAGATGAATCAAAAGTTACTTCTCACGAGTTGCAGAATGCGATTCAGATGATACTTGACGGAAAGGAAATAACCTTCGAACAGATACCGACAATCGGCTGCTCAATAAAATGGAAGCAACAAAACTAGAATAAGTCTCCATTTCCTTTTACAAAAAATCAATGGAACTAATCTAAACGTAAGACTTGAAATTTATTGCTATTAAGCATAAGTTTGTCAAATACTAAATTGAAAAACAAAGCTCTCATATCATTTTCGGTCAATTTACTGATAGGTATTATTTTCAGTTTTCCGGTTTTGACTGCTTCAAGTGGGGTGTCAGCTTATTTAGCATCTCCTGAAGCTTTTGAATCTGCGGTAAATGTGATTGACGTTGATCAGAATGTTCCTGTATTTGTAAAACTTCTAAATTCTGAAGAGCCGGCTAAATTAAATACCTGCAAGACTGAAACCAGAAACCGCATCTCCGGGAATAAGAACAATTCAAAGTACGTTTCTGAAGGATTGGTCCGGAGCAGGTTTGAGTATCCGCTTTTCATTTCCGATTTCATTACGAAGCATCTATCATTCGTAAATCTTTCATACCTTAAAGAACTGCGCACGACCAAAATGTTGTGCTAGACTCTCATTTTCATTCATGGTTTTAACCGGCATATTGTAATTGCCCGTTTATCAATAAAAAACTTAAATGACAAATGAGAAAAATACTATTTACAACTACATTTCTATTTTACGCCATGTCTGTGTTTTCGCAGACCGTGACGGTTTTTGATAAATCCAATCTTCAGCCGCTGAAGAACATTACGTTTTCATCCGGTTCAACTTCGGTTATGACGAATGATTTCGGCAAGGCTGACATAAGTTCGCTCAAGGGATCTGATAAAATAAGTATTACATCGGTTGACTACATGGCGCAGACTTTGAGTTATTCGTCAATAGAGGCTTCAAATTTTGTAGTTTACCTGGTTGACAAGAGTTACAGGACGGATGAGATTATTGTTTCTGCAAATAAATTTGATGAAAATTATAAGACTATTCCCAGACAGGTCGAAGTAGTAAATCCGCAGGATATTAGTTTTATGAATTCACAAAACACGGCGCGTCTTCTGGAAAAGACCGGTAACGTTTCTGTCCAGTATAGTCAGCAAGGCGGCGGAAGTCCGAATCTTCGGGGCTTTGAAGCAAGCAGAATACTTCTGATGATTGACGGTGTAAGACTCAACAATGCAATTTTCAGAGGTGGTCATTTGCAAAACATCCTTCGTATTGATGAAAATAGTTTAAACAGACTGGAAGTATTATTTGGAGCAGGATCAACTGTCTATGGAAGCGATGCGCTTGGAGGTGTCGTAAGCATGTTTACTAAAGATCCTACATTCAGTCTGAATAACAAGACTCTGTATAAAGGCAATGCCTTTGTCCGTTACTCATCGGCAAACGAAGAAAAAACAGGACACCTGAATTTTAATATTGCTTCAAAAAAAGTAGGATTCATCGGAAGCTTTACATATTCGGATTTTAATTCCTTGCGAATGGGTTCAAAAGACGTGAGGAATCAGGAATGGCTTAGAAAATATACACAGCAACACATCAATGGAGTTGACACAATGATAGCAAATGAAAATGTTTATCTCCAGGATCCAACCGGATATAATCAGTATGACATACTCGGAAAATTCATGATTAACCAGAGTTCCAAAGTCAATCATACTTTCAATTTTCAGTTTTCGAATACCGATGATGTCCCGCGCTATGACAGGCTTAACACAATCGGCTCAAATGGAAAATTCACTTCAGCAGAATGGTACTATGGTCCGGAAAAGAGAATGCTTGGTTCGTACAAACTTAACTTGAAAAATAATAAGGCATTCTACGATGACTCAAGAATTATTCTTGCTTTTCAGAACATAGAGGAAAGCAGGAACAATAGAAGCTTCGGATCTTCAAACCTGACAAACAGAACTGAAAAAGTTAAAGTCTATTCAATGAATGTTGATTTCAATAAAACCTTAAAGCAGCATAACTTCGGCTTTGGAATTGAAGGAACGTATAACGACGTAACTTCAACAGCATTCAGGAAGAATATAAAGACAGGTGTGGAATCACCACAGTCCACCAGATATCCCGACGGTGGAAGCAGTATGAAATCCTTCGCCGGATATTTTACCGACACGTGGAAATTAAATGAAATGTCTACAATGACTTACGGAGCGAGATACAGTTACGTGGGACTGAATGCAGAATTCAATGATACGACATTTTTCAAATTTGCAACGATGTATCCCGACGGCATTGATCAGGGTAACAGCGCAATTTCCGGCAATATTGGTTTTACATTTCTTCCCAAGGGAGACTGGAAGATATACGTGAACGGCACTCGCGGTTTCAGAGCACCGAATGTTGATGATCTTGCAAAGGTATTTGAGTCTGTTAAAGGAACTGCTACATCTATCGGAAATGTGATCGTCCCAAATCCGGATTTAGGTCCCGAATATACTTACGGTGCAGAACTCGGAGTTTCTAAAGTAATCGGTGGAAAAGTGTGGGCACAGGCAATTGGTTATTATACATGGATAGATGATGCAATCGTGACAAAGCCGTTTACATATAACGGACAAGATACAATTACTTATGACGGTTTCCCTGCATTAGTAACAGCAAATCAGAATGCGCAATCAGGCTATATATGGGGAGGCAATCTTTCTTTGAATGCAGACTTAACAAATTATCTGTCGTTGACTAATACCGTGAATTATACCTATGGAAGGATTCATACAGATTCAACCGATTATCCTTATGACCATATACCGCCGCTCTACGGAAAATCTGCAGTTGTTGTAAATCTCACAAAGTTCAAAACTGAATTTAATATTCTGTATAATGCATGGAAGGTGAAAGATGATTATAATATGCTCGGTGAAGATAATTTTGAAGATGCAACTCCCGACGGAATGCCGAGTTGGTTTACGCTTAACATAAGTTCAGCCTACCAATTCAATGAGAATCTTAGACTGCAGCTTGATATAAATAACATTCTTGACAGGAACTATAGAGTGTTTGCTTCGGGAATCAGCGCTCCTGGACTGAATTCAGTGCTTACACTTCGCGGAGGTTGGTAAATGATTTTAAATTTTGAACCAAGTTACCCCTTTCTCTTGGATTCAAAAATAAAAGGATAATCATTTTTGATTATCCTTTAGGAGCATGTAATAATTTGTAGACCCCTTTCCTGTAGATTATTACTGCTTTCCGGGGATCAAAGGATTCCCGGGATTTTTTGTCAGGGTAATTTAAGTAACCCCTTTCGCTTAGATTGCCTTGCATTCAGGGGATCTGAAATATGATCCCCTTTTTCAAATTAGAAAAATTTTTTCTAAGTTGTAAGTTAATAGAATCCAATCAGAAGATTTTTCATTGCTATCTGATACTATACTCCGCTCATCCAGAAAATTATCATAGCCAGGCTTTCCTTAAGACAATAGTTTAGTGTGCCTCCGGTTGAGAGGACCTTATCCGAAGAAGCATAGCCTGAATTCATATTATTGAACTTACATATTTCAAATGCCCGCATAAGGTGAAAGTTATCGGAAATCAGAATAATTTTATTCCACCTAAGAGGTCTATAAAGACTATCTCTTACGAACTGAATTTGTTCAACGGTGGAACTTGAAGAATTCTCCATTATCAGATTTTCTGGAGCGACACCGTATTTCAAGAGTACATTCTTTGACACTTCGCCTTCCGTAAGTTCATTAGGCGATCCTCCGCCGGTGATAACGAGTTTCGGTACAATCTTCTTCTCATAAAGTTCATATCCCTTGTTTATTCGCTCTTTCAAAACAGGTGAAGGTCGGTTTCCTCCCCATACTGCTGCACCAAGTATTACTCCCGCATCTCCTGAAATTTTTTCAGAATTCGAAAAATCACTTTCTCCGAAATTCAAAATCAAAATGAAAGTAACAGCAACGGGAACAACGAGCAGGAGCATGAATGTGAAAAGCGTTTTGAAAAATCTTAGCTTGTGGCTTCTGGACAACACCAGACCCGAAACAATAGATAGGAACAACACCGTTGCGATAAGGAATGCACTTATAGAAATTATCTTGCTTTCCTTCTGCAAAAGTAAACCCGAGATCACAACAGCCGCAAAGCCTAAGCAGGAGAGAATAAACATTATCGAGACAGAAGCAGTGCTTATCTTCTTCGCAAAGAAAAAACATGCGATGATTAGCAGTGCAATCATAATAAATAATACCGAGGAAATGATATTGCCGGTTTTACTTTCAAAGCCGGTTAATGAAAGATTCTGGTTCCTGTATCTAAGAAAATGCAGATAACCGAAGGCTGCACTCTCAAGAACGAGAATCAAAACCAAAAAAAATTTTTTCCCGAAGATAAAAGACGGTTTTAATTAATAAATAAATTCTGATAAACTTAACAGTTCAATTATCAATTATCAATTGTTTTGAATAACTTAATGACGGTCAATCTAATCAAAATATTTGCGTGCTTTACAATACTTGTTATTGATTGTAAAGCACGCTGAAAATAAAAAGTCCTCAAAAGGTGACTTTTCTAAATTAGTGTTTCAGAATTCTTATCTTCGAACATGGCTAAGTGAAAATTTATTTTTCAACCTTATCATATTCTTTTTGAACATATTCTTTGATAAATCCCGAATCAGGATTGACCTTTAGCGCTTCGTCAATAATTGATTTTGCTTTTACTTTGTCTCCGTCATCGTTTCTCTTGATGTAACACAGCGCAAGATATCCGAGATTCATTTCCTGTCCCCAGTCCGGATACAGCGGACCTTTCTCGACACGTTTTTCAAACAGAGTTTTCGCTTTCTCGAATTCAGGCATAGCAACTTTCACTCCGCCTCCGAATTGTTCCGGCGTCCAATAGTGTGATACTGCATTCACGAGAACGTATCTCGGATTCTCCGGCTCAAGCGCCTTTACGCTTGCATCTGCGCTTTGAGTCGCGCTCATTATATCCTGCATCTTGTCGGACTCATACTGCCAGCGGTTAAAATTCAAAGCCTCAAGCAAGACGAACGCGTCTGCAAAATCGGGATTTTCTTCAATTGATTTGTTAATCACATTTATACCTGATTGCGTATACTTCTTAATTACATCAGTGTTGCTCGACTCCATTCCGGACATTGCCAATCCATAATCAGCGTAAGCGATGTAATAGTTTACAAGCCAGGGCATTTCCTTAAGCTGAAGAATTCTTTCAAACTCTCCTCTTACCTTTGTAAGCTTGGCAACATCAACTGTATTCATTGCAGTCTTCAGATTTGCCTTTGCTTTTAGCATTGCTTTCTCAAAATCATCGCTTGCTTTCGATGAATTCGCGGCAAGACATAGCGCGGTAAATATCAGAACCGCAATTTGAATTTTAGTTTTCATTTTTTCTCCTGTTTAATTATTATTTATTTGGTTTAAGATATTTTTCTAAAATTGTAATCCAAGACCCGCGTAAACACTGCGGCGGTTATTGCTGATCGTAGTGCTCTTTTGTGTATAATCGAAGTTGTATGTGTAACCATATACATTCGGCGTGTTCAAAACATTGTTGACGGAAATTACGCCAACAGCAAACTTTCCGAAAAGCGCAAATATATATTGAGCATTCAAATCAAGCCTCGTATAGGTCGGAAATCTTGCACTGTTAACATCTCCGTAAATGGGTTCGTAAACATCCTGCGACTGTATATACGTGCTGCCTGTAACAGGAGTATAGGGCATGCCTGTATTAATTTTGAAACTTGCACCCATTACAAGCGCATCTGTTATACTATAACTCCCGACTACACTTGCACTGTGAGGAATATCATAATTTGCCGGAGCAAGGTTGGTAGCATCATATTGCCTTCGCTTTGAATCAGTGAATGCATAGGAAATCCAGCCGGTAAATTTGTTGTCAATTTTTGTTTTTAGAAACACATCAACTCCCTTGACATCTCCGTCTCCGTCGGAACCGTAGTAAAAGTTGCTCCTGTTGAGCAGTACAAGGTCAGAATATTTTTTGTAATAACCTTCAACTCTGAAAATATAATTTCCGTCTTTGTTGAATTCATATCCGAGTATGTAGTGAATTGCTCTTTCCGGTTTCAGCTTGCTGTCTTGTGCTCTGAAGAAGTCATCGAGTTTTGGATTCTGATGATAAACTCCGTAGGCTCCGCGGACGGAATTGTATTTTGAAAATAAGTAGCCGAAAGAAATTCTTGGATCAATTCCTGTTTCATTTGAAATACTGTAATAGTCTGTTCTTATCCCCGGAATCAGAAAAAATTTCTTCGTGATTCGAATTTGCGACTCCGCGTAAACGCCGATTCTACCGCTGTTTATAGCGGTATCAAGTTCAAATGATTCCGCATCAGGTCTGATATTGTATGTATATTTAGGTGCCAAGCCGTTGATGTCATATCCGTTATACTCATATTCTGCTCCTGTATTTATATCAACTTTCCTGTTCACCTGTACAGTGAAGTCGGCTCTTCCCTTTGAGTAGTAATCTTTTTCATTCGTGTTAAGTACGCCGAACTGAATGTCTTTCTTGTATAAGCTAAAAGATCCACTCACGCTTAATAATGTAGCCGCAGACGGTGCGAACGTTCCTTTAAGGTTTGAGAAAAAACTCTTCGATTTCTGATTGACATATCCGTTGTAAGATGCGCTGGGACTGTAGATGCCCACTTTGTCATCGCTGTAATTTGTATAAAACTTCAGGAGACCTGTGGTGCCGAATTTGAAGGACAATGTTCCTCCGCCATTATTGGATTGAGGAATAGGTGAGAAATCTGAATGCTTTCCGTTGATTGCAAAATATGGATCAAGAAATAATTTACCGAGATCAAAGGTTGCTCCGAATTTCTTGTCCTTCGAAACATAAACTCCCGAAAGAGATGCATTGGCAAGTCCGAGCCATGCAAACATACCTGTTCCCTGCGGCATGTCATAAGATTTCAAATCCAGAACGGCTGATAATGCATTACCGTATCTTGCCGAAAATCCACCGCTCGCAAAATTTATTCCGCGCAACCCCCATGGATTAATGGTTGAATATGAAGATACATTGAATGTTTCATCAAAGATAAATGGATTATACAAAGAAGCCTGATCCAGGATAGTAAGGACTTCATCAGGATCGCCGCCGCGCACGGTAATTCGACTTCCTTCGTTCACCTGGTTAGATCCCGGGAATGTTGTGATTGCTCTGTAGAGGTCAGCGTCTGCACCGGGTATGCGTACTATTTCAAGGGGCGTGAGCGTAACAGCGTTGTTTGAACCCGATGTAAATGAGCTTGCGGTTATGATGATTTCATCAGTCTGAATTTCCTTTTTCGAAAGTTTTATATTGAGTTCAATATCTTTATCTCCGGTAATGTCAACAGGCACAGTCTTGTTTGCATAACCCATCATTGTAACAAGAATGTTTTGCTGTCCCATTTTTTCAGTTTCGAATTCATAATATCCCTTTTCGTCTGTCGAAGAGCCATCAATTGTACCCTCTATTACAAGATTGGCTCCATTGAGAAGGCTGTCGCTTGTTCCGCGGACAACACCGTATATTTTCTTCATACCCTTTGATTGAATGGAATCCCCGGTCTGCGAATACGAGTTTTCCGCGAGATAGAAAAGTATCAGAAAAAGAAAAACAGTTTGAATAATTGTCATGGTTTTATTTTGCGGTAATATTTATTGACTCAATATCTCTGGCGATCTCGATGTCTTTTGAAGTGATTCCTTTGACTGAATGCGTCGAAAATGAAACATCAATAGATGAATACTTGATCGTCATATAGTCGGGATGATGAT
Organism: Ignavibacteria bacterium; assembly: GCA_039810605.1. Classification (GTDB taxonomy): domain Bacteria; phylum Bacteroidota; class Ignavibacteria; order Tepidaquicellales; family Tepidaquicellaceae; genus JAGPCH01. Next base: position 17,570 of record JBDHXH010000015.1, on the reverse strand, counting down.
CGTGCTGCTGACACAGTGTACCCAGAGCTGCGGCGAGTCCCATTGTTTGAACAAAATTTTTTGTGCTGAACGTTTTCCGGATTGATCCATCGGCATAGCTCCATCCGGTTAGTTGAGACAGCTCGGACATAATTTTTTCTTCGGATAATTTTTCCATGATCAGAATTGTTGTTATTTTTTTAAATTATTCTTAACTATGTTTTCAAGATTCTTTATGTAGTTCTCAAAAGCTTTGTAACCCTTTGCGGTAATCTTGTATTTGGTGAGAGGCTTTCTGTCAACGAAGAGTTTTTTCGATGATACGTAACCCGCTTCCTCAAGTTTCTTCAGATGAACACTCAAATTTCCGTCAGTTGCATTTACCTTTTCTTTCAGAAAAATAAATTCCGCTTCTGCGACGCTGACAAGTACAGCCATTATGGAAGTCCTTATCCGCGAATGAATTACGTCGTCAATTTGCTGATAATCAAAATTCATCTAAACTGTTTCAGGCTGTAATAAATCTGTTGATTTCTTTCTCAATATAAAACCGGGAATAATTTGAAATATAACCAGCATGATCGCGAATATCAGAAGTGTGTGTACGCCGGGAAAAGCATACATAACAATTGCTCCTATCCACCAACCGATGGAAATATATTGAAGCCATTTTATCTGTTGTATCGCGCCGCTTGTAAAATATGATATTCCGAGCGATGTTGAAATTATTGGACAAATGAAGATCGGCTTATATGCACCGGTCATTGTTCCGATGAAACCAAACATGAACATTGCAATTCCTGAAGCAATCCACAGCGATGCCAGAATTCTTCCGGCAAACGTTTCTGCCTTGATGGTCCTGCTCTGCCTTCGCCCTATGATTCCGTCAACTATTCCACCCGATACCATTAATATCAGCCACATTAATCCTATGTACTGCCCCGCTGTCCCCGTCAGAAGCATGATGTAGTTGGTGAGCAGAGATATTGTTACAAGCACACCCCAGAAAATATAATGTATGCCGTTGTCAATGTTTATTTTCCTGCTGTCTTCCATAATCTTCTTGATTACGGACAGTTCGGAAGCCGCTTGCTGAATTTCCATCTTATAAAGTGCTTTAAATTTTAAAGTGCTTTACAAAAATATGGAATGCAGGGGTGTTTGTCAATAGCAATGCGACAAAAAAATCCAAAAAAAAACAGCACCAAGAACACTTGCACTCTTGCAATGATTGCGTTCTTAATGCTGAAATTATTTCCGGACCTGATACCGGTGATATGACAGTGATAAACCCTTTACTTAATAAGCATCATTGATTTTACTTCCGAAAATTCTCCGGAGGAAATTCTGTAGAAGTAAACTCCGCTTGGAAGAGATTTCCCGTCAAAGGAAATTTCATATTTCCCGGCACTTTGCCTTTTGTCAACCAGGTTTGCTACTTCGCTGCCAAGTGCGTTATAAACTTTCAGCGTCACGAATCCGGGAGATTCAAGTTCATATTTTATCCGAGTTACCGGATTGAAAGGATTGGGATAATTTTGTGAGAGATGGAATTTTCCCGGAATATTATTGCTGCCGGAAATTCCAACCGTGCTGCCAACATCAAAAGTAAAACAACCTCTCCCGTGTGTTGCCGCAAGCAGTATCTGCGGACCTTCTTTATACTTCATATCATATACTTCGACGTTGGGAAATCCCGAATTGAAAGAAACCCAGTTTGCACCTTCGTTTGTTGACTTGAATACGCCGAGGTCTGTACCAACAAAAATCATTCTCGGTGAAGTCTGTCTTAATGCAATTGAATTATGTCCTATGTCAGGAAGATTTCCCGAAATGCTGAACCAGTTCACACCGCCGTTTGTAGTCTTGTAAACATGCTTGTCCGGAGTCGCTCCGCCGAGAGAAGCATAGCAGATATCATCATTGGCAAAATCAACGACCAGATCCGTGACATAACCAAAGCCTGTTTGCGAACTCCAGTTTGCTCCATTATCTGTAGTCACTAATAGTTTTCCTCCGCTTGTGCCGATATAAATTTTGTTTATGTTGGTGAAGCTGATTCCAATCGCAGAAATATTTCCTCCGATTGTTCCCGTAGCTGCAATCTGTGTCCATCCTTGTGATGTTGATGCAGTCTGAACGCTTGTAGTCTTATACACATTTGCTCTTCCAAACACTACAGTATTGTGATCGCCGGGCGCCATTTCATAAGGATTATAAAAAAGTCCTCCTGATGAACCGCTCGGGGTTATGTTGGTAAAGCTGACTCCAAAGTTTTGTGATCGCTGTATCGAGCCGTTAACATACTGACCATAAATATAATTTGTATTGACAGGGTCAACGACCGTGTATCCTCCGTCACCTGTTGTTCTTTGGATCCATACAAGCCCGCTGTTGGTACTTGTTTGTTTGTTATTGTCCTGACATCCGCCGTACAATTTCTGGACATCGGTGGGATCGTAATCGGCGCTTTGAAATTGAAGTGTTGATATTTTTGCATTAAGATCGCTCCATGAGTTGCCGTTGTTTGTAGAACGATATACTCCTCCGTCGGAACAACAGTAAAGTACATTTCCGTTATAGGTAAGGTAATGAATGTCCGCATGCGAGAACTGAAGCGGATCACTCGTAGCCCATGCAGATTTCTTGACAAGGGTAACGCCTCCATTCGTTGACGAATAGACATCAAGACCTCCGACTATGACGCCGTTGGGATTTCCGGGAATGACGGTCACAGCGTTATCGTACCAGCCCTGTGATGCCATGTAATTTGGTGATGATGACTGCAGCGTCCAGTTATCGCCGCCGTTTGTAGTGCGATAGACTCCGAGCAAAGCTCCGCTTGATGCGGCAATGCTTGCATAAATGTAATTTTCATTATCGGGAGAAATTGCAATTTGTGTTCTTCTTCCGCTTGAATTTGAATAGGAAAGGTTCCAGTTTAATCCGCCATTTGTTGTTTTGTATATCGTAGTCTGATTACTCCCGTTTGCACAATAAAGAACTGATGGATTGACGGGGCTCATTACCAATGCAGAGGAATTGATGAAAAGAACATTTGTAAAGTTCACTCCGCCATTTGTAGTTTTGAATATTCCTTCGCGTCCTGCAATGTAAACATTGTTTGAGTTCACGGGATCAACAACAATCTTTCCGATGTATGCACCAACTAAAGAAGCAGAGACTATTTTATTCCAACTTAAACCGGCATCTGTTGACTTATAAACTCCGTCGCCGTATTGGCTGTCGCCGGAATAGTTAAGCTCCCCTGTACCATAATAAAGGACGTTCGGATTGCTTGGGTCAATTGCAATGTCTCCGCTGGAGATAGAACCAAGATTATCTGTAAGCGCGGTCCAGCTTATACCGCCGTCAATAGTTTTCCATACACCGCCTTGTGCAGCAGCAATGTAAATGATATTTGGATTTGATGGATGAAATGCAATCCCGTTTGTTCTTCCGGAAATATAGTTGTCATCCGTTACCTCATACCACATGCCCTCGGGATTGACACTGACCCAACTGGTAGTTGAAGTAATGCTGTTTGTATTTTTGTCTTCCGGAATTTTCATTTTCTGAAGCACGGCTTTTTCATGCGCGAGTTTTGGCAGAACTTTACCCGGACCGCCTGCTCTTCGCTCATTAATAAATTGTTCGCGTTGAAGTATTGTTTCGCTGGTTTCATTTTCATCTTCCTCGAAATCCTGTGAATATACATTAGCAGCTGATATAAAAATTATCAGGAGATTCAGATATAAAATTAACTTAATCATGATGAATGATTGGTTTAATTGGGAAAGGACTAAGTTAGTGAAATTATTTATCCAATAAAATCAAATTAGTCGTAAGATTCAATAATGCTTTTCAATGCGTTCCACTGCGCGATCAATCCGTCCAAGTATTTTTGAAACAACCCAACAGTTGTAAGAATAATCTCAATTCAAATGATACTTCTTAGTTTTGGAAAAGGGTCCTCCTGCGTGACACATTTGTGATGCAATATTTCCATTACCAATTTTGTAACTTGTAAATCGTAACTCTCAAATCGTAACTTGCAACTAATTCTTAATCCTTAATTCACTTTAATTCAAAGTTGATGAAGAAAGTCTGTCTTATCACAGGCGCATCCAGAGGCATCGGACTTGCATGCGCAAAACTTTTTTTGAAAAATAATTTCACAGTTGTAAATGCATCCAGAAGCAATCCTCGCGTGATCTCAAACAAGGATTACCACTTCGTAAAAACTGATGTTGCGAAAGAAAAAGACGTGAAAAATCTTTTCGAAGTTGTCATCAGGCGATTCAAAAAAATTGATGTGCTTATCTGCAATTCAGGATTCGGAAAATTTGCGAACCTCGCGGATTCTAAGACGAAAGATTTTGATGAAATGTTTGAAGTAAATGTGAAGGGAGTGTATCTATGCATGAGATACGCGCTCAAAGATATGCTGCGAAAGAAGGATGGTACCATAATCACAATTGCCTCGGTATCAGGAAAGGTTGGAATACCGACTGCATCAATTTACAGCGCAACAAAGCACGCAGTCATGGGATTGTCGGCATCACTTATGGCCGAAGTCAGAAAGGACAATATAAGGGTTACGGCGATTTGTCCCGGATCGGTTGATACAAATTTTTTTGATGATCCCAGCGCAGAACTTTCTTCAAGAAGGGATACTATTCTGTCAGCTGAAGATGTAGCAAGAGTTTGCCTTCTTACAGCAATGCTTCCGCAAAATGCGCTGATGAATGAGGTTGAAATCCGTCCGTTGAATCCGCAAAGGAAAGATTAAGAGTATAAACAAAGTATCGCCAATAGTTACCGGGAGATTTTTTTGTTGCACAAATTCCCGGCTCCGGTTTCTGTCACTAACTGAATTTTAATGCAGCTATCATTCTGGGAAAAAAATTCTTTCCAAAAATATGATTTTATCATTGTCGGTGCGGGAATACTTGGCTTGTCCGCTGCCTGCGAGATAAAAGAAAGAAGTCCCCACAGAAGTGTGCTTGTGCTCGAAAGAGGAATCATGCCTTCCGGCGCCAGTACCAGAAATGCAGGTTTCGCATGTTTCGGCAGCCTCACTGAAATCCTATCCGACATTACGCGAATCGGCAAAGAAAAAACTTTTGACCTTGTCTCAAAAAGATTCAAAGGAATTGAATTACTTAGAAGCAGACTTGGCGATGAGAATATCGGATATTTAAATTACGGCGGATATGAATTGATTAATGAAGAGCATTTAGATGCACTGAATGAAATTGAAAATATCAATCTCGCGCTGAAGGGAATTTTTGATTCATCCGTTTTTGAAATAAAAAATGAATGCGTTGAAAAATTCGGGTTCAATCCCGAAGAAGTCAGGTCAATGATTTATTCTCCGTTTGAATCGCAAATTGATACCGGGGCAATGATGGACTCAATGCTGAAATATGCTGCAGGGCTCGGCATCAGGATTATTTTCGGCTGTGAGGTTACCGGTATCGGAGAGAAGGAAAATCATGTAAACGTTTTTTGTCACAGCGTTTCGGACAACAAAACTCACTTTGAATGCGGCTGTGTCATCGTTTGCACAAATGCCTTTACCGGAAAGATATTTCCGGAATTGAAAATAAATCCGGGCAGAGGTCATGTCCTGATTACGAAACCTATCAGCAATCTGAAATTTAAAGGTGTGTTTCATTTTGATGAAGGATATTATTACTTCAGGAATTTCGGTGACAGGGTGATTTTCGGAGGTGGAAGAAATCTCGATTTTGAAAATGAAAAAACAACGGATTTTTCTCTGAATGAAAAAATCAAGGAGGATCTGACCGGAAAATTGAGCGGGCTGATTCTTCCTGATACCAGTTTCGAAATTGATCAGTGGTGGACGGGAATAATGGGATTCAACGAAAGCAAGATGCCTGAAGTCAGAAAACTATCCGACAGAATCATCTTTTCGTTTTCATGCAATGGAATGGGAATCGCATTGTCATCATGCATTGCAAAAGAGATCGCAGATGCTATTCCGTCAGTATGACCGCTTGAATTCAAATTTGGCAATTAAAATTAAATTGATTAATCAAAATTATTTTCAAAGATTAATCTGAATTCAAAAAAATTTCTCATGGACAAATCGCAGCACGAAAAAGAAGACCGCGAAAAACTGGTTCCGGTATTTGAAACCGGCAATGAAGCAATTATAGCTCTTGTTAAATCTCTTCTGGATGAGGCAGATATCAAGTATCTTGTGGAAGGCGAGGGTGTTGAAAATCTTATCGGCGTTGGTGTTATCGGAACGGGCTTTAACGCAGCAACAGGTCCCGTTGTTTTTAAAGTTATGCCCGAAGATGCGAAGTATGCAGGCGAAATTCTAAAAGATGTTAAGGAAGAATAATTTTCTTTCATGATTGAAATCAAGTACGGATTATTTTCCGCCTTTGTGTTATTTGTATGGATGATAATCGAATATACGCTTCTGATGCCGAGTCTGCATGATCTCGGACAGTATATTGGAATTGTCTCTGCAATAATTCCCATTATGGGGATTTATTTTGGTATCAAAGAACGAAGAGACAAAGTCAATTTCGGTTACATTAGTTTCAAGGATGCCTTCCGTACGGGAATTGTAATCACTTTTATTATCGGAGTAATGATTGTAGTCTTTACGTATATCTACTATGAATACATTAACCCCGATTTTGTAAATATACTTTCGACGGAAACAGAAAAAACACTGATTCAAAATAATGCTTCCCGTGATGATATCAATGCAGCTTTGGAAATTGTCAGATACCAATACAGTTTCAGTGTTCAGATAATTCAGCAGTTGCTTTTTGTTTTTGTCGGAGGTACAATCATTTCAATTGTACTTGCTTTCTTCCTGAAAAAATATCAAAGACGAGGTTTGAATTAATATGATGAAAAGTGTTTGTGTATTTTGCGGATCTAATTCCGGAAAGGGAACATCATATCTGCTCGCGGCACAAAAGCTTGGCAAACTCATTGCCGAAAGAAACCTTATGCTTGTATATGGCGGAGGCAATGTTGGTCTAATGGGTGAACTCGCAAATACCGTTCTTCAGTATAACGGGAAAGTCATCGGCGTTATACCGCAAGATCTTGTTGCAAGAGAGACTGCATTGCATGAAGTAACAGAATTAAGAATCGTAAACTCTATGCATGAAAGGAAAGCAATGATGTCGGAGCTTTCCGATGGCTTCATTGCAATGCCGGGTGGCATCGGAACGTTTGAGGAATTTTTTGAAATATGGACCTGGGCGCAGCTTGGCATTCATTCAAAACCGATATGTCTTTTTAATGTGGATAATTATTATGAGCTGCTGATTAAGTTTATACAAAACGTACAGAGTCAAGATTTTATCAAAGAAGAAACGTCAAGAATGATATTTGTCGAGTCAGATGCAGAAGCAATGATTGATAAGATGAATGATTTTGCTCCAGTACAGGTAAGAAAATGGCTGATGCCATCAGGAAGTTGAAGTTTGAAGACTTCAGGAGATATTGCCTTTTAAAGAAGGGTGTAACCGAAGAATTCCCTTTCGGAGAATTAAATCCCGTTTACAAAGCAGGCGGGAAAATTTTTGCAATCTCAACTCTTGAATCTGCGTTTTGGGTAAATTTGAAATGTGATCCGGAACTTGCCGCTGACCTTAGAGAAAGACACGAAGAGATTACGCCGGGCTATCACATGAATAAAAAACATTGGAATACGGTTGACTTTTCGGGTAACCTTCCCGATAAAGATTTGAAGAAAATGATTGATCACTCGTATGAATTAGTTATGAGTAAATTAAAAAAGAATATTCGCGATAAATTTCTCACCTGAAGCTGTTGACTTTATACACGCCATCACTGCTTAATCATTTATTTTAATTTACAAAGTTTCACTAAGCACTTATCGGAGAGAGTCCGGAGAAGGATGAAATAAGTGAAAGTATATATTATCTTTGCAGTCAACCACTCCGCTGAAATTTCTATTTTGTTTCTATCATGATTAAACAAATTGAGCTGACGGTTCCCCCCGAAGTTGCATCGGGTGACTCGATTCTGATACGGTTAGTAAGAAAAGAGCTTCGCTTAAAGAATTCAGATAAGGTTGAATTTAAAAAAATCAAAAGTTCAATTGATGCAAGATCGAAGCATGTTAAAGTAATTCTGAAACTTGAAGTCTATGTGAACGAATCAACTCCTCTCGAAACAGAGTTAAGAATAAATTACAAACAAGTTTCCGGAGGGAAAAAGGTAATCATTGTAGGCGCTGGTCCCGCGGGATATTTTGCGGCGCTCGAACTTATCGAAAATGGACTGAAGCCCGTAATTTTTGAACGCGGAAAAGATGTGCGAAGCAGAAGAAAGGATCTTCGTGCGATTCAGCAATTCAGCATCGTGAATCCGGATTCAAATTATTGTTTCGGAGAAGGAGGGGCAGGAACATATTCCGACGGAAAGTTTTACACCCGTTCGCACAAAAGAGGAAGCATTGAAAAGGCTTTGAAGATACTCGTCGAACATGGAGCAAAGCCGGACATACTATATGAATCACGTCCGCACATTGGATCTAACAAACTTCCGGGTGTTGTTCAAAGCATACGTGAGACAATTCTTCATTTCGGAGGCGAAATTCATTTCAATTCGAAAATGACCGACATAATCATTTCAAAAGATACTGCCTGCGGGATAATTGTAAACGACGGTCAAGAATTCGTTGCGGATGCCGTGATACTTGCAACAGGACACTCGGCGCGTGATGTTTTTTATTTGCTGAAAGAAAAAAATATTCTCATAGAGCCAAAGCCTTTTGCCATTGGTTCACGAATTGAACATCCGCAGGAATTGATAGATGAAATTCAGTACAAGCAAAAGCCGAGGGATAGATATTTGCCCGCTGCTGCGTATTCATTGGTTTGTCAGATCAGAAACAGAGGAGTCTTTTCCTTTTGCATGTGCCCCGGTGGATTGATTGTTCCGTCTGCAACGGCTCCGGGAGAAATTGTTGTAAATGGAATGTCAATGTCAGCGCGTGATTCCAGGTTTGCTAATTCAGGGATAGTTGTATCAATCGAAATGCAGGATATGGAATCTTATTCGAGCTGCGGCGCTTTGTCGTTCATGGAATTTCAGAAAGACATCGAAAGAAAATTTTTTGATACGGGCGACAACTCACAAAGGGCGCCGGCCCAAAGGATGACAGACTTTGTAAACGGCAAACTATCGGAGGGTTCTATGAAGTCTTCTTACATTCCGGGAATTTACTCCGGCAGACTTGATGAGCTATTTCCCGAGAAAATTTCTTTAATGCTTAAAGCGGCGTTAGTTGAGTTTGGTAAGAAGATGAAGGGATATTTTACAAGTGAAGGAATTCTTGTAGGACCTGAATCACGTACAAGCTCTCCGGTAAGAATTCCGCGGAACAATCTCACATACGAGCATGTGACTATAAAAAATCTCTTTCCATGCGGTGAAGGTGCGGGCTATGCCGGCGGAATAATATCCGCTGCGCTCGACGGGCAAAATGTGGCAAGAGCAATTGCAAAAAAATAGTTGAGTGCTGATAGTTTCTTCTGAATGACAAATTAATCCGGCAGCAATCATGCTTTTCCAAGACTCAATTCTGAATTGAATACCAAACGCCAATATCCTACTTTTAAGAAATTCCAAAATCTAATTTATCAAAATGAAAATAGGCGTACCTAAAGAAATTAAGACCAATGAAAATCGCGTTGCATTGACTCCAATAGGCGCGGAAGTGCTTCGAAGGCATGGGCATAAAATCTTTGTGGAAACTAATGCAGGAATGGGGAGCGGATTTTCTGATGCCGATTATAAGAAAGTCGGAGCAACAATCCTGAAGACACCAAAACAAGTCTTTGATACTGCTGAAATGATCATGAAAGTTAAAGAACCAATAAAGCCCGAGTATAATCTAATCAGGGAAGGGCAGGTTGTGTTTACATATTTCCATTTTGCATCATCAAAAGAACTTACTCTTGCAATGATGAAGTCACGGTGCATAGCTATTGCTTATGAGACTGTTCAGAAATCTGACGGTTCGCTTCCGCTTCTGATTCCGATGAGTGAAGTTGCAGGCAGAATGGCTCCGCAGGAAGGAGCAAAATACTTGGAGCGCACAATGGGCGGCAGAGGCGTGCTGCTTGGAGGAGTTCCGGGAACGCAGCCTGCTGAAGTTGTGGTTCTTGGAGGAGGAATAGTAGGAACAAATGCCGCAAAGATCGCGGCAGGATTTGGTGCGAAGGTTACTATTATGGATAATAATTTGTATCGCTTAAGATATCTTGATGATGTCATGCCAAAGAACGTTACAACCATGATGAGCAATCCTTACAACATTCGCGAAGTAATTAAAAAGGCTGATCTTGTAATTGGCGCTGTTCTGATTGCCGGTGCGAAAGCTCCGAAGCTGATTACCAAAGACATGCTTAAGCTTATGAAAAGCGGTTCGGTTGTCGTGGATGTTTCAGTTGACCAGGGCGGCTGCATTGAAACCTGTAAACCTACAACTCATGAGAATCCCACTTATGTTGTCAATGGCGTTGTTCATTACTGCGTTGCAAACATGCCGGGAGCTGTTCCGTTTACTTCAACTATAGCTCTTACTAATTCGACGCTTCCTTATGCTGTTGAACTTGCAGGCAAAGGCTGGCTCGAAGCATGTGAAGAGAATGAAGAGCTTAGACTCGGACTCAACATGATAGACGGAGTGATTACATATAAAGGAGTAGCTGATGCGTTCGGTCTTCCTTATACAAATGTAGAAGAGATGATGTAGTTGGAAGAAACAATAAGATTTAAAACTTAAAGCCGGACTTTTTTTGAAATCCGGCTTTTTTGTTTTCGCAATTGGTTTTAGTTATTGCACAACATAGTTAGAGTGTTTCACTTATTTATTTCTTTTGTAAACTGCCGTTTCTTCATAGGAGGATTCTTTTCCTTCAGTTGTAATATAGGTACCTTTGGATGAATAGATAACCGAGTCATCAGTGAGTTCCATTGTAGTAGTGCCTTTCTTATTTTTACTCTCATCAGTCATTTCCATTTTATTGCCGTTGATTTTTCCCGTGCTTGTACCCGTGAATTCCGCTCCGTAGATATCAAACCACCACGATTTTACATTTCCCTGCATATCAATTCCCCAGATTCCCATTCCCTGATAAGGCTCTCCCGGATCGCTGTTGCTGACGGTAGTGAGGTTAATGATGAGGAACTGATGGTTGAGATCCCATTTGCATGTAACTGTGTTTGTATAACTCTTGCCATTGCGCATGACCTGTGCAGAAGAAGTTCCAACCAATGCGTCGAAGAATTCATTTTGCAGCGGAGCAGGCTGCCATTGAGCAAAAGATGCTGATGATAAAGCAATTAGAACTGCAGTAAGGAAGAACTTGAAATTTTTCATTCGTGAGTTTTTTGATTAATAAAAATGAGATGGGTTATTAAAATATGTTCTGTTTGAAAACTAATTTACAAAAATATCAATCTTGCTTTAGAAATAAAACCCGATGACAAAGAAAGATGAAGCAATAACAAAGTGTGAAATAGAGGATCCACAGTTGACCAGCAGACGATTTTTCTTTGGCTGCTTCCTTTGATCGTTCAAATGTAAGTGCATTAAAATATATTTGCCAAATTTCCAAACATTGTTTTGGACAGATTCGCGTTCTTTTAAATTGTTACACAAAATTTATTTGAGTAATTTTGTCAAAATTAACTGATGAAAGAAAAAATCCGTATTGCTTCAGGACAGGGATTCTGGGGCGACCTCATAGATGCTCCTTATAATCAGGCAACACAGGGACCGGTTGATTATATAATGATGGATTATCTCGCGGAAGTAACGATGTCCATCCTGCAAAAGCAAAAGCTCAAAGATCCGAATTTAGGATATGCCCGAGACATTCCTCCCTTGATGGAGCGGCTTCTTCCGGTGATTAAAGAAAAAAAAATCAAAGTCATTACAAACGGAGGCGGAGTAAATCCGCTCGCATGCCGTGATGCCATTTTCGAAAGAGCAGCAAAACTTGGAATTAAAGATCTGAAAATAGGAGTTGTGCTCGGTGATAATATTCTTGACAGACTGGAAGAGCTGCTTTCTCTCAATGTCGAATTGAAAAATATGGAGACGGGTGAAGGCGCACTCAAAATTCTTGGTAAGATTCTTAGTGCAAATGTATATCTTGGTGCCGCGCCTGTGGTTGAATGTCTGAAGAAAGGCGCGGATATCGTTATAACCGGCAGAGTTACCGATACAGGGCTTACGCTTGCGCCGATGATTTATGAATTTGATTGGGATATGAAAAACTGGGATCTGATGGCGGCGGGAACTGTCGCAGGTCATATTCTCGAATGCGGTGGACAGGCAAGCGGAGGAAATTTTCTCGGAGACTGGAAAAATATTCCTGACCTTGCTCGAATCGGATTTCCGATAGCAGAAGCATATCCAAACGGCGAAGTGATTATTACTAAGCATGAAAATACAGGAGGAAGAGTCAGCGTTGAAACTGTAAGCGAACAGCTTGTATATGAAATCGGTGATCCTAAGGATTACATTACTCCGGATTGTGTTGCTGACTTTACATCTATTCATCTCGAAGATGCCGGTAAAGACAGGGTGAAAGTCTATGGTGTCAAAGGTTTTCCCGCGACAGAATTCTATAAAGTTTCAATGTCTTATGAAGACGGTTACAGCGCCGCGGGCTCGCTGACATACAGTTGGCCCGATGCATTTGAAAAGGCAGAAGCGGCGAATAGAATTTTGAGGACGAGACTTAGTGATCTTAATCTGAAGTTTGATGAAATACGGACAGAGTATCAGGGATACAATGCATGTCACGGACCACTTGCTGCAAAGATTGACGATCCAAATGAAGTTGTATTGAGGATAGCTGTAAGATCGCGTGACAGAAAATCAGTTGAGAGATTTGGAATGGAAATCGCGCCATTGATTTTGACCGGTCCCCCCGGAGTAACCGGATTTGCCGGCGGCAGACCAAAGCCGTCGGAAGTAGTTGCGTACTGGCCCGCATTGATTGATAAGAAACTTGTGACACCGGAAGTAGTTGTTGATTCAATCTAAATTAAGAAGTATAAATTACTTGAAGAATCATCAGACCATTTTAGCTGAATTTCACATTCCTGAAAAGTCAATGATGACTTCAAACTAAAATCAAAAATCAAATCAGTCAAAACTGCTTATGAACAAATATTATTCTATTCTTTTCTTGCTGATGTTCTGTCTTTCATCTTTTTTGATTTCCTGCGGTACGAAAGGAATTGAGACATACAACAAAGGAGTGCAGCTTTTTCAGGAGATGAAATACGGGGAAGCAATTATCGAATTTCAGAAAACTGTGGATGAGAATCCGGACTTCGGCGAAGCTTACATGTATATGGGACGGGCATATAATCTTCTGCAGCAATATGATAATTCCATTCAGGCTTATCAGAAAGCGCTTGGGATTTTTAAGCAAAATAAATTTAATGCCGGAGTGCAAGACCTCCCCGACAATGAGAAAGTCGCGCAGATAGAAGAAGTGTGGCTTCCGTATTCGCAGATTCAGCAAAAGATTCAGAAGGGAATTCAGCTTACTGAAATTGAAATTCAGAAACAGGCGGAGATTATTAAGAGACTCAATCCCAAATAGAAACCAATATACCAAAGTGTTTCAAGTAGAATGAGACATTCCTGCTTTGGAGTTCAATTTTGTTTTGTAAATTTTCCTTCATCTTATTTCACATAATTCGTACTCAATTCAAATGGAAAAAATTCTTGTTATCGGAGCTGCCGGACAAATTGGTTCCGAGCTTGTCTTTGCATTAAGAAAAATTTATGGTGACTCCAATGTTTACGCAACCGACATTAAGGACGCTCCAAAGGACATTAAGAAGTCAGGTCCGTTTCATCTGCTTGATGTACTTGATGATAAGAGGCTGATACATTTTGTAATCAGATACAAGATAACGCAGATTTATCTGCTTGCCGCTGTTTTATCCGGTAATGCAGAAAGACTTCCGCTGCAGGCCTGGGATATTAATATGAAGAGTCTGCTCAACATACTTGACCTCGCGCGTGAAGTTGGCATCAGGAAAGTTTTTTGGCCGAGTTCTATTGCAGTGTTCGGAAAAACCACGCAAAAGCAAAATACTCCACAACTTACAATCATGGAACCTAACACGGTCTATGGCATCAGTAAACTTGCGGGTGAAAGATGGTGTGAATATTATGTCAACAGGCATAAGCTTGATATAAGAAGCATTCGTTATCCGGGTCTTATCAGCTACAAGACTGAAGCAGGCGGAGGGACAACGGATTATGCGGTTGAAATTTTTTATGATGCTGTTGAAAGCGGTAAGTATGAATGTTTCCTGAAACCGGATACAACCCTGCCGATGATGTTCATGCCGGATGCAATTAAAGGTACAATTGAATTGATGGAAGCTGATGCTTCGCGGCTTAGCGTTCATTCAAGTTATAATCTAAACGGCATCAGCTTTAGTCCGAAAGAACTTGCCGAAGAAATCAGGAAACAGATCCCGCAGTTTGAAATTTCTTACAAACCCGATTTTCGTCAGCAAATTGCAGAATCATGGCCGCAATCAATTGATGATTCGGTTGCCGGGAAAGACTGGGGATGGAAGCCGGAGTATGATCTGGGAAGGATGACAAAAATAATGATTGATGAAGTGAAGAAAAAAGTGATCGGATGAAATGCGTTCTGCATGCTGATAAGTTATTCTTCTCATCTGAAACAGGTTTCAGTAAATCTGATTTCAGTTTACCATTCAAATAAATTTCATCTGCTTAACAGATTAATAAACTGTTTGAAAACATACCGCATCACAAGAGAGGGCTGATATACATCAGCTTTTGCGCACTCTTATGGAGCACGGGCGGGTTGTTTATTAAAGTTCTCACGCTCGATGCTTTTCAGATTGCATTCTACCGGTCAGGAATTGCTGCGCTTACTATTCTTGTCATTTCATTGGTTAGGAAAAAGAATTTAAAGTTTGACTTTGGTATCATCTCAATTTTATGCAGCGTATCTTATTCGCTTATACTGATACTTTTCGTCAAAGCAACCAAACTTACGACAGCGGCAAATGCAATCTTCCTGCAATTCACTGCACCGATTTATCTCGTAGTCCTTGAACCAATTTTTTTGAAAACGAAATTTGAAAAGAAAAATCTCATTGCATTAGTCTTCTGCATCATGGGCATGCTGCTGTTTTTTTTCGGAAGGCTCGATTTCACAAGCATACAGGGAAACCTGCTTGCGATCGGTTCAGGGATATCGTTTGCATTATTCTCGTTGTTTCTGAAATGGAAGAAGCAACTTCACAAAAGTGAAAACACCATTGTCTATATTGTTGCCGGAAATTTCCTCGTGTGTATTTTTTGTCTGCCTGCAGTCTATGATAATCTTGCAGTTGATGCCGTACAGCTTGCAATTCTGCTGTTCATGGGAATATTTCAGATCGGCATAAGCTATATGATTTTCAATGAGGGTATAAAATACATTTCTGCAACCGAGTCTATGATAATTGCAATGCTTGAAGCAATACTGAATCCGATATGGGTATTTATCGGAATAGGAGAAGCACCTACAATTTATTCAGTCATCGGATCAGCAATCATATTGCTGGCAATAATTTGGAGAAATTTTTTCGCTAAAGAGAAAATTGAAATGGTTGATTAAAGCGTAGAGTTTGGGTCAGTCAAAGAAAAGAAAATAAATCAAACCACCAATAGCAGCCTGCATGAGTACCAGTGAAACAATGAAGTAGTTGTCATTCCTGTTTGAAGATGATAGAAGTTCATGATTACCTGTAATAAGGTATTTGTCATAATCTTCGTTTGCATGATTTTTGAAATTGTAAGCTAAGTATCCACCGGCAATAGATGCTGCTCCGAGTGTCATGATTGGAATGATATGTCGTTTCGTTTTGAATTGAGTTCCGCGATTCTTGTAAACCAGATCGTTTGTGGTTTCAATCCCCTTCGATTTCAACTTTACTTCCGCACCGGTTTCGAAATTGTAATTTGCAAGATCAAAAATGTAGTCCTGAAAATTTTTCTTTCGAAACAGAAGTTGCCCCGATAACAGATCGTATGATAAAAAACGGAGAGGAGTAATTCCAAGCAGTGAATCTCGCATCAGAACTTTAGCCCCGAAAGGTTCGCTGCTAAAATAGTAATAATGTCTGAACCGTGAAGTAAGCGTTGTGTCCCTGTCAACGTAAATGTCGAATGTTTCAATTTCCGCTTCCCAGTTTTTAAGGGATGAAGCACTGATAACTTTTATCAGATGATTTCCTTCACTCACTTCAAAGTTAGTCAGAGGAGTGACTCCGATAAAACCTGTGTCGAGAAATACTTTCGCATTATTCTGGTTTGAAAATATTGAAATCTTATGAAAGATCATTACGGAATCTGTTCGGGTTGAATCAGTGGTTTCACCCCCGACAACGAGACATTCCGGGAATAAAAAAATTGAGAATATAAAAAGAAATCTTCGCATTAGTTGTCGGATGGCTTTCCGGATGGCTTCTCTTGCTTTCTGTGGTTTGAAAAACAATAAATATATTTGTCATCACCTCCTACGAAAATATAATCTTTCCAAATTACTGCACCGGTTTTGATCCTGCCTTCACATAAGTGACTCCACAACACATTTCCGTCTTCCGCATTGATGCAGTAAAAATATCTGTCAAACGAGCCGATAAAAATTAAATCGCCATGACAAAGCGGCGATGCCCAGATTGCTCCCTTCGTTCGAAATGTCCACTCGATATTTCCGTCTGAAGAATCCAGTGCATAAACATAGCCGTCTATACCGGAAACAATGACTTTACCTTTGTAGAATGTGGGAGAAGACAAGAACTTTGTGTTAAGGTCTTTTTTCCATTTCAGTTTTCCTTGAGAATTGATGCAGTAAAAATTTTTATCATCCGATCCGAAATAAATATTTCCATTCATGTAAGAAGCATCGGCATAAATTGATGCATCAGTTTTAAAATGCCACAACTCCTTTCCGTAAGTCAAGTCGAACGCATACATGCATCCGTCGGTGTTTCCTGCAACAATGGTATCGTTGTAAATTGTCGGGCTGGTATAAAATGAGCCGTGATATTTTGAAGCAGGCTTTGTGACCCAGATCAGGTTTCCGGAAATGATATCGAGTTTGTAAATCTTTCCGTTTAAGGAACTCACGATGACAAAGTTACTGTCTTGAACAGGCGACGACTCCACGGGACCTGCATTCTTTTTCCACTTAATTAATCCCTGTACAAGATTGTAGCGGAAGACATAGTTTGTGCGCTCATCTGAAGAAGCAAGTATAATGCTGTTGTTATAGATCAGGGGAGTTGAATAAGATGATCTTCCGAACGCTGATATTCTTCCGAGACTTCTGCCGCTGGTAATATCTATTGCGAAGACATCACCGTTTAGAGTGCTTGCAAATAAAATCGCATCGCTGACAGAAAGACAGCTTTTCGCAAGTCCGCCGTCTGCATCGAATTCCCAATACAATCTGAACGGAGGTGCAAGTTCACTTTTGGATTTTGAAACATTG
>JBDHXH010000014.1:0-50220 GCA_039810605.1 Ignavibacteria bacterium | reverse complement strand
CATGAAGGAAATTATTTCAGAGAGGGTTTCTATGCACATTCAAACTATGCGGTGAAAAAATTTATTGAAAAGACTTTGAGAAAAGTTCACACTGCAATTGTATTGAGTCCGAGGTTCAAAAATGTGTTCTATGGATTTGTAGAAAATATCAGGGTCTGTCCGAACGGGATAGCGGATGAATTTACGGCATTCAATACGCAGATTGAAAGAGAGAATGACAGGAAAATTGTTGTGAGTTATCTCGGAAATATGTTCGAGAGCAAAGGAGTTCTCGACACTTTGAATGCTGCAGCTTGTATATTGAGAAATGGCGGGGTTCACAACATAGAGTTTCAATACACAGGAGCATGGTCTGAAGCAGACACGAAGCGTGAAGCGGAAAAAATTATTTCGGAGAATAATATGCAAAGCAAGATTAAATTCAACGGAGTCCTCACCGGCGCTGACAAAACAAAATTTCTTAAGACTTCGGACATTCTTGTTTTTCCGAGCAGGTACAGGCATGAAGGTTTTCCTCTTGTTATTCTTGAAGCAATGTCTGCAGGGATACCTGTTATTTCGACAAAAAACACAGGAGCCATTCCGGATATTGTGATTGACGGAGAAACGGGTTTTCTCATTGAAGAGTCGGATGTCAAAGGAATTGCGAATGCAATTTTGAAATTAGCATCAGATGATAGTCTTCGAAAGTCAATGTCGGAAAAGTCACGAAAACGATTTGTTGAAAATTATCAGCTTGAAAAAAATATTTCGGGTATGATTGAAATTTTTAATGAAGCTTTATCAAGTTGAACGGTAGTTTTTACATCAAGGGCGTTAAGGTAAGTTGTTGCACACTTGAAAGCTCTGTGAATGCAGTTATCGAAAGAGCAAGAAGCAGACAGCCTGCGTATGTCTGTGTAACCGATGCGGGCAACATTGTCAACGCTTCGCGAAGGTCATCACAGCTTAAGAAAGCGATAAACAACTCACTGATTTCTCTGCCTGACGGAAGACCGATTTCTATTCTTGCCAATCTGAAAGGAATAAAAGAAATTGAAAGAGTTGCAGGACCGGACTTTATGGAAGAGATGTTCCGGAAAACATCAGGTACAGATTTGAAACATTTTTTTCTCGGTGATACCGATGAAGTTCATCAGAGACTGGAGGAAAAAATTTCAGGAAATTTCAAACTGAACATTGCGGGATTCTCTTCTCCTGAATTTGGTGAATGGAGCGCGGGTGTAAATGAAAACATTTTGCGGAACATAAATGAATCGGGTGCGGCCTTTATATGGGTATGTCTCGGGGGCGGGAGACAGGAAGTATGGATGGCGGAGAATTTTTCCGGTCTCAAAACGGGAGTGATGATTGGAGCAGGTGCTGCTTTGAGATTTTATACAGGGGACATAAAGCGCGCGCCGAAATTTTTTCAATCAGCCGGACTTGAGTGGATGTTTCGTCTTGCGCAGCAGCCCGGAAAAATGTTTACGAGATATCTGAAGACTCTTCCGCTGTTTGCGGTCTATATGTTTCAACAATTATTGAGCAGCGAAAAACAAATTCAAAAACAATCTGAACGATGAAAATTCCCTTTATTAATTTTAAACTAATGCATGACCCGATACGGAGCGAAATTGATTCCGCGATTCGGGATGTGATAAATAACAACAGTTTTATTCTCGGCAAATCCGTCAGCGAATTTGAATCAGCTTTTGCCGCTGCGCATGGAGTTAAACACTGTATCGCCGTGAGTTCCGGAACGGATGCAAATCATCTTGTACTCTGGTCACTTGGAATTGGTGCAGGAGATGAGGTGATTATGCCGGCTAACACATTCATTGCTACTGCATGGGGAGCAACGCTTTGCGGAGCAAAGCCCGTCTTTGTTGATTGTGAGGATGATAGTTACAACATTGATCCCGAAAAAATTGAACTTCAAATTACTCCAAAAACCAAAGCGATAGTTGCAGTACATCTTTACGGACAATGCGCAGACATGGAAAGGATAAGGAAGATTTCCGATAGTCATGGTTTGATACTTGTCGAAGATGCCGCACAGGCACACCTTGCAGGATACAATGATAAGAAAGCCGGGGGATTATCCACTGCTGCTTCTTTCAGCTTCTATCCCGGCAAGAATCTTGGTGCATTCGGAGAAGGAGGAGCAGTAACTACAAACAATGACGAACTCGCAGCAAGAGTAAGAATGCTCCGCGATCACGGTTCTTCAAAAAAGTATTACCATGACATGTACGGTCATAATTACAGGATGGAAGGGATACAGGGCGCAGTTCTTGGAGTCAAGCTGAAATATCTCCATGAGTGGAATGAGAATAGAAGGTCTGCCGCCGGAAAGTATTTCCGAGAATTGAATGATGTTGATGAAATTGTACTCCCGAAAGAAATGCTTTATGCAAAACATGTCTATCATCTTTTCGTCATTAAGACAAAGAAAAGAGATGAGCTTCAGAAATATCTGAATGACAACGGCATATCTACGGGAATGCATTACCCCGTTCCGCTGCATTTGCAAAAGTGTTTTGAGAATTCGGGTTACAAAAAAGGAGATTTCCCCGTAACCGAAAGTCTGGCGGATGAATGCCTGTCATTGCCGATGTTTCCTCACATTTCAGATGATGAGATAAAATACATCTGTGAAAAAATTAAACATTTTTTCAAAGATTAAATTCGTGTATTCTTGCTAAAGATAAAGGAATGATGTGATGAAATATCCGCGCTACAAATACATTTTTGCCGTATCCGATTTTATAGTAATCTTCTTTTCGTTTATAATTTCAGAGCACATTACTGCGGATTTCCTTAACAGGAATGTGATTACATACGAGAACGAGTTTCTAACCTTTCTTACTTTTTCCGTTTTTACATTTGTCTTCATTTTTCTGATGCAGAATAATTATCTGTACAAGATAAATATACTGCTCACTCGTGCTCCGCAGGTTACTGCAATTATAAAGTCATTCATTTACGGCACTCTCCTGCTGATTCTTTTTTCATTTGTAATCAAATTCAGCCTGCTGCTTTCTTCAAGGGTCTTTGTGTTCTGCTTTTTCATCATAGGCTTGATCGGCGTATCAGGAGTCAGGCTGCTTATCCTGAAGCCGTTCTACATGCACTTCACAAAAATTCTGAACAACAGCAATGTTGTCATAATAGGAGCAGGCAAATCCGGAAAACTGCTTGCAGAAAAATTAATTTTTGAAAACTTTTACGGCATACGCATACTCGGATTTCTTGATGATAATGTTCCCTTTGGTGAAGATGTGTTTAAGGGAATTTCATGCATCGGAAGAATTGAAGACCTGAAATCTATTGTGAAAGGAATGAGCGTGGACGAAGTAATAATTGCAATTGACAACACGACTTATGAAAACCTGATGGGTATGATTGACAGATGCAATGAGCTGGAAAAGAGCGTCAAGCTTACTTCGGAACTCTTTAATATCGTCCCGGAAAAAATTGTCACGGAATCATATTCGGGAATTCCCGTCGTTGACCTTTCCTCGAAGGTAAATAAGAGCCTTAACTATGTTTACAAAAGAGTCTTCGATTATACTGCTGCATTCTTTGGCATCATACTGCTGTCTCCAATATATTTATTGATTTCAATATTGGTTAAGGTAACATCAAAGGGAGAAATTTTTTTCAAGCAGGTTCGGATCGGAAGAGACGGAAAGCCATTTACATTTTACAAATTCAGATCAATGTATTCCGATCCCGAAGAAGAGCTTAGGCGCGTCGGTTATATGAGAGACTTTATCAAGAATGAGAACTCTGCTGATTCCGGTTCATCCACTTTGGTTTCATCAAAAATTGTTAATGAAAATCTTGTAACTCCTGTTGGAAAATTTTTGAGGAAGACATCGCTTGATGAACTTCCACAGCTTCTCAATGTACTCAAAGGAGACATGAGTCTTGTTGGTCCCAGACCCTGCCTGCCTTATGAATATGAGGCGTTCGATGAATGGCATAAGAGAAGGCATACTGTACTGCCCGGATGCACCGGAGTATGGCAGGTATCCGGAAGAAGCACAGTTTCGTTTAAAGATTCGGTTGTCCTCGATTTGTATTACATAAACAATATGACTCCGTGGCTTGATCTTCAACTGATTTTCAAAACTTTCCCGGTTATGATATTCGGCAGAGGAGCAAAGTAAGTAAATGCAAAACCAAAAAAATATTTTAGAATACCGAAAATCCCACTCTGATAAATACAGAGAAAAAAAATATTGTAAATGTCTCACTCGGCAAAGACGTAAAGATTTTTGATTTTGTCAATCTGTATGGATGCTCTATTGATGACAATACTAAGATCGGAACGTTTGTTGAGATTCAAAAAAATGCGAGCATAGGAAAGAATTGTAAGATATCTTCTCATACTTTCATTTGTGAAGGTGTCCATATTGAAGACAATGTCTTTGTCGGGCACAATGTTACATTCATCAATGACAAGATACCGCGCGCGACAAATGAAAACGGAACAGTGCAGAATGAGAATGATTGGAGAGTTGTCGAGACTTACGTGAAGAAAGGAGCTTCTATCGGCTCGTCAGTAACGATTATGTGCGGAGTAACGATTGGAGAAAACGCGATAGTTGGCGCAGGCGCAGTTGTAACAAAAGATGTTCCTCCCGGTACGGTGGTGGGAGGAGTTCCGGCAAAGGTTATGAGAAAACTCTAAGTCTTTATTTTCAAAACTAAAATTGTCAACTTGAAATCTAAATCAGAAAAGATTTAGATTTTTTTTTGTGTGATTCCTTTGAGAAAAAAATTATCCGGACTTCTTAAAGATAACAAGTTTGTATTTCTTTCAAACATTATCGAGCGTCTTTTCTTTTTTCTGTTTTTCCTCATTGTTGCCAATTCTTTTAAGCCCGAAACTTACGGCCAGCTCGTAACGATTTTTTCACTTTCGAATATTCTTGCGATTGTCTTTGATCTTGGACTTCCTTTTTACATACAAAGAGAATTTTCTTTCAAGGGAAAAAACAAATCGGAAATCTTCAGCGCAATTGTTCTGATTTGCCTGTTTGCAGCTCCTTTGTATTTTGCATCCGGTTTGCTAATGAGGCAAATCCTTTACCCGGATATTAATCTGGTTCTTGTTTCAGTCATTCTGGTAATGGTTTATTTCTTTTATCTGGCGAATATATTTTCAAAGTCTCTTTCCGGATTGAGTCAGTTCAAGGCGCAATTCATAGCGCTTAGTTATTCAAGAATAATAAGCATGATTCTCATAATTCTCTGCGTTCTATTCCTCAAGCCCGGTATAACAATGCTCCTTCTGCTGATACTCGCCGGCGCAGGGCTGCAACTGTCGCTTCTTAAATCGGCAGTCAACAAATGTGGAGTCCGTTTCATTTTCTCAAAAGTAAATTTTATGAAGCTTATCGGTCAGGTAAAAGTTTCGCTGCCGCTGGGATTGTCGGTGATTTTTTATTTTCTCTATGACAAGATTGATGTGCTGCTGATTTCCAAATTCACGGGATACAAAGACGTTGCATTTTACGGTGCCGGCTATGGCGTTTACAAAGCAGCAGCAATCATGTTTTCATTTCTCTTCACAACAGGACTTACGGAAATTTCATATCTCGGAAGGAACAGAAAGGCAGTGTCGCTCTTTTTCAGAAAGTATACATTCATTCTGCTTACCATTTCCGTTCCACTCTCCATAGTTTTATTTGCAGCATCACAACTCATAATTGATTTATTGTATGTGCCTGATTTAGACTATGCAGGGACAGTACTGAAAATTTTATCCGCAGCCGTTCCGGGAGCCGCGCTCTGTGGCCTTGCCGGACTTGTGCTTAACGGACTTGGAATGTTTAAGGAAAACATGCTGATGACATTATCGGGATTGCTTCTGAATTTCATTCTCAATTTTATCTTTATAAAAAAATATGGAATGATATCGGCAGCTTACATTACCGTTATCACCGAATATTTTCTTTTTGCCGCGTATATGATCTTTGTCTTAAAATATCTGAAAGGATGATGAAGTTTCAGAAAGCATATCTTGCTCTTGCAATCATTGTGACACTTTATGTTATCGGCGCCTATTGGTTTTTCAATTGGGTGATTGACGACCTTTACATTTATTTTCGATATGCACGGAATTTTTCCGGCGGGGACGGAATCGCTTTCAATCCGGGCGAGCATGTTGAAGGCTTCTCGAGCTTCACGTGGTTTTTAATTTTGTCATTTTACAATATGATCGGATTGCCGCTTGAATCGGTCTCCAAAATATCCGGGATAATAATTTCTATTATTAATCTGTTCCTGATCTTTACAATTTGCAAAACGAATGACGCCGATAATACGGGATTGCTCGCATGTTTTTTATCAGCGATGAATCTGCCATTCATACTTTGGTCGGTCTCGGGCTTTGAAATACCATTCTACATTTTTTTATTGCTGTTTTGTTTTTACAGGATAAGTCTTCTCGATTCCACATCAAAAAATTTTATTCTTCTTTCAATCTCAATTTTTTTGATCGCCATTACGAGACCTGAAGGGGTTTTATTTTCTTTGACATATTTATTTTTCATTTACAGATTCACCGCGAGCAAATCTTTTACTTTTAAAACAGTTGCATTGTTCATTGTGCTTGTCGTTTCATTTCTTCTCTTCAGATTATTTTACTTCGGTGACGTGCTTCAAAATACTTATTACGCTAAAATCGGACACGGAATCATCGGCTATTATGAACTGCGATCTTACAAGAACGGATTCTTTTACATTGCAGATTTCTTTGCACATAATCCGCAGTTTCTGATTTTGTTCTTAATGTTTATCCTGATGCGGAAAAGTTTTTTCACAGATGTGAAAGTCAAATTTGCCGCAATGATCATCCTGATCCAATTTGTATTTGTAATTTTTTCCGGAGGCGATTGGATGGTACAATACAGATTCTTAGTTCCTGCAATACCATTCATTTCAACTTGCTCAATGTTTGCATTGAAAAAATACGCAGATACTTCCGGATTAAAGCCATTGACAAAATACTCCGGAGCAATGGCAATCATACTAATTGCGGCAATTGCTTTTTCGTTTTCAGATTTTGCAACGATACGGAAAGAAACCGTTCTATGGAATAACGTTAAGGCAGCTTCTTTGGAAATGAAGAAGTTGATTCCTCCGGGAGAACTAGCTGCCATCGGCTCATGCGGCATTATACCGTATAATCTGTATGAAGTGAGATTTCTTGACATGGTTGGTCTGACAAACAAGTATATCGCAAGGAACGGATTGAGACATGGAACATGGTTCGAAAGATCGCTTCCGGATTACGTTTACTCGCAGCATCCGAAATGGCTCGTCATGTGGAAGCGAAAAAATGCATCCGGAGTTTACACTTTCTCAAAAGCCAGTCCGTGCTATCTTGATATGGCTCTTAATGAAAATTTCAATAAATATTTATTGCAGACTTATTATGACGTTTACGACGGCGACAGAATCGAATTGTACAAACTAAAGGAAAACTGAATTGAAAGTTTTTTACGTTGGCAGATATAATACAGGAGAAACTCTCACAGGTCCGGAAAAGGCAGCAAAGAGAGTCTTCAATAATTATTGCAAAGATGACGAAGCCGTGTTTATCGAATATTTTTTTGACGGGCGAAAATACGGAATAATGAAAAAATTATTCGGACGCGAAACCGTCAATGATAATCGCCGATGCCTTGTATTGAGACTTGGACTTTTGCCAATGCTTCTGTACTTGTTCAAGCACAAGCCATCAACAATTCATATCATTACGTTCGAAAGATTTGCCGTCATGAGCTTCATTTATAAGGTTTTCGGAAATGTAAAAATCGTATGCGGATTTCAGGGGAATGTTCATTTCGAAAACATTACTTACAAGAATGTTGGAGCCATCTATAAGCTTAAGGATTACCTTTGCGAAAAAATCATGCTGAAATTTTCCGATAGGATTTTCTTTCTTTCCGAACATTCTGCTGACATCTCATGCCGGTTTCACAAATTTGACAGAACTAAAATTGAAATTATACCAAACGGCATTGATGAGGTGTTTAATACCTTCGGGAAATTGAAAGCGTTTACAACTGACGAAGTTTTGAAAATTGTTTTCATCGGCAATGTGGACAGAAGAGAAAAAGGATTTGACTTCCTGAAGAGAGTTTTGGAAAGGATTTCTTTCAGCTACAAATTGTATCTGCTTTCTAATGACAAAAAATTTGATAACTCCGGTTTCATTACCTTTCCCCAAATGGACACTTACACTCTTGCGCAGTTTCTTTCAGACAAAGACGTTTACATATCCGCCAGCGAGTATGAACCTTTTTCAATAGCTGCTGCCGAGACAATGGCAGAAGGCCTTATCCCCGTTGTTACAGACATGACCGGAATGTCTCGCTACGTAACCGACGGAACTGACGGATACATATTTGAATCCGGTGATGAAGAAAAACTCACGGCAATACTCAACAAACTTAGTCAATCAAGAAATCTTCTCCCCGAAATTTCAAAACGCAGCATATTGATTTATGAAAAACTTTGCTGGAAAAATATTGTGAGCCAATACAGAAAATATTATTCATGAACCTACTGCTCTTGACAAACAAGCTCGATCACTCCGACGGAGTCGCAAGCTATCTCCTTCATCTTTCGCACGGACTAAGAGATGCGGCTATCAATGTTTCAGTCTATTGCGCAGGCGGAAATTCAATTGAGAATTTTGAACGAGAGGGAATAAAGGTTTACATTAACAAAAACTTCAATCATGAACGCCGCAGTGTAATTAATTTTGCTGCATCCGGAAAAGAAATTCTTAACCTTGTAAAGAAAACCAAATCAGACATTCTTCATTCACATAATCATTATGCCGCCAACATAAGTCATTACGTCTCAAAATTTTGCCGAGCATCAACAATTCAGACAATCCACGGTCTCATACCGGAGACCGGATTTCTGAATCATTTCAAAGCGGACAGGTTAATTGCCGTGAACGAGATTGCGAAGGAGTATTTGATTTCCAAAAGGATTGCAAGAGCAAACAACATTCAAACTATCCGGGCAGGAATTCCGTTTGAAGACAATATTCAGAAAAAATCACATCCTAAACTTAAGATTATCTGCGCTTCAAGACTCGTGGAGGAAAAGGGAGTTGACGTTTACATTGAAGCTGTATCAATGTTGAAAAAAAACATTCTCACAAATGCTGAATTTCTCATTGCGGGCTCGGGACCGCTCGGGCAGCAGCTTAAGGAGCTTTCGGCAAAGCTAAGTTCCGAAGTTACTTTTTTGGGAGAAGTAAATAACATGAGAAAACTATTTCGCGAAACCGATATTGTCGTTTACCCAACGCGATGCAGAACCGAAGGCTTTCCGATGACAATAATTGAAGCGGCATCAATGAAGAATCTTGTTATTGCATCCGAATTTGATTCACTGAAGGAAATATTTGAGGACCGCTTACGAGGGTTTGTTTTTCAAATTGATGACGCGGCAGAACTTGCATCAAAGCTGGAATATGCTGTCATCAACTTTTCAGAAAGCAGAGAAATTCGGGAGCGATTCTATGCCAGATCAAAAAAACTTTTTAATTTGAGAATCTGCGTTGAAAAGCATTTGCATATATACAATGAATGTCTGAAGAAATGAACAAACTCACTGTCCTAATGTCGGTTTACAATGACGGGAAGTATCTGGTTCATTCCGTCGGGAGCATTCTTAAGCAGACGCACAGAGAGTTTGAGTTTCTCATCATAGATGACGGCTCGAAGGAAGACATTGAAAAAATAATATCGGGATTTTCGGACCCGAGAATAGTTTATAAACGGATAGAACATAAAGGTCTTGCAGGAGCGCTTAACTACGGAATGAATTCCGCGTCGGGGGATCTGATAGCTCGCATTGATGCCGACGACATCAGCGTTCCCGAAAGACTTGAACTTCAGATGAAATTCATGATATCAAATCCGGATGTTGATGTAACTTCATCTGAATCGGTTTACATCAATGATAAGATGAAGATCCTGTTTGTGCTTAAGCCTCCGGGTGATAACGAATCCTTAAGCCGCATGATGAATCTTCATAATCCGCTCAATCATTCCGCAGTGATTTTCAGAAAGGAAAAAATTCTTGAAGCGGGAGGCTATAACGAATCTTTTGATTGTTATGAGGATTTTGAATTATGGTTCCGGATGCGGAGCAAATTTAAATTTGCAGTGATGCAGGAAGTACTTGTGTTTACGCGGCTGCGCACGGATTCAATGACAGGCACACAAAATTCAAATAAGATTCACGAATTGCTTGCAGAGAATGCAAAACAAAATCTGGCAAAAAGCACCGAAGGAGATGAGAAAAAATTTTGGCATAACATATTGTTCCGGATAGAATATTTTTATGGGGACAAAGACCGCGCGAGAAAGTATTTCCCTGCTGAATTCAAGGTTTCCAATCTTGCCGCTTATGCTGCGACTCTTCTTCCGGGAAAACTTTTTGATAGAATTATTTCATCAAGAATTAAATACAGGCTTCAGATGAACTTCAGCGATAAGAGAAAATTCGCGCAGCAGTTAAAAAAAATAATTAATCCGGAATAATTGTTAAAAAATTTCTTCAGCAGAGGCGCAGTTCGGCTAACATTGATTCTGTTCCTCATATTCTTTTTCTTCACCATACTTCTGATTTTTGCAGACTACTTTGAAATCGGATTAATGAGCGATGACTATCTGAATTTCATGTCGGCACAGGGTTCAACACTCAAGCAGAAAATAACGAGTTCAGTTCCTTATTAC
Source organism: Ignavibacteria bacterium (assembly GCA_039810605.1). Taxonomy (GTDB): domain Bacteria; phylum Bacteroidota; class Ignavibacteria; order Tepidaquicellales; family Tepidaquicellaceae; genus JAGPCH01. The sequence continues at coordinate 39,457 of JBDHXH010000014.1, read as the reverse complement.
TCAAATCTCCATCTTCGTCCGATTTGGTTTATGATGATCAATGCAAGCATCTGGCTGAACGATCTGCTTGGTTTTTCAAAAGGAAATTTTACCTTGTTCAGGATTGAGAACCTGATATACTTTTATCTTCTGATTTATATTGCATCAATTCTGTTTTACAAGATCAGCCGGAATTTCGGTTACACGATTGCATTTGCCCTGATTGTACTTCTTTATCCAAACAATATTAATGACATCTGCTGGACAGTCGGGAAAGTTGATCTGCTGTGCGGAATATTTTTGTTTGCATCTCTCTTCTTTGCCTTTCGCTACAGTGACGCCGGCAAAAATATCAATATATGGCTGGCTGCCGGCTTCTTCATCCTTGCGGTTATGACTAAGGAAACCGCAATAATACTTCCTGTCATTACGATGATAATTATTTATTTGTGCAGGGGGAAGGAAAAACTTTTCGAGCTCAAATGGCTTATCACTGCGGAGTTTGCGGCGCTGATAATGTATGCCGTCTACCGCATTATGATACTCGGGACACAGCCTGCCGAAGTTGTTACGAAATTTCAAAGACCCGGAATCTTCAGCACAGGCAACGTGATTTTCAAAGCGCTCATTTCTCTGTTGATGCCTTATGACTATCTCTCGATACAGTACTATGCAAACGATTTCAATACTCTCTTTGCGGTATATTCAGTCCTGATACTTGTATTGCTTGTGTCAATTCTGTTTGTCTTCGCACGAACTATGAACCTAAAGTATTTATTCATCCTCGGAGTTCTGTTTCTCTCGCTCATTACTCCAAATATAATTGCAGGCTACTTCAGACCTCAACTGATTCTGATACCGTTTGTGTTCTTTGTTTTTTGTCTGTTGCTGATTGCAACATTTTTGAAATTAAATTTGAAATTCATAAAGATAATTTCCATTCTCATACTCATCATGTATGCAAAACTTACTTTTAATCTGGTACAGGAATGGAAAATTGCTTATGATAAGGCGACTGCATCAATCAACAGACTTGTTGAGAAAAATCTTGATCCCTCCAGAAAAAATGTGGTGCTCGGACTTCCTTCAAGATACAAGCAATCTGTAATGCTTGATTATGCAAGAGGCGCATATAATTATTGGAAGTATGGAAAGTTCAAACTGGTTGACCCTCTTTACGATTTGATTTTAGTGGGATCGCTTGATTATAATTCGATGAATTCGGAACTGTATATTAGCGAGTTGACAGACATCGAATCTGAAGTTTTCATTTCAGGCGAAACGCAATATTTTACGCAGCTTGACGGGGGAAGTAAATATAAGGACAGAGACATTGAAATCAGACTTTTTGACAAGAACTCATTCCGTAAGCCTACATACATGAGAGTGAGAGTGCTTAGTAATAAGGTTGACGTATATGTTGACACGCAGAATGAGATAAAGAAAATCAATAAATGACACTCAATGTTCTTCATCTGGTTCCCGACTTCAATTATGTTGACGGAAGATCATACTACGTTTATCTGCTCCTGAAATATCTTCAAAGAAACGGAATAAATGTTGTCCTGTGTACAAACAAAGGTGATTCTCTCGACAGAGCAAGAGATATTGGAATACCGGTTTATACAAGTTCATCGCTCTCATTCAAACCATTTCTTTCTAAATCAATTTCATTCATCAGCAAAATTATTTCCAATCACAATATTCAGATTATTCATTCGCATCACCGATACAGCGAGTTAATTTCAAATCTGCTGCGTAGTAGGAAAAGCATTCACACAGTTACCACTGCTTTGAGTCTCGTTTCAAGGCGGTATGGAGTCGAATACAAATCCGACAGAATCATTGCCGTAAGCGGTTCCGTCAAGAAGATGCTTTTGGAAAAATTCAATGTGGCTGCGAACAGGATTTCTCAAATCCCAAATTTTGCCGATTCGGAAGATGTCATTGATACAGATCAGAACAAACCGAATAATCGAAAAAGCAGAGATGCGGAAATTAAAATCCTGTCAGCAGGAAGATTTCACCGGGAAAAAAATTTCGGTGTATTGATAGAAGCGATTTCATTAGTCAAAGATCTGAACATTAAACTAACCCTTATCGGATCAGGAAATGAGGAAGCAAACTACCGGAAACTAATAACAAGTACGGACATAAATGCTGAACTGATTGCTCCGCAGAAAGATTTGAAACAATTTTTCAAAGATGCCGACATTTGCATTCTTACTTCAAGACGAGACCCTCTTCCGACATTTATGCTTCAGTGCGGATTGTTCGGAAAACCATTTATAGGATCAGATGTTGACGGAATTGCTGAAGTAATAAATGACGGAATAAACGGGTTGCTGTTTGAAAGCGGAAATCCCGGCGAGCTTGCAACGAAGATCAGGAAGTTTGCAGATGACAGACAATTGGCGGGCAAATGCGCAATGGAACTTCGTGAACTCGTAATCAATAAATTCACGGAAAAAAAAGTAATCCCCGAAATTTTGAAAATCTATGGAAGTTTCAAAACGGGAATCTGAATTTATGAAATATGACAACATTAAATTGCTTGGCGTAAAAGTCAGCAAGTTTACATACGTCAAATTCCTTTGTGCGATTTCTGATGCGATAGGGAACAGACACAAGATTGCAATCGGATATGCCAATGCAGACACTCTCAACAAATCATACTCCGATCCTGTTTTAAGAGACATTTTAAATTCATTCGACTTTGTTCATCCTGACGGAATCGGAGTTTTTCTGGCGTCGAAATTTCTTTACGGACACAATGGACTGGATGAAAGAATTACGGGATCCGATTTCTATCAAATTCTCCTGAATGAATCCATTCGAAAAAAGTGGAAGTATTTTTTTTTCGGTCATACGGATAAGATTCTTGAAGATGTCAGTGCAAATAATTCCGGGCTCATTATTTCAGGAGCAAATGAGGGGTATCATTTCAACGATGAAGATGTAATAAGAAAGATTAATGAGTCGGATGCAAATATTTTGATAATCGGGTTAAGCTGTCCCAAACAGGAAAGGTGGATGAGTAAGAATTATGCCAAGATTAACTGTGATGTAATTCTTGCAGTCGGAGAAGGAATAAAAGTCTTTGCAGGGAAGAAAATCCGCGGACCATTAATCATGAGGAAGCTCGGTCTTGAATGGGTCTCACGGCTGATTACAAATCCCATAAAAAATTTCAGGAAATATGTATTCGGAATTCCTTTATTTATTTTCAGAATATTAAAGTCAAAGTCATCCTGAATTGTTTAACCTGTTTTTGTTTTACTGCTTTGCAAGCTTTGCTACGTCAAACCAAAATTAAAGTGAAATTAAAACTTAAAAATAGTATATTGACACAACACAAAACCAAAACAGATAACAGGAGAGTATGAAATAAAAAGTACGATATTTTTTCAAAATATCAACTTTTGATTATGAAAAAAATCATTTTGCTCTGCTGTTTTTTCCTTCTTATCTCCGGTGAGATTTATTCCCAGAATAATTACAACTGGATCACTCCCAATAAGACTTACTTAAAACTGTCAATCAATGATGACGGAGTTTACAGAATCGCAAATTCAGATTTCACAAATGCAGGCATCAGCACTTCCGGAATTAATCCGCGAACTGTAAAGGTGCTATATAAGGGCGTTCAGATTCCGATATACTTCCAGGGAGAAGATGACGGCACATTTGATCCGAATGACTATTTTGATTTTTACGGTCAGAGAAACCGGGGAGGTATCATGCCTCATCGTGACGGATTCTCCAATGCGGTGATTTATAATACGGATGAATATTATAACTGGTATTCGGATACAAGCGCGTATTGGGTTGACTGGGGAGGAAACAACGGCTTGCGAATGGAGAAATCAACTTATGTTTCACAGCTTTCTTTTCCGGATGATGATTTCTTCAAGAAAGTACACTTTGAAAAGGATACCTTTTACTATCTCGGTGAAACAGTAAACCCCTCGTCCGATTACAGATATTTCAGCAATGAAATTGTTGTCGGAGAATCGTGGTTCTGGAAGTCGCTTGTCACGGACGAATCGCTGAATGATACTGTAACAATCAATGATTTATCGCCTTCTGCTCAAACTTGCAGCTTGAAATTATTTGTAAAACCTGTTTCGTTTACTGACCTTGTTACAGATGAGCACAGACTTGAAATACGCATCAACAACACCATCGTTGACACTCTCTTCAGAAATAATCTATTAAGAATAGATACGACGATTACTTTTTCCGCGAGTCTGCTTAATAACAATGCAGTAAATAATATTACGCTTCATTACATACCGCTCGGAGGACAATTTTATTTTCCTGTCGTTCATGTTGACTATTTTGAACTTTCATATCAGCGGGACTTTACGATCAGAAACAATGCGATAAACATAAATCTTTCGGGACAGGATACAACTTCAAAGAAATTCTCTCTAAGCGGATACAATTCAGGTAATCCAACGAACATTTACGATATTATAAACGGTATAAGAATTGAAAATTATTCTTCTTCGCAAGGAACCCTGACTTTCACCGGAAGAAGCAATTCTTCTTTCGCTGTCATAAACAACAATATCGCAAAGAAGCCTTTCCGCATAGTTGCAAGACAGGTAAAGGATCTTGTTTCTGCAACGAATGCCGCCGATTATCTGATCATCTACAACAAAGTTTTTGAATCGCAGGCAAATCAACTAAAGGCTCACCGCCAGAGCTTCGACAGTTTCAGAGTTTATAATGCAGAGATTCAGGATATATATGACATCTTCAATTATGGAATTGAAGATCCTATTGCCGTAAGAAATTTTACGAAGTATGTTTATGATAACTGGACACAGCCAAGAATGTCTTATGTTTGTCTATTCGGAAGAGCTTCACTTGATCCGAAGAAATGCAGTGACAACTCAACTTATTTTCAAAATTTCGTTCCAACTTACGGCAATCCGCCTTCTGACGGTTACTTTGTAAATTTCAACATCGGAACCTTTACTTATTATCATCAGATATCCGTGGGGAGACTGCCTGTTTATACAGTCACTGAAGCACAGGATGCCGTTGATAAGATTACCGAATATGATACAAGGCAGCCTGAAAAATGGTGGAAGAATTTCATATCAATTACGGGCGGAGGAACAAGACAGGAGCAAACATTATTTCAGAACAAATCCGAATCGCTTCTCGGAAACTACATTCTTCCCTGTCCTTCGGGAATGCAGGTGTCCCGAATTTACCGTAATGACTCTGCCGGTTACATCACTTACAATTACAAGGATTCGATAAAGAAGGAAATTGACCGCGGAACTCTGATGATAAATTTTATCGGACATGCTGCAGCACAAGATTGGGAAATCGGACTCGAAGATCCTAATACTCTTAATAACGGATATAAGCAGCCGTTGGTATTAAGCTTCACTTGCTATACGGGAAAAAATTCGGAAACAAATATCAGAAGTTTTGGGGAAAGATTTTTTCTAATTCCTGACAAATGCGCAATTGGATTCTTGGGTACAACAGGCTGGAGTTTTTCCGGAGCAGGAGATGTGTTTAATGATTACGTTCTCCGGCATTTTGCCAGAGACAGCTTGAGGAGAATAGGCGAGTTGGTTTCCTATGCGTCACAAAGAATGAGTGTTGATTCAGGACAGTACTCGTCGAGAAATACAATTAACTGTTATAACCTCATCGGGGATCCGGCGACTAATCTTCAGCTGCCGAATACAGGAGAGTTTGATATTCGTCCCAATGACTATGCATTGTCAAATCCGTTTCCTTCGTTAGGTGAAGAGATAAGACTATCCGCTTATCCGAAGAATCTCGGCACTTGTGTAGATTCAATCAGAATGAGATTCAGATTGAAGAAAAACGGAGTTATCAACCAAAGCAACGACACGATAATATATCAGTTCAAGTACATTGATACGGTGGATCATTATTTTTCAATAGACAGCAGCGGAAATTATACGATGACAGTGATTCTCGATCCTTATCATTCTTATCCGCAGAAATTTTCCGGCAATGATTCGATAACTTTTCCTCTGACGCTTCGCAATCTCTCTTACGTCCCGGTGAAGCCTCTTGACAATTCTGTTTTGAATACAACTTCATTTAAATTCACGGGACTTAATCCAAACATTGACTTAACAAACAACAATGTGAAAGTTTTGTTGCAGGTTGACACTTCAACTTCATTTGATTCTCCCGTAATGCAGACTTTCAATAACGCAAGCTTGTCCGGAGTTGCAAGCAGTTTTAATGTCAGTCTGCCTGTGTTAAATTTAAATACACTCTATTTCATCAGAACCAATGCGGTTATCAATAATGACAGTTCAGGGTGGTCTGCCGTTTTTCGCACCATTTATAGTCCGGGAATTTCTGATGAGAAAGAAATGCAGAATGATTCGGCATATACGATTTATACTTATGACCCTCGACAATACAATACGACTGAAATCTCAAATCTGACACATACACCCGACGGGTTCAAACTTAAGAGCATCAATGGTTCGCTGACTATCCGATCCTACGGAAGTAATGGTCCCGAAGCTTCTTACTTCATAATTTATAATGGTGTAAACAATATTACTTATTACAGCGACGGCGGACAGAATACGGGACTAAACATTGCGAGAGTACGAAAGCTCGACGGAATTTCCGAATCAATAAAAAATTTCAGGATGAACTCTGCTTCATCTTCTGATTCGGTCGTTGATTTTCTGAATTCATTTGACAGCTCGCATTATATTCTTACGTATGTAGCTTCTTACGTCCCTAACTCGGACAGTTTGCGCGGCAATGCAAAAATAAAACTGCGGGAATTCGGAAGTACTATGGCAGATTCTGTAAACAGATTTGACAGATTTGCAACGTGGGCTTTCTTCGGTTATCTTGGAGCAGACACATCCGAAACTTGTGAAAAGTTTCACGATTATTTTACAAACAATACTTGGGAAATACTTGACTGCATCGTCAATCCTGAATTCACGGCGATATCGGGTTCCATTTCGCAAACATTCGGAACTGCAGACCGGTGGAAAAATTTTTCATGGACACAGGCTCTCACTCCCGGAAGCAGCATACTATTTGATGTTTACGGGATCAATCGCGACAACAAGCCTGTGTTGCTGAATTCCGGATTATCAAACAATGCGCTGGTCAACATAGATACAATCAATTCATATTCTTATCCGAATTTGAAACTGACGGCAAACATTAAGATTGATACAGCAACAGAATCTCAATCACCATTATTCAAATCAATGAGCATGAGATATTACCCGCCTGCTGAATTGATTCCTGATAATTATTCGTTCACCGGAGGCGATACTCTTGTGCAGGAAGGCGACAGCGTGAGATTCTCAATCAATTACTACAACGTTGGATATATTGATGTACCTGTTCACATTGCGAAATGGTTTGTCCTTCAGAAAGGTCTGCCTTTGACATTGCAACAGGATACGATAACATCTCCGCTGAAGATTGACAGCATGAGAAATTCGTATGTTAAATTTTCTACATCCGGCTTGAGAGAAAATAAGGAAGAGTTTGATACCATTGATTTATACTTTGAGACATCTCTTGTCGGTGACAAGAATGAACTTTTTGAATTTAATAATACTGCAATCACAAAATTCCTGGTGAGAGGAGATACATTGAAGCCGCTGATGGAAGTAACTTATGACGGTGCGAAAATTCAGAACGGTGATTACATTCAGTCCAAGCCTGCTATACAGCTTCAGTTCTTCGATGACAGCAGAATGGTCATACGCGATACTTCGAATGTAAGAGTTTATCTCGATAACAGGTATGTTCCCTATTACATTAACGGAGCAAAGAATCCCGACATAGATCTTATTTTTCCCGATACAAGATTTTTGCAGGCAACCGTAAATTACAGGCCAAAGCTGCAGCAGGGCGAACATAAATTCAGATTCGTTGCAAATGACATCTCCGGTAACAGAGCCGATTCAATTGTAAACATTGCAGTTGTAGATAATTCTCTGCGAATTCATGACATCGCAAATTATCCGAATCCGATGAAGACAGAAACTAATTTCCTGTTCATGCTTTCGGGTGAACTTAATCCAACATCATGCAAAGTGAAAATATATTCCGTGGCCGGAAGACTGATTAAGGAAATTAACACACCTGCCGTAATCGGATACAACAGCATTTACTGGGATGGCAAGGACAATGACGGAGATTACATTGCTAACGGAACATATCTATATAAATTTATAATTCAGGGAAACTCGCAGGTTGAGACTTCAATTCAGAAGCTTGCCATATTAAGATAAAATAGTCAGAAACATATTGAACGCCGAATCAAGGATATTAATAACTTCAGAGAAAAGGAAAAAATTATTTGACCTAAAGGAATTCCTGTATTACAAGGATCTGCTTTATTTTTTTGTTCTCCGGGATATTACAGTTTTATACAAGCAGACGATACTCGGAATAATGTGGGCAGTAGTCAATCCACTGTTTCAGATGGTTGTCTTTTCCCTGATATTCGGAAAGCTTGCATCAATTTCAAGCGACGGAATCCCGTATCCGATTTTTTCATATTCCGCAATTCTTCCGTTTAACTATTTTGCTCAATCACTTGGCGGAGCAAGCGCAAGTCTTATCGGCTCTGCAAATCTTCTTACAAAAGTTTATTTCCCGAGAATATTAATCCCGTTTACTCCTGTACTTTCAAAGCTTGTGGACTTTACGATTGCATTTGTCATATTAATTGTGATGATGTTCTTTTATGAAATTGTCCCGACATGGAACACATTGTTTCTTCCGCTGCTGATAATTCTGATGATGCTCACATCGCTTGGAATCGGAATGTGGTTATCATCGCTTGCCATTCAATACAGAGACGTGAAGTTTGCAATCAATTTTATTTCAACACTTCTCATGTATGGAGCGCCGGTCGTTTTTCCCGCTTCACTGGTTCTGGAAAAATTCGGATATACACTTTATTTGCTTTATGGAATTTATCCGATGGTTGGAGTCATCGAAGGCTTCAGAGCCTCTCTTCTGGGCTTCAAACCAATGCCGTGGGATTTGATTGGAATAGGAATTATTAGTTCAATTATAATATTTTTGACAGGAATAAATTATTTCAGGCGAACTGAAAGAATATTCGCAGATGTCGCTTAATTTTTTTTAAATGATGATATGCCGGAAGTTGCAGTAAGAGTTGACAACGTCAGCAAAGCCTATCTGATCGGACTTCAGGAAGTCAGCCATGAGACACTTGGCGGAGCAATCTTTTCCTGGATCAAGTCACCTTCGAGGAATTATAATATTCTCAAGAGACTGAATACCTTCAAACACAATGAAGATTCAACGGATCTTTTTTGGGCTTTGAAAAATATTTCTTTTGAACTCAAACACGGTGACACGCTTGGTATAATCGGCAAGAATGGCGCCGGCAAAAGCACAATACTGAAAATACTTTCGAGAATTACTAATCCTACCAAAGGACATGCGGAAGTATTCGGACGCGTAGCAAGCCTTCTGGAAGTGGGTACAGGATTCAACAGCGAACTGACAGGCCGTGAGAATGTGTATCTTAACGGTACAATACTCGGAATGAAGAAAAGAGAAATTGATAAGAAGTTCGATGCAATAATTGATTTTTCGGGAATTGAAAAGTTCATTGATACACAGGTAAAAAAATATTCTTCGGGAATGAGAATCCGGCTTGCATTTGCCGTCGCTGCCAACATTGAAACTGACGTGATGATAATTGATGAAGTCCTTTCAATCGGAGATGCGGAATTTCAAAAGAAGAGCCTTGCAAAGATGACACAGAAGGCAAAAGAAGGTACTGCTGTAATCCTCGTCACTCACAACATGCTTCCGATTCAGAACCTGTGCAGACAGACTATATTTCTTGAGAAAGGTGAGATAGTAGAATTTGGAAATTCATCTGATGTCATATCGCATTATCTCGGACAACTTAATCAGGACAAGACACGACAGATCTGGGACTTCGATCATGCACCCGGATCAAAGTTTATAAAGCTTATAAAAGCTGAAGTAAATTCCGGCGGAAGCGTTCAGGTAATCAGAGCAGGAGATTCTTTTTCATTCGATTTCGTATTTTATAATCTTACCAATGAAGAATTTGAAGTTAACATAATGTATCATCTGATTGACGAATATGATAATCTGATTTTTGTGGGAAGCTCAACGATGACGAACTACAAGTATAAAATTTCAAAAGGTTATTTCCGCGCAAGATGTTCTATCCCAGCAGATTTGCTGAACGAAGGTAAGTTCGTGGTGAGCAAATTGTTTGTTCTAAAAGGTTTGGATGAAGTATTGTATGAACACAGTAATCTTCTGACATTTGAACTTACAAGCTCGGCAGCTTATGATCACGGCCACAACGGCAGGATTGACGGACTTCTAAAACCAAAACTGGGATGGGAAGTTCATTCCGAAAAAGAAGAAGAAGCTTTAGCTTAAACAGGGAAGCATGATGGATTCTGATAAAGAGATAGTCACTACTTCGGACACAAAAAAGATTTCGGCAAACGGCACATTGCCTTCGCGCGTCACAAAAAAAGTTGTCCCTGAATTTGCGCCTGATGGAAAGCCCTGGCCGAAAATTTCCATAGTAACTCCCTCGTTCAATATGGTCAACTACATTGAAGATACCATATTATCTGTCATCGGACAGCAATATCCGAATCTCGAATATATAGTCATTGACGGAGGAAGCAAAGACGGCACGGTTGACATAATTAAGAAATATGAAAAGTGGATCACATACTGGATCAGCGAGCCTGATAAAGGAATGTATGATGCAATTCAAAAAGGATTTGCAAAGGCAACCGGAGAAATCATGGCGTATCTAAATTCCGATGACAAATACCATTACAATGCTTTCTTTTCTGCCGCAACAATTTTTTCCGCGATGCCTGAAGTTGACTGGATCCTTGGCAGGGCTTCATTCTATAATGACGAAGGAACGATAGTTGACGTAAAAGATCTTAAGCAATGGTCGAAGTTCAATTACTATCTCGGCGACTTCAAATGGATTCAGCAGGAGTCAGTAATGTGGAGGAGAAGACTCTGGCTTAAAGCAGGAAGCAGGATCAACACCGAGCTTAAGTATGCCGGTGATTATGAACTCTGGTTGAGATTTTTTCGCTTCGCAAAACTTTATTCCGCCGAGACTATTTTCGCAGGATTCAGATTCAGGACAAAAGACCAGCTATCCCTTGAGAAGCTCGATTCTTATCTTTATGAAATTGACCAGGTTACTAATCTCGATAATCTGCCGCGCGAAGACAAGTATGCAATATGGAAACTAAAGGTCTTTCAGAAATTCATTTTAAAAATCCCATTCATAAGAAGATTAAAATTTCTAAGAAGAAATTACGAAAAGACTTTTGATTATCCGCCAAAAATCGTTTATGATTTTTATCATAGAAGATTCTTTAAAAACTAACTTCCGTTTTGATTAACGTTACAAAGACTTTCCTGCCTCCGTTTGATGAATTCATTGAGAAAATTAAGCCGCTTTGGGAGTCACGCTGGATCACTAATCAGGGAAAATTCGCCGAGCAACTTGAATCAGAACTCAAACAATTTCTCGGAGTAAGAAATCTTCTTCTCGTATCTAACGGAACAATTGCCATTCAACTTGCAATTAAAGCGCTTGAACTTAACGGGGAAATAATCACTACACCGTATTCCTACGTTGCAACTACAACTTCAATACTCTGGGAAAACTGCGTACCAGTATTCGCAGACATTGATGCCGACACGCTTTGCATTGACCCCGTTGAAATTGAATCAAAAATTTCAGAGAAAACTTCCGCGATTCTGGCAACGCATGTGTACGGGATTCCGTGTCAGACGGAACGCATTAGGGAAATTGCAAACAACCATAACTTAAAAGTAATTTATGACGGCGCACATGCCTTCAGCGTCTTGAGTGATGGAAATTCTGTTTTCACAAGCGGCGATATTTCAACCGCAAGCTTTCACGCAACGAAACTTTTTCATACCATCGAAGGTGGAGCAGTGATTACCAATGATGACAATCTCGCCGGGAAGCTTTTTCTATACAGAGCATTCGGACATCTTGACGACGAATACTTTTCAGTCGGGATCAATGCCAGAACTTCTGAATTCAATGCAGCAATGGGTCTGTGTATTCTTCCAAAAGTCGGTGAACTTATTTCAGCAAGAAAAAACATCAGCGATTTCTATCGAAATGAACTGCACAAGCTTCCGATAAAGTTCTTGCAAATTCCCACTAATGTCGTTTACAACTATTCTTACTTCCCTGTCTTCTTCGAAGACGAGAAAACTATGATTTCCGTAAATGAGAAACTCAAATCAAACGGAATTAATGCGCGGCGTTATTTTTATCCGTCGCTCAACACGCTCCCATATTTGGATTATGTATCTTGCCCTGTTTCCGAAAATATTGCATCAAGAGTTCTCTGCCTTCCGCTGTATCCTGAACTTTCCATTGACGATGTTATGTCAATCTGCAAAATCATAAGCAGTCATTTTATCCGATGATAAAAGGAATTTCCGGATGCCTCTGAAAAAACTTTTCACAATATCAGATCGTTCGGGACTTAACTACATGCCACAGCTTGACACATTGAGAGCGATGGCTGTCTTTCTTGTGTTGCTCGAACATTGGTTTCAGGGAGAATACTGGTTCAAAATCTTTCCGACCGGAATGATTGGGGTCACACTCTTCTTCGTACTTAGCGGATATTTGATTTCTGAAATCCTAATGAGGAGCCGTAATGACGCAGAAGCGAATAAACATACCAGAGCATTTTCCATAAGACAATTTTACATCAGAAGAACTTTAAGGATCTTCCCGATCTATTATATTACCCTTGTCATATTGCTTATCTTCAACATTGAAAATATCAGGCACATATTCGGCTGGTTCCTTTTTTATGTTTCGAATATCTACTTTTTCAAGATTCAAAATTGGGCAGGCTCTCTTTCTCATTTATGGACACTTTCGGTAGAGGAACAATTTTATCTAATCTGGCCGTTTGTAATTCTTTTCATAAAGAAAAAACATCTCCTGAACGCAATTATTTTCATCACTTTCATTGGTCCGGCTGTAAGGGCGTATCTCTTTTTAACGGGAAGCGGAACAGAAGTCTCCATTTCATTTGATCAAGTATTGACTCCGACATGCATGGACTGTTTCGGATTGGGGGCACTGCTTGCATATTTCAGAACTTATGTTGACAGAAAGTTCAATCTCAACAACTTGTACGGGATAATTATGTTTGTTGTGAGCGCAATTCTATTTGTAATTATTCTTCTGACTGACACAGGAATATTCGGAGCAATTGTTTTAAGAACGATCATTTCCATTTTGAGCTTGTATCTGATAGCAGGCGCAAGCATTGGTTTTGGTGGTGTTGCAAGATATGTCCTGCAGAATCCCGTTTTACTCTATCTCGGAAAAATAAGTTATGGATTGTATTTGTTTCATAACTTTGTTCCTGCAATTTGCCGATCATTCGGAATTCAACCCATCCCAAATCCATATCTCAATTTTCTTTTGCAATTGGCTGCCCTTGTGTCAATTGCTTCTCTCTCATGGTACTTAATTGAAAAACCGATTAACAATCTCAAAAGACATTTCTCTTACACATGAAATTTTGTAAATTGACAGAAATTTTTTTGTCTGCAAGAGTTACCCGAATTTCTTTTTGCGATTACTTCATTACCGAAAGGAATTCTCCGGAGTTTGCGGCAGTTCCCTATACTGCGGGTTCAGGCATTAATCTTGCAAACATTTTACTTTGCACACCGGAAATATAAGAAGATGTGATGTCTGATTTATCTTCCGGGTGAGCTCTCATCAAATAAATTTGGAACAGTCAAATTCACACGCAGACCAGATTCCTCCTTCCAATAAAATCTCAACGCGGAAAAGTAATGTAATTGCCCAAATGGATCAGCTTGCTGAAAGCAGACAGGATTGGATCCGAAAGAATAAGTATTACTATGACAATCTCGTTGACTTGCTCAAATTCAGTATTCCCGAAAGTAGCTCTATAATTGAAATAGGTTGTGGTAACGGATTTCTTCTAAGCAGGCTCAATCCATCTCGCGGTGTCGGGATTGACATTTCCCATGGAATGATTGCGAAAGCAAAGGAGCTGAATCCGCAGTTTGAATTCTTTGTGATGGATGCGGAGAAACTCGTCATTGATGAAAAATTCGATTTCATTATTATCTCCGATACGATAGGTTATTTTGACGATGTCCAGAAATCATTTGAACAACTTCATAAACTTTGCACGCCGGATACAAGAATAATAATTACCTACATAAATTTTCTTTGGCTTCCTGTCTTGAGTCTTGCCGAACTCCTCAAGCTAAAGATGCCTCACATAAGAAATAACTGGCTCGACATCAGTGACATAACTAATTTGCTGACCATTTCAGGTTTTGATGTGATAAAAAGCGGAAGGAAATTTCTCATGCCTTTCTACATTCCCGTTCTGTCTTCATTAATGAACAAATTTGTTTCCAACCTACCCGGTTTTAATAAATTCTGCTTGAGCAAATTTATGATTGCACGCTCGGCAGAAGTTAGAGTAAAGCCGGAGACCGTAAGCGTAATTATCCCTGCAAGAAATGAAAGGGGAAACATAGACACAATAGTTACAAGGATTCCAAAGATGGGTGTCCATACGGAAATAATTTTTGTCGAAGGAAATTCGGACGACGGCACTGCCGATGAAATAAAGCGGATAAGCTCTCTTTACCGAAACTCAATGGACATAAAATATTTTCAGCAGCGCGGGGAAGGAAAAGCAGACGCGGTTCGCGAAGGATTCGCCAAAGCATCGGGAGAAATCCTGATGATACTTGATGCAGACATGACAGTTCCCCCCGAAGATCTTGAAAAATTTTATGATGCTATTGTTTCATCCAAAGGAGAATTTCTCAACGGATCAAGACTTGTGTATCCGCTTGAGAAAGACGCGATGAGAAAATTAAACATGATCGGCAATAAATTTTTTTCGGTAATGTTTACATGGATACTCAATCAGAGAATTAAGGATACACTTTGCGGAACAAAAGTAATTTCCAGGAAAAATTACGAAGCGTTAAGCAATTCAAGAGAATTCTTCGGAGATTTCGATCCTTTCGGAGATTTCGATTTAATATTGGGCGCATCGAAGATGAATCTGAAATTTACCGAAATACCGATTCGCTATCAGGCGAGAGTTTACGGCAATACTAACATTTCAAGATTTAAGCACGGATGGGTGCTTCTTAAGATGACAATCTTTGCAATGCGAAAAATGAAATTCATCTGATGGAGTCTGTTACAGAAAAACACAGGAGAATCTGGAAAGAGAAAAGAATTCTGCGTGTTATATATGAAGAGTGGTATGAGAGAATTGTCGGCGACTTAAGCAAAGTTGAAGGTCCGTCTGTAGAACTTGGAGCCGGCAGCGGCAATTTTAAGACCTACAAGCCGGATGTAATTTCCGCAGACGTTGAAAAATTCGATTGGCTCGACTTATGCTTTGATGCTCACGTCATGCCATTTGAAAATGAAAGTGTTTCGAATTTAATTCTCGTTGATGTCCTTCATCATTTGTCTAATCCCGTAAAATTCCTTCATGAAGCGAAACGTGTGCTGAAAAATAAGGGAAGGATAGTCCTGCTCGAGCCATTCCCTTCACCGTATTCTCTTTGGATATACAAACGCTTCCATCCCGAACCGTTTGTCTTTGACGTTGATTATTATTCAAAACCGGATGTCGGACAAAAGGACCCGTGGGAATCGAATCAGGCAATTCCGTACTTAATATTTTTCAAGGAAAAAAATAAGTTCGAAGAAATATTCGGAAATGTTTTCAATATGCTCAAGAAGAAAAAGCTAAGTTTCATACTGTATCCTGCTTCGGGAGGATTTGAGAATAAGGCAATGATACCGGATTCAATGATACCGGCATTTCAGCTAATCGAAAAAATCTTAGCTCCAGCCGCTTCCCTGCTTGCCTTCAGATGTTACGTTGTAATTGAAAAAAGAAATGCTTAAGTGGAAAGATTTGCTTTCAAAACTTTTAGAATGTGTTTTATATCCTTTTCTTCCATTGGTACAAAAAGCGGTATCATCAGACTGCGACCTGAAATTTCCTCGCTGACAGGAAGCACTGTAGAGCCATACTCATTTTTATATGCTTCCGATTTGTGAATACATTCGATTCCCTTTACGGATGATATGCCTTCATCATAGAGTCTCTTCATAAGTTCATCCAGCGTCACAGGAGAATTGTTCTTAAGAATTATATTGAACGACTGGTAATTCGAACAGTATCCTTCTTTCTCAATTTGCAATTCCAAGCAGTCAACATTTTTCAGCTCATCAATATAACACGCCGCAATCCTTCTCCTCTCTTTAATAATAAGGTCAATTTTATCAAGCTGCTTCAATCCGATGCCTGCCTGAATATCGGTCATCCTGTAATTATAACCCGGGTGAGAAATATCCTTTTCATTACCTGACACGTGCAGATGCTGTCGCAGACGCTGCAGTCTTTCATAGTGATACCTGTTGTTTGTTGTTACAACACCGCCTTCTCCCGTCGTAATCACTTTTCTCGGGTGAAATGAAAAACAGACTAACTCCGAGTGTCGTCCTATTTTCTCCCCTTTGTAAGTTGAGCCGATAGCACATGCGGCATCTTCAATCAGCATAAGTTCATACTTGTCACAGATCACTCTAAACTCATCAATATCAGCAGGCATTCCTAACTGATGAACGATCAGCACTGCTTTGGTTTTGTCAGTAATCAGACTTTCAGCGTGATGAGGATTCATGTTGAGAGTATCAGCATATACGTCTGCAAAAACTGGTTTTGCGCCGACATACTTAATACAATTGGCAGTAGCAATAAAACTAAATGACGGGCAGATGACTTCATCTCCCTCCTCTATGCCTGCCGATATCATTGAAAGATGTAAAGCAGTCGTGCAGTTCGAAGTTGCAACAGCAAATTCCGCACCCGTGTATTCGCAGATTTTTTGTTCAAACTCCAGGACATTCGGACCCTGCATCACCCAGCCGCTAAGCACCGTATCATAGGCGCTCTGCGCTTCTTCCTCTGTAAGATATGGTTTTGCAATTGGAATCATTCAAAGAGATAACAAAAATTTTCGAACTCTATTTTATCTTTACTTCTTTTCCTTTGTTCTGTATTGATACTTGTGATGCTTCGAGGATTTTCAGAACATTCAGACCCGATTCATAATCAGACAACGGTCTCTTACTTTTCAGAATGGCTTCGATAAAATCCGAAGCCATCGAAGATAACGCTTCTTTTGTTTCAAGTTTTGGTATGTAAATATCGCCTGTGCGGTAGTCCACCAGTATTTTTTTCTTTGCTTCATCCGTCTTGTGATTATATCCTGTATCATAGACTTTAAGCTTTTCAGTTGGTTCGAGATCATTAAACACAATCATTTTCTTATCGCCTCCGACAAGAAGCATTCTTATCTTAACGGGAGATGACCATGAACAACTTATGTGAGCATTGAAACCTGAATCATAGTTGATATTCATATAGGCTATGTTTTCAATTCCGTTATTGGTGTGAGAGACACCTGTTGCCTGCACACTGTGCGGTTTCTTGTTTACAAGATAGTTCAGTATGGAAATATCATGCGGAGCGAGATCCCATAACACATTTATGTCGGGTTGAAATAATCCCAGATTTATTCTTGTTGAATCAAAATATCTTATATTGCCAATACTTCCGCCTGCAATCAACTCCTTCATTTTTTGAACTGCTCCTGTGTACAGGAAGACATGATCAACCATGAGCACCAGATTTCTTTTGATTGCAAATTCGATCAGTCTTTTTGCTTCCGATAATTTTGAAGCCATGGGCTTTTCAACCAGAACATGCTTTCCCCTTTTTAATGCCTTCAGTGCAAGTTCATAATGAGTAAATACCGGAGTAGCGATGATAACTGCATCAATAGCAGGATCATTGATAATGTCATCCGGATCCCTGCAGAATTCCGAAGCCGGATTCAGCTTCATCAATACCTTAGCTCTTTCAGGACGTATATCACAAACGGCTCTGACCGTTACATTTTCCAACGCTGCAAAATTTCTTACAAGATTAGGTCCCCAATATCCGAACCCTATGACACCAATGTTTAACATCATTTATTGACCCCGGTTTGTATTAATGATTTCAAAAATAAAATTTAAAAACATCTATTTAAAGGCTCTTTTGTTAGATGGTCAATAGTCATCAATAGCCAATGGGTCAATAGAGAAAGGGTATGCAAAGACACCTTGGAAAATTCAGGAAAATTCGGACAGCCTTCACAGGTTTTAAGAATTGAAATTATTTTTGCATAATAGTATATTAACAAAAAAAGGAGTTGACTGTTTTGAGAAATTCTATCAGAGTTTCATTCTTCCTGTTTTTATTCTTGCCCGCATTTGCCGGTGCGATGAATGTAAATGAGATTATAAAACTGAATCTGGATGCATCCGGATATCTTAATTTTACATATTGGGAGAAAGGATCTATAGTAGACAAAAACCCAATGGTCGGGAACTTCCCCTTTACAAAAGATAAAGCGGATCAATTATTTAATACGGCAAATTTAAAACTTCAAACTTTTGAAGTGGGTAAATACGAAAAAGATAATTCCTATACGGAAATTAAGGCTCGTATCTTTTTTAAAAACATCACAAAGTTATCTGAATTAAAAGCACTAAGCGGAATCGTAGTAAGCTATTACAAATCAGATACCGGACAGGTGTTTGTTTACGAGGTTCCAAGCGGATATGCAAAATCAAATTCCATTGAGAATCTTTATGTAATCTTGAATCCCGATGCAAATATTCATTCAGCAAGCGGCAAGATCAACGGAAAGAGCATTGAGTGGTTCAGAAGCAGTGAATATCTCAATGCAAATAAGAATATTTACTTTGTTGCAACTCTGAACGTTCCTGCAAAGAATGAACCCAAATCAACAGGTAACGAAGTTGATAAGAATGGTAAGAAAGAATCGTGCGGATTGTTTGGAATTGAACTACCACTTATCTTGCTTGGAGGATTAGTCATCTCAAGGAAGTTCCGAAGTAAATCATAATAGTAATTAGGCAAGAAATTATTGGAGCATCTCATTCTTTAACGAGTGAGATGCTTTTTCATTTCAAACATGATTCAAATTATGAAGAGATGAAAATCAGAGGATATGAAAAAGAGATGTTGAATTGAAGTTAGTAGGCTTTCAAAGAAAAACGCATGATGAATACTCATAAGGGCTTTTTTGCTGCTGTCAAAACTGTCATCCAGTTCAGTGGCGTTGGTCTTATGTCTCTTGCTTTCTGCCACATATAAACTTCCGCCACAAACATGGGATTCTCAAACATTATTTTCCCAAAAATATCTTTCATTAATTCAAGATCAGGTTTGACAAGCCAGTCTTCCCAGAATACATTCATAGAGTCTCTGGGCTTCAACCATTCAAAGCCGGTATTTTCATAAGCGTCAAAAACATTTTTTGTATTCTGCCGGTAATAAATATCATAACTGTGCGAAACAATTCCACCGGGCTTAAGTATCCTGTATGTTTCTTCAAACGCTGCCTTCAGAGAATCCACAGGAATATGCTCAATGACTGATACAGAGCAAACCATATCAAAGTAATTATCCGGTAACTCCTTTATATTCTGTCCAAGCAAACCTGATTTGAATTTGACATGTGGATTCTCTTCACGGAGTTTCAGCAACTTATCTGTTTCCACTCTACTGTCTTCAACTATATCATCGAGTCCCCACATTTCACATTTGTCTTTGAAGATATCAAACAAAAACGATCCTGATCCATGCCCTACTTCAAGAATTTTAGAAACACCATGCGTCTCAATCAGATTAACCATGTGAGCATATCCGAGAGGCTTCAATGTAAAACTGTGATTTGAAAATCTGGGATACTTTTTCGCTACGTCCCACCAATGCTTGGTAGTTCCTAATTCAAACATAGTTAATTTTCCGGGGTGTGATATTATTAATCAAGGTTTTAAATTATTCTGCAGGTTTCTTCCACACGAAGTTATAGGAGAATGGTTTTCCGAATTGTTCATAAGTCTTACCGGTAGTTACCTGCCACGTTCTTTCAAAATATTTCTGCGCCATCACGAAGAGATCGGGATCTTTTATAGCTTCAAGCAACGGAACAAATTTATTCAGAATTTTTTCATTTTCAAAAAAGTAAGGCATTATTCCGTTAGACCATACAAAGTCTCTTAGCCAAACAACATCAATGCAATGCACGGAGATTCCACCGGGTTTCAGAACGCGATTAATGTCCTTAAGGATATTGGAATAGGTTTCAATATCATCCGCTGGCACATGTTCAAGTGTTGAAATTGAAAACACCAGATCAAAATAATTATCGGGAAGTTCGGCATTGAAATTTCCCATGTAATCATAAACAAATCTTATTCCGCTCGAGATCACATCCTTGGGACCGTTTCCTACACCTTCAAGTTTGTCAATATTCCAGCACTCCATATCATCCTTAAAAAAATTAAGAATGCGGGAATCTCCTCCTCCAAGATCCAGTATCTTCGATCCTTTATCTATATTGCTCTTGATAAATGAAAGCGTAAACAAATCCTGATAGATCTTAAGATCACAGTCACCCGGATCTACATTCATTCCGAATAACTCTTCATCAAATTTATTTTCTTTGAAGATATCAAAATGGCTGTTCTTGGAATATGTAAAATTATTAAAATTGTCCAGCGTAATAATTTGCGGAAGGAAAGTTTTTATCATATAAGTTTTTCTTTTTAATACTTTATTTTTTTCTCAACAAGACTCCGGTCTGAAATCCATAAGCTTCTTTATCAATCGAGACAATGTCAAAGAATCCTCGAACTGAATTGCAAAAAAAATCAATATCATAAAATACCTGTGAAGCAGGTCCTCTTCCACCGGTAATCATTCCGAAATTTTCACCATTCAATTGAAACACAGGGTTCTCGGAAATGAAACCTGCAAGCCATGTTGATTTATATATAGGACTTGTTTTCAGAAGTTTCATCGAATGTTTATCATTGATTGTAATATAAAGATATCCCTGCCTGTCAAGAATTCTTCTCAACTCAAGCAACCAAGCTTTCGCAAGATCATCAATATGTGAAAAAACTGAACCGGCATATATCAAATCAAAATACCTGTCCTCAAACGGAAGGTGAGGAATGGTTGTTGTTGTCACAAAATTAAATGGAGGGTTGAGATATTTGTTTGCCCAGATGATGTGTTCGGAGCTTATGTCTGTCCCCCAAATTTCACATCTTGAAGCATAAGGTTTCAGCCATCTTATCATTCTTCCGGCACCGCAGCCAAACTCAAGTATCTTCCTTTTAATATCAAGATCAAATCCTGCATTCTTCAGAATCTGAAGCATTTTTGTTATTTGAAATCTTCCGTATAAATACTCTTTAACTTCTGTTCCATAACCGAGCCATAGCTTTACGGGAGGTACGGGAAGACCAAGTTCACACATCTCATGCATTTCTTTTTCCATATTGACCATGTAGGTCTTTGAATCTTCATCGTTAGGGAAATATGTTATGAAACTGTCTTTGTTTACCGGTTTTTTCTCTGATTCAATCTCGTTATAAACCGTTCTGATTTTCTTTTTCACCCATTTCTTTGTGGGTTTGATAATATTTTTCTTAATCAAACTCGTTTTGTTTCTTTATATTTTACAATATGATTAAGTAATGTTTAAACTTCAATTCACTTAACATGCTTCTTCGGTTCTGCAACGGTCAAAACCGTTTAAAACGGTTTTGACCCGACGACATCACTCGCCAAAGGTCAATCAAAATTCTATAGCTCCTTCCTGCAATTTTCATGTCTCCAATTAACTTCATTGTATAAGTATCATATTAAAATTATCTTGCCATTATCCACGTCAACGAATGGTCATTTTTGAAAAGCGAATTAAATCTAACACCGCATAAGCACAAAACTCTCCCCAAGGACAGAAACAAGCTCTTAGGAAATCGCTCAATGGTCATCTGGCTTACGGGACTTTCGGGCTCCGGTAAATCTACCATTGCCGGCATTCTTGAAGAAAAACTTATCAATGATGGGGTTCTGTGCTTTGTTCTTGATGGCGACAATTTAAGGAGCAGACTCAATAAAGATCTTGGCTTCGATGATGAGTCAAGAAGAGAAAATATAAGAAGATCGGGAGAAGTTGCAAGATTACTTGCTGATGCAGGTGTGGTTGTCATTACAGCTTTTATTTCACCTTTTAGAAAAGAAAGATCATTGGTTCGCAAAATAGTTGGCAGCAAAAGATTTAACGAGATATATATAAGATGTCCTCTGCAGATCTGTGAAAAGCGAGATGTAAAGGGACTGTACAAGAAAGCCCGTGCAGGAAAGATAACACGATTCACCGGAATTGATTCGCCATACGAAATTCCTGAATCGCCTGATCTTGTAATAGACAGCAATAAAATTAGCGCAGAAAAGTCTGCAGAAAAAATTTTCATTTACATTAAAGATAAACTTGAAATCTGAAATCAATGGAAAGTTATAATCTGAACTATATAAAAGATCTCGAATCGGAATCAATATTTGTCTTGAGAGAAGTTGCCGCGCAGTTTGAAAGACCTGCTTTGCTGTTTTCAGGTGGAAAGGATTCTATTATTCTTACACATCTTGCGCGCAAAGCTTTTTATCCTTCGCGAATTCCGTTTCCGTTAATTCATATTGACACAGGTCACAATTTTCCCGATGCAATTAAGTTCAGAGATGAACTCGTCAGGGAATTGGGAGCAAGGCTCATCGTAGGATCCGTCCAGCAATCCATTGACATCGGCAGAGTCAAGGAAGAATCTGGTTTGAATGCAAGCAGAAATTCTCTTCAAACTGTAACGCTCTTAGATACGCTTGAAGAATATAACATTGACGCTGCAATTGGCGGTGCAAGAAGAGATGAAGAGAAAGCCCGCGCTAAAGAAAGATTCTTTTCTCACAGAGATGAATTTGGACAATGGGATCCTAAAAATCAAAGACCCGAACTCTGGAATCTGTTTAATGGAAAGAAAAATCCCGGAGAGCATTTCCGTGTCTTCCCGATAAGCAACTGGACTGAACTCGATGTGTGGCAATACATTCATGCGGAAAAAATAAAACTCCCCGGTTTGTATTTCACTCATAAGAGACTTTGCATCCGCAGAAACGGAAATATACTCGCTCATTCTGAATTTTTGAAATTCAAAGGTGATGCAGAACCGGAATTGCTCCAGGTTAGATTCAGAACTGTTGGAGACATGAGCTGCACAGGAGCTGTACTTTCCGAAGCAAATTCTGTCGAAGATATAATTCTTGAAATTGCCGGATCAAGAACAACAGAAAGAGGAACCCGCGCTGATGACAAACGTTCTGATTCTGCAATGGAAGACAGAAAGAAAGAAGGATACTTCTGATCTGCTTCGGGAATCCCGAACTACCGGTGGAAGACTCCTATTTTAAATTTGAAGTTTTAGAATCATATTTTAGAATTATAAAAGTTTAGATGTTAAATTATAAATCGAATGAACTGTTAAGGTTCACAACCGCGGGAAGCGTAGATGATGGCAAGAGTACGCTGATTGGAAGACTGCTTTATGACTCGAAAGCAATTTTTGAGGATCAGCTTGAAGCCGTTAAAAAGACAAGTGAACACAGAGGTTTGGATTTTATTGACCTTTCATTATTTACTGATGGACTTAGAGCTGAAAGGGAGCAGAGCATTACTATAGATGTCGCATACAGATATTTTTCTACTCCCAAAAGAAAGTTTATCATTGCAGATACGCCCGGACACATTCAATACACGAGAAATATGGTAACGGGAGCCTCGACGGCAAATCTTGCGCTTATACTTGTTGACGCCAGAAACGGAGTCGTTGAGCAGACATGCAGACATGCTCTCATTGCTTCGTTGCTGAAAATATCACACATCGTAATGTGCATCAACAAAATGGATCTCGTTGATTACAAGCAGGAAGTATATGAAAAGATAGTCGAAGATTTCAGAACATTTGCATCAAAACTCGATGTCGTTGACATTCACTTTATCCCGATCAGTGCGCTTGCTGGGGATAACGTGGTTGAGCGATCGGAAAACATGACATGGTATGACGGTCCCACGCTGCTTTATCTTCTCGAAAATATCCATGTCGGAAGCGATAACAATCTCATTGACTGCAGATTTCCTGTTCAATATGTAATTCGTCCTCATTCGGAAGAATTTCATGATTACCGCGGATATGCCGGAAGGATTGCCGGCGGAATTTTCAAACCCGGCGATGAAGTAATGGTACTGCCTTCCGGCTTCTCGACAAAAATTAAATCAATAGATACATTTGATGGACCAGTGCAGGAAGCATTTGCTCCGATGTCGGTATCTATTACGCTTGAAGATGATATTGATATAAGCAGAGGTGATATGATAGTTCGCGAAAACAACCAGCCTAAAATTTCACAGGACATTGAATCCATTTTTTGCTGGCTTAATAATTCTCCGCTGAATCCTTCCGCAAAGTACATAATCATGCATACATCTAAAGAAGCAAAAGCAATCATAAAGGAAATTCATTATAAGATTGATATCAATACGCTCCACAGAATCGAAGATGATAAGGAAATAAAAATGAATGATATATTCAGAGCAAGACTTCGCTCAACTAAACCTATCTTTTACGACAGTTATGGAAGGAACAGAAACACAGGCAGCATTATCCTGATTGATGAGGGAACCAAAGAGACTGTTGCAGCAGGAATGATAATATAATTTTAACCCTAACTAATTTGCAAAATTCAGAAGACACAGAAGAATTGTTGAAACAGGAAACAGATTCAAAAGAAGAGTCTCCTGCGGACGAAAGTATTGATAACGAAATTGCTGATGCTCCTTCAACCCCGGAAGAAAGCACAAAGATAATTACTTCAATTTCAACGGACAACGCACACGAATATTCGTTTTCGAAAAAGTCTCATCTGGAATTTTTTATGAGAATGAATTATGATCAGCATCTGTATTCCAAGAGGCAGGACTTTAGACATTTTAATATAAGTGAATATCAGAATCTCCTCATCTATGCATTCATAAGAAACAATCTGCCGCAAGGCTCATCTATCCTGTATGCGGGAGAAGAATATTCGCCTGTGGTTGAGAAACTTAAGGACTATTATGAAATCTGGATGTTCGACAATCCTTCAGACATCGAAAAAAATTCAACCGATATTGAAAATAAAATAGTGATACACAAGGTGGTGAATGAAAATGAAAAGATGGAATTACCTTACCAGTACTTTGACTTTGTTTTTTCAACATCAGCTTTTGAAAAGCTGACCCCATCTTCAAAAATTTATGATAATGTAATTTACAATATAAGCCGCGTTCTCAAAAGCGGCGGTCATTCTGCTTTCTGCTTCTATTATGTTTTCAAAAATAAGGAAGTCTGGGCGAACAGCTTTTTCTTTTATCTTTATAATTATGCTTTATATTACAATAAACGCTTCAACCGATTTATTCCAAATGAAGACATAATTTCAGACCCCGATATATACTCGACAACGGAAAATTTGAAATCACTGAAGCATTCCGGTGATGATAATATTATAGTTCTGTCTTTCAATCTCTTTTTCAGAAAATATTACACCGAACTTCCGAAAAAAATTGACACGCTTGCCACTTCATACATCAAGAAAACCCCTGCCTACGTTTTCCATCATCTGATGAAATGCGGTGGAACTTCAATCACGCTTGCGCTCCAGAAATGGTTCATGCTTGAGTTTGACCTTCTCGAAGAATCAAAGGAAATTAACAACTTCCTGAAATATAAATTCAATACGGGAAATTTCATTGAAGACAATTGTCTTGTCGGTCATTTTCAATATGACGGCATCTTTCTCAACCAGAGATATCCCGAAATTTTTGAAGACAAGAACAAATATAGAATTTTTACTTTCATAAGAGATCCTTTGAGCGTGAGGGTATCACTTTATTATTATATCCGCAAGAGCGGCGGCTTTGCAGATTACACGCTTTCAAAGATTATTTCCAATACGCCGAATTTCATTTCAAATCTCTTCCCATGCAATGAAAACAATTACAAGGAAATTCTTGACAGATATTTTTTTATAGGCATTGTTGAGAGAATGCAGGAATCATTTGATAAGCTGGCTGAAATGACGGGCAAAAAGAAAATTGAACTTCCTTTTACAAACACCACCGAAAAGGATTCGCAGATGGATCAGCTTACTCCTGAATTCAGGGAAAAGTTTAAGCAGGATAATTCGCTGGATTATCTGATCTATGATTATTGCATAAAAAAATTTGACAGTCTGTAGAATGAACGAGTATTCCTCATAAATTTACAGCCTTTGACTTACAAATCACTCTCACGACGCTTAAAAAAATATTTGAAAAAAATCTCAAAGGGGAAAACCAAACCTTCAACTCCCCCGAAGCCTAAGCGCTCTGCCGAGACTCAACCTGCCCTTGAACTTGGTTACTTGCTGCATGACTTTCGAGCACTTGATTTCAAATCGCAAAATGTGCTCGACGTCGGAGCTCATACGACGGAGTGGATAAGGCAGTATATGAAATTTTATCCGGGAGCTAAAGCTGTACTAATTGAGCCTCTCCATGAAATGGAACCTCACTTGAAACAGTTCTGCACAGACTTCCCCGGATCAAAATATTTCCTGAACGGAGCAGGTTCAAAAAATGAAACGATGTATCTGACAGTCAGAGGTACACTTGCAGGAGCAAATTTCCTTCTGCCCGAGAATAAGTATCTTGTGGACAACGGCCAGCAAAGAAAAATCGAAATAATAACAATAGATTCTCTTCTCCAAAATGGCGAAATTGATTATCCTGACTTCGTTAAGTTGGATGTTCAGGGTTTTGAACTTGAAGTATTGCGCGGTGCAAATCTGCTTTTCGGAAAAACGGAAATATTCATCCTCGAAGCTTCATTGTTTGAATTTGTTAAAGGCACTCCGCTGTTTTCTGAAGTTGTCCGTTTTATGCATGAAAGAGGTTATGAAGTCTATGATTTCCCCGGATTTCTTAGAAGACCTTATGACGGCGCATTAGGTCAATTGGATATATGCTTTGCGAAAAAGGATGGTTACCTTCGAAGCTCAAATGCCTGGTGGAGCAAGACGTGACCTATCGTTACACCCTTAATGCCTCGAAAATACTACCCTTGAAGTCCATGCCTGAAGATTTATGACCGGCATTATTTTTTGATGATTCAAATCTATGTAGTTGTATTTTGTTTCCAGATTTATTTCTCTCGGTTCATCAGAATTATTCATAAGCAGTTCAGGATTTGCTGCATCTTTCCCTGTCAAGTATTTCGAATGCGCATCCGAATTGCTTCCAATCAGTTTTCGCCACTCGTTTAAATCATAACCTATAACTTTATTCCCAATGATATATTGGAACAGCAGGTCGTTATTCGTTCCGCAATAATAATTGCTGTCAAAACTTGCAGGCACGACAGAAGATTGTGATGCCTCTATCTTCACGGAAGGATTGTCATGACCTGCGGTTACGAAAACATTTCCGGCAACTCTGTTGCCTTTAAAAGGATCATTACCCTGCATAAACTTGATACCGCATTTATTGTCGTAACTTATGTTGCCGCGAAATGTGTTGTTCCTGCATCCATCATACAGAAACATTCCTGAACTTGCGCACTTATTCACTGTGTTATTGAGAATCATGTTGTTATTGCTGTAAGCATCCAGATAAATCCCGAACGCGAGTATCCGGTTATGCTTCTTGTTTGTTGCCTCGAGATTGCCGGGAACATTAAAGATGAAATTATTCTGAATCAGAATATTTTTCGAATCGTTACCATAGCATTTTATACCACCGCCGTCATTAAGAAGCAGCAGTGAATTTCTTACAACATTTTTTTCCACAAGATTATTGCTGCCTATAATTTCAATTCCATCGTGACCGGTGCTGTCAATGTTATTTTGCGAGATTGTACTTCCATTGCTGGAAATCAAAACAATTGAAGACATGCCGAATGCAGTATTGTTAACGCCATAGCCAGGATGCATTCCGATTCTCCTGAAGTTGCAACTGCTTACTTCTGAATGGTCTGTCCCGGAAATGTACACTGCAATTCCGTTAATGTCGCTGAATCTGCAGTCAGAAACCTTACAATCGCGTGATCTACTCACCAGGCTTATTCCGTATTCATTCTGACCT
The DNA here is from genome assembly GCA_039810605.1 of Ignavibacteria bacterium. Taxonomy (GTDB): domain Bacteria; phylum Bacteroidota; class Ignavibacteria; order Tepidaquicellales; family Tepidaquicellaceae; genus JAGPCH01. The sequence goes on along the minus strand of JBDHXH010000014.1, from coordinate 11,179 downwards.
CTGAAGTTACAATTCTCAATTCTTAAATTATCACACTCATTTGCATTATATATTCCTGCAATGTTCTGATTGACGAATTCCAGTTCCTTAACCACAATTCCTCTCACATAAGCTTTGAGGTTTATTCCGTAGTCGTATATTGTTGCCTCTGATCTGATTCCTCCGCCGGCTGAATTATTCGGAGGCATCAGAAAAATTGTGCCACCTCCCTTATTATTGGATTTGAAGTACCATTCATTCTCATCGTCGAGTTCATTGAAATTATTGTCAAGATAATATCCCCATCCTGATTGCACCGGATAAAATGTTTTTGACTCAAAGGTAATATTTCCATGTTTGAACCCGGATACCGCAGAATATTCATAAGCCCAGTTTACGGTTCTCATTCTTACATTTGAACCCTTCCAGTAAGAATCGGTTTGCTTCAGTTCCTTATCATAAAATCCTGTTCGCGGAAATTTGTTGGGACTGTTGATTGTGAGAAACCCGGAGTTTGGATATCTTGCCAGTACCATTTCCTTATCATTTACAAAGACATTTTTCACGCGTGCATTTTCAACATCGGCAAATACAATATTGCCTTTATATTTCTTCCAGCCTGTAATTGGTACAGAGCCGCTGATTACAGGAAGGTTTCCCGCTCCATAAGAGCCGAATGTTATGGCACCGGAGTTCGATGTGACAGTAACATTTATTTGTCCGTAGAAGACGCTTCCTCGTTCAAAAAGAATCTGGTCACCTCCCTTCATTCCTGACATTGAATAGTTAAGCTTATCAATTGTTTTCCACGGAGCAGTTATTGAAAGTCCGTCATTGCTGTCACTGCCCCAATTGGAAATGTAATATGTCTCACAATGTAATGGCTCCAATTTCAATATTATTGCAACCAAAACTAACGTCCAAAGAAATTTCATCTTATTTTTTTATCATTTTAAATCTTTTTCTAAATACATGAACCTATTCAGATTAAATTTGTTTTAATTTTTGACCACTGAATGCAGCAATATTGTGCTGAAAGCCTACCGTGGTTGTAACATTTCCTGTAGAACTTGCTGATTTCACAATTCGGTTTGCTTTTACGTTTTATATAAACTGCATATTGGTTATTATTAATTTCATAATTTTGTCAGGAAAGGATAATCAATGCGTTCAATTGCAATTATGCAGCCGTATGCATTTCCATATATCGGGTATTTGCAGTTGATATCGGCTGTAGATACATTTGTAATACTTGACGATGTAAATTTCATCAAACGCGGTTGGATCAACAGAAACAGAATTTTAGTTAACAACTCATCTCATCTTTTTACGATTCCCATAAAGAAATCCAGTCAGAATAAACTGATAAAAGATCTGGCTATCTCAAAACCTAAGGAATGGAGACATAATTTCCTAAAGACCATTTCACATAGCTATGCAAATGCACCGCAGTACAAGAATGTATTTGCCCTGATTTCGGAAATTATGGAATTTGAGGAAGAAAATCTTTCACGATTTATTCGCAACAGTTTAATTATTTTGTGTAAATATTTAAATATAAAAACGCATTTTGTTGAGTCGTCAACTATCTACAATAATTCTGAACTTAAGGGTGAGAATAAAATTATTGACATCTGCCTGAAGGAAAATGCAAAGGAATACATTAATCCTGTTGGCGGAATAGACCTTTATTCAAAGGAAAACTTCAAAGCGCAGGGTATAGAACTTAAATTCCTTAAACCAAAAAAAATCCGGTATGAGCAAGCCGGTGAAAAGTTTATCGAAGATCTTTCAATCATTGACATGTTAATGTTTAATGCTAATGCAAACGTTAAAAAATTCTTGAAAAAGTATGTCCTTTTATGATAAATCACCGGCTCATTTCTGCAGATTCTGCAGATGAATGGAATGAAGCTTTAAGTGGAATCGGACACTCCTTCTATCATACAAGGGAACACTGCCATGCAATGTCGTTGACAACAGGCTATGACACATATCTATACCACTATCAGGATTCCGGTTGCAGGATAGTTTGTCCGATTGCAGAAAGGGAATTCGAAGGATTCAAAGACATAGTAACGCCTTACGGATTTTCCGGATTTGCCGGATATGGTGCCGGATACTCTTTCAGGAAATGCTGGAAGGAATTCGTAAACAGCCGCGGATATGTCTGCGGATACATCAGCATGAACCCTGCATTTGCACCTGATGAAACTTTCGAAAAGAATGAGGCAAAACAAAATACGAACCTGTATTTCCTGAATACTTCACTAAGTCTAACGGAACTCTTTGATAATCTCGACTCGAACAGAAAGAAGCTGATAAAAAACTTCAGGAGTGCAGAGTCAAAATTTATTTATGATAAAGAAGCGCTTACCGACTTTTTTACAGGAGAGTATTATAGCTTTCTGAAAAGAATAAACGCATCACAGGCAAGTTATTTTTCCAAAGAAACTCTGGAATACCTGTGCGAGCTTGAGAATGTTTTTATGGTTGGAGCCGGGGATTCGGGAAAGATTGAAGCAGTTTATATTTTTGGCTTCACCCCATACTCCGGGGACTGCCTGTTTAATGTTGCAACAGAATCCGGGAGACATTTTGCCCCGTTACTGTTGTGGCGCGGTTTAAAATTTTTGAAATCAAAGAAAGTTCCTTTAATGAATCTCGGAGGAGGACTTAAGCCCGATGACAGTGTAGCTTTATCGAAGGAAAGATTCGGCGCATACAAACTTCCTTTTGTCAATCTGCATCAGATTTATGATGCTGAAAGATATAATATGCTTTGTGCGAAAGCCGGAGCAAACGACAATGAATCTGAAGGATATTTCCCGGCATACAGAAAAAACATTAAATCAAACCATTAAACATTTGTACACTAAGTCAGCAAGATTTTACGACGCTCTGTATCATTTCAAAGACTATAAGTCTGCATCAGCTAAACTGAAACATTACATTCAAACTCATAATCCCGGTGCAAAAACGATCCTCGATACTGCGTGCGGCACGGGAAAGCACATTGAGTTCATAAATGAATTTTATGATGCCGAAGGTCTTGATATATGCGAAGAACTGCTTGCCATTGCGCGCGAAAGATGTCCTTCAGTGACATTTCACAGAGGAGACATGATTGATTTTAACATCGGTAAAAAATTTGATGTCGTAACTTGTCTATTCAGTTCAATTGCATACGTCAAAACATTTGAGAATCTTTGTAAAGCAGTCAGATGCATGACAGATCATCTGAATGCTAAGGGACTGCTTTTGATAGAACCGTGGTTCAGCAAGGAAACATTCTGGACTGATACGATAACGGCAAATCATTATGACGAGAAGAACCTGAAAATATCATGGATGTACACCAGCAAAAGAGAGGGTGAGCTTTCAGTACTGGACATTAATTATCTTGTCGGTACTCCTGAAGAGGTCAGCTATTTTAAAGAAAGACACGAACTCGGACTCTTCGATGATAAGCAATACCGCACCGCATTCAAAAGCGCAGGTCTGAATGTATCATTTGACAAAGAAGGTCTGTTCGGCAGAGGGATTTATATAGGAATTAAAAATTGACAAGGTAAAAATTATCTTACACGAAATGAAACTTAGCGTTTGGATATCGGCATTCAATCATGAGAAATACATTGAGCAGTGTCTCAAAAGCGTGCTTATGCAAAAGACAAATTTTAAATTTGAAATTATCATCGGAGAAGATTGCTCCACTGACAATACAAGAAAAATTATTTCGGATTTCAAAGCAAAATATCCTAACAGGTTCAGACTTTTCCTTCCCGAGAAGAACATCGGGATGATGGCAATGGATATTGCTACTTGGAAATTATGCTCGGGCGAATACATTGCTCTGCTAAACGGAGATGATTACTGGACTGACGAAAACAAATTGCAGACGCAGGTTGATTTTCTTGAAGAGCATTCTGATACTGTCATGTGTTTCCACAGGGCAAGAATTGAGGATGAGACAAGCGGCACTTCATACGAGACTGTATTTCTTGAGGACGAAGACATTCTCCCTGTCAAATCTCTTTTGAAAGGATACAATCCGGTCATGACTCCGACAGTAGTATTTAAAAGAGTAATCGAAGTTCCGGAATGGTTCGCGGATGTTCCCTATGGGGACATGCCCCTATACCTTCTGCTCGCAGAGAAAGGAAAGATCAGATATATTGACAGGACAATGGCTGTTTACAGAATTCATCCGAAAGGTCAGTGGCAGGGAGAGAAGCTGAAAAATAATCTGAAGAAGGATTTGAGATTTTATGGAATGATCAATGAGAAGCTTGATTATAAATATAGCGGGCAGATAAGAAAAATCATTGCGCACAGATTGATGGACATGACAATTTGCTGCATTAAACTCAAACGAATCAGAGAAGCAAAAAATTATTTCAAAAAACTTTGCATCACTAATCAGAATTTTATCAAAGATAATTCCGATATAGTAACGGGGATTTACAGGTTGCTCTATGATCCTGCTTTAGCCTCAAGATATGAAGGACTTCTGAAAAGAGAAGTTGTATGGAAAATTGATTGAACCGGTTTGATGCGGTTCGGATCTAACTCATGAACGTAAAAGACAACAAAATACCGCCGGTACCTGAAGGAACCAAAAGACCTTTATGGTCCGTAATGATTCCCACATACAATCCGGATAAATATATTTATGACGCAATAGAAAGCGTACTCGGACAGAACATTCCTCCGGAGAAAATGCAGATAGAAATTGTTGATGACTGTTCAAATAAAGTTGACGTCGAAAAAATCGTAAATGAAAACTGGAAAGGAAGAGTACATTACTACAAGCTTCCTCAAAATGTCGGTCATTCATTTAATTTCACCGAGAGCGTGAGAAGAGCAAAGGGAGAACTTATTCACATACTGCATCATGACGACATGGTGTTGCCGGGATTTTATGATACGTTTGAAAGTATTTTCGAACAGTACGAAAATATAGGAGCGGCTTTTTGCAGGCAGAGATACATTGATGAAGAGGGCAAATTGCTTTTCCGTTCAGAACCGGAATTGGAACATAGAGGGCTGCTGCAAGATGCGGTTGTCAAGCTTGCTCAAATGCAGAGAATTCAGTATTGCGCGATGGTTGTCAGAAGAAAAGTGTATGAGCAACTCGGCGGGTTTGTTATGAAGAATATCGGATGCGAAGACTGGGAAATGTGGGTACGGATAGCTTCTGAATTTCCGGTTGCGTATGAGCCGAATGATCTTGCAGAATACAGAGTTCATCACGAGACATCAATGACATTGAAGGATATGCGCTCGGGTGAAGACATGAGAGCGATGCGTGAAGCAATAAGCATTTTCAGACAGTACGTGCCAAAAGATAAAAGGAAGGAAACAGATCTTTTCAGAAACATTCATTACGGAGAATATTCTTTCCGGAACGGATACAAACTTCTCATGGAACATAAAGATGAAGAGGGAGCGGCTGCTCAATGGAATGAAACAATCATGTTTGACCCGGAAGTTGTCTTCGAAAATTTCAAACTGGTTAAGGACATTTCATATCCGATTCATAACGCAGGAGTCTCTGTCATTGCCGATTGCAGATGTGATGAAAAAATATATTCGGAAACTATTATGCATCTCGTCAGACAAGAAGTCCCGGCATTCATTCCGTGGGAAATCATTTTGTTTACTAATGAAAACGGCAGAGATAAACTTTCATTGAAGTTCAAGAAGCTGCTTGAACGCAAGAAGATCAAATTCAGAATTGTAGAATGCGAAGATTGCGACAGACTTCATTACATAGACAAAGCCGCTGAAACTGCGGAGTATAACTTCATTGTATTTTGCGGCATCGGTGAATATCCTGACAAAAGATATGTTGCATTTGCATCAAGGAACATGCTCCGGGACAGAAGGCTGGCTGCGCTTAGCGGATATACGGAAGGATTATTTGAGAACAGAGTTTTTCCCGATTGGAATGGCAAGTGGAATGAAATGTACGAAATCGGAGAACAGTTTGATTACACAAATGTTCTGACCTGGCAAAAAGGATACGTATGGGATTCAGGAATGGTGTTGAGAAAGGAAGCATGGAAGGATTTGATGAAAAGAAATTTCAATATTCAAACGGAGACTCATAATAATTTGAGTTCAGAATTCCGATGCCGGTTAGGCAGAGCGTTTAAAGAAAGCGGATGGAATTTATGGTATTCAACGGACTTAAGACTAACTAAACTTATCAGCAGCAATGAATTTAAGTGGAGCAGCATAAAGGAGAGATGGAAGAATTCGAAACTTGATGAGTCACTTTCAAAATATATCACAGTTGATTCAAGAAATACACGCTCCGATCTTACTGATTCCGAACAAACACCTATTCGGATTAAGCACACTCTTTCCGGCAAAAAGTCAATTGAAGACACTTACCGAAGGCTTTCTAGATATAAGAGATGGAAACTCCGAAGTTATCGTGAGATTAACCGGTATGATGAAGACATACTTAACATAAATTTCCTTTTTGAACTCCTTAAGATTCAGCTCGGCGGAATAGCTTCTTACAACAGGAAAGTAAGATTGCTGAAAAGGATTTCCGGGAAACGGGACTTGCGGCTTTTAAGACGCGCGGTTTCCGAAAAATATTTCCGCTATCCGCAATACCGCAATGGAAGAACAAGGCGCGGCATTTCAGTTATGCTGGAATTTAACAATTCGTCATATCACTACCTTGTAAGGGCTCTTGATTATCTCTCAAAGCAAAACGTCCCGGAAGATTTTCCCTGGGAAGTAAACATAGTTTCAAATTTCATCAAGGATGATTTAAAAAGAGAATTAATTTCAATCTGGAAAAAATCTGATGCGGGAGCAGGCTTAAACTTTTATGATCAGTATAAACAAGAAAACTATTTCGCCGCCAATTCAGTCACACAATGCAGATACGATAACTTAATTCTGATGAATGAGTTTGATATGCTGCAAAGCGATTTTGTAAGAATGTCTTTTAGGATTATTTCAGATGACAAAGATGCAGTGATTGCGGGCGGTCAGACTATGGAAGCAAGCGAAGTAAAACTGCCTAAGTGGTTTAAGGAGCACAAAGAATTATTCGGTGTCGGAAAACTTGGCGATTATCCCGAAGACATCACTCATGAACACAAGGATTTATGGAAATCGGGAATTGTCGTAAAGAAAACTTTTCTGAAGGAAATTGCCGGCGATATTGAAAGGAGCAGATTTAAAGATTTTGAAACCTCCGGAAGAAAAGAAAAAATTTTATCTCAAGCCGCAAGAAAATCAGGAAAGAAAATTTTATATAACCCGAGATTGATTTCCGGATTGCTGGTGCCGGTTGAAAAACTGAATTGGGAATATTTAAGGAAACTTCATTATGCCGACGGAGCAAGCAAAGTATTGGAATCATTGCATGAAAATGATTCAGCACTCGTTCCCTGGACAATGTCATTGAACAGGACAATCGGACAGCTCAAAAATTATCCTCTGAAAAAAATATTTCTTAACAGGTCGGCAGGGAATTCCGACACAGAAACTCTTGAAATTGAGTCTTTGAAGGGGAGATTCAGCGGACTCTTAAAAACAAGAGGGCAATACACAAGAGTCCTTTCCGAAGTATCAGGCAGGTCAAACGGAAACAGCAACGGGAGTAAGATTGTCAACGGAAAGAAACTTGATAAAGGTATCAGCATAATAATTTGCTGCTATAACAGTTCAAGAGTCATCGAAGATACGCTTCGGTACATTTGCCGGCAGGAAGTTCCCAAAGACATTCCTTGGGAAGTTGTAATTATTGACAACGCTTCAACTGACGACACTGGTGCAATTGCAAAACAATATTGGCTGAACCATAACTGTCTCGTGCCGCTTAGAGTTGTTCGTGAAAACAAACCCGGACTTACCGTTGCAAGAATGAAGGGAATAAATTCAGCAAAATATGAGTATATAATTTTCTGCGATGATGATAACAGGCTGTCGAAAGATTTTGTCGGAAAATCATATCAGTTGATGGAAAAGAATGAGGACGCAGGAATTCTCGGAGGCAGGAGTAAAGCTGTATTTGAGGTTGAGCCTCCCGGTTGGTTTGATTTCTGGAAAGACAGTTACGCTATCGGAGCACAGAGCAAAGAGAAGTCAAGTGACGTAACGGATTCAAGAGGATATCTGTGGGGTGCAGCAATGGTGGTCCGAAAATCTGCGATGAAAAAACTTCTGGCAAAAGGATTTCAATCCATCCTTGCCGACAGGAAAGGAAATGTCTTGTCTGCCGGAGGCGATACTGAAATTTGTTATGCTTTGAGAAACGAGGGATGGAAGATGCGTTATGAGTCTGAACTTACTTTCAAACATTACATCACAAGCGACAGGTTAAATTGGGATTATCTCGGCAGACTATTCAAAGGTTTCGGACAGGCTTCCATAGGGCTTGACCTCTACATTAGAAAATACATTTCGGCAACCCGCTCGGACGTGCGCAAACGCAGAATAGATTTGAGAAGCGACCTGCGACGAACATTACACAGGATAAGAAAGACGAATTATGAAAAGCTCCTGATGAAGAACCTATCACTTGAAGGGGATACAGATATTCCGATGCTTGAGTATTGTCTCGGAAGAATAGAAGGTCTCCTCAAGAAAAAGAAGTCTTACAATAGAGCCCTTCATTTTTTGAAAAAGACAGCACGGAAAAATGACATCCGGATTTTAGCGCCTTCGTTCAGAGATAATTACAAAATTTTCCCGCGTTACAAGTTCGAGAAAAAATTCAACGGAGTTTCGGTAATTGTCTGCACATACAATGGCGCAGCGAGGTTGCCCGATACCATCAGGCATCTTGCATTGCAGAAAGTGCGGAAGGATATTCTGTGGGAAGTCATACTTGTAGATAATGCTTCAACAGATAATTCCAAGGAAGCGGTAATCAACGAGTGGAAGAAGCATAAACCCGCAGCGAAGTTAAGGATTGTTGACCAGCCGATTCCCGGCAAGCAGCTTGCACTTGAGAAAGGATATGAAGTTGCGAATTACGAATATCTGATCACGTGTGATGATGACAATTGGCTTGAGGAAAACTTTGTTCAGTATGTATTTGAAGTAATGCACAATAACCCGCACATTGGAGTCCTTGGCGGTCCTAACGATGCGCTCTGTGAAGTTGAACCGCCGGATTGGTTCAAATATTTTCAAAAGGATTATGCAGCCGGAGAACAAGGAGATATATACACCGGCAGCGTATCCAGAGGAAACATAACTTGGAAGAGAGGATTTGTCTGGGGTGCGGGAATGGTTGTGAGAAAGAGTGCCTGGGAAAAACTGATACTTGACGGATTCAGAACCTCAATGAGTTGCAGAAAGGGTGAAGAGCTTACTTCCGGAGGTGATTCCGAAGCTTGCTACGCCTTGGTTCTCGCAGGTTGGCAGGTCTGGTATGATCCAAGATTAAAACTGAAACATTGCATGCCGGCCGGAAGACTTGAATGGGATTATCTGATAAGACTATTCAAGGGATTCGGAGTAGCGTCTGTCGGCCTTGAAATTTATGAGAAGGCAATTAAGCTGGGAAGAGCAGATGTGGATCATAAAGAAATTGAAAATCAGGACTGGTGGTATGAGGTTAAAAGAACTATTCGTGAAATCAGAAAATACGGAATTAAGAAAATACTTTCATTAAGACTTCCGCAAAAAGACAATACTGATATTGTCATGCTGGAATTTTATCTGACGAGGCTGCAGGAATTATTCAGAGTCAGAAAGGAATACAATGTAAAATACAAACAGTTGCAGAATGCTCCCTGGAAGAAGGGCTACGCGGATTTAAGAAGAAGTCACAGGGAGTCCGTTGAAAAGGAAATTGACATCAGATACGGATGGCCGTGGAGCATTGAAAGTGGAACTGTACCTCCGGAAAATTCAATCGGGAAAAAATTTCCGAAGATAAGCGTACTGACACCTTCATTCAATTCTTCCGGAACAATCGAGAAGGCAATCATGAGCGTTGTGATGCAGAATTATCCGGACGTTGAGCATATTATATGCGACGGCGGATCGAAGGATAACACGGTTGAGATTTTAAAGAAGTATCCTCATTTGAAATGGATTTCCGAAAAAGACAAGGGTCAATCCGACGCAATGAACAAAGCCTTTGCAATGTCAAACGGCGACATCATTGTGTATCTCAATGCAGATGATTATTTCCAGAGAGGTGCGTTCTATAAAATTGCGGAGGCATTTGATAAGAATCCGGCGGCGGACATGATCGTCGGCAATTTACTTTTTGATTACGTTGATCACACATTCATCAGGAAACCGGAGATTGACTATAAGAAAATCATGCAGCCGTTTAAGTACATGTTCCCCATAAATCCCGTCAGCTACTTCTACAAGAGGAAAATGCAAGAAGAAATCGGAGCCTTTCCCCTTGATAACCACATGACGATGGATTATTGGTTTCTCCTCAAGGCTTACCAGAGTTACAAGCTGGTTAAGATTGAGGATTATCTCGGAACATTCTTCATGAATGGTTTAAACAAGACTTCGACTGCTGACAACCGGAAGAATACGCATGACAGAGTTGTTTATCATTGCAGACACTATGATAAAAAATTATTGCCGTTTTATTTATACAACTATTACAAGTTTTTCTATTATGAAAAGAAGCCTTACAATTTATCAAAGATTGCTCACGGCTTAAGGAAGAATTCAAGACGAGCATTGTCTCTTCTTACCTTAAAGAAAAATAAATATTATTCAGAGAAGGTCTATTTGCGGGGAAGATATAGATTTTTTGAGAATAAAAAGTTGCGCGCGGCAATGTTCATAATGCTTTCTTATGTCATAAACCCGAAAGCATTGAAGAAGAGAGTAAGAATGAATATGCTTCTGCAATCTTTGCTATGGAATAATGGATATGAGGGTCTGATGAATGCTTACAGATTCTTTGCTTATCCGCCTGGAATGACATTGGCGCATAAACTTCAGTTCTATGGAAATGAGTTTAAGAATTCCGGTAAGAAAACAAAGGGGGGTTTGCTGTTGATTCTCGCAGTTCTCTTTGCACCCGCACAGAATCTCCGCATTAAAAAGAAAACAAAGACACCGGTATATTCTTACAATAAATCAATTAGCCTTTTTAATGCCGACCGCCGCAAAGAAGTTTCTTATGCTAATTTCACAAAGGCGCAGGAGAAATATTATTATCATAAGAATTTTCAGGCAG